>JAEUUU010000076.1 GCA_016787345.1 Saprospiraceae bacterium | reverse complement strand
GGAATCGGGAAAAACGTTTATTGCAGTCAAAATGGCTTGTACAACAAAAAACGCCGGACGACGAATCGCCCGGCGCTCCATTGTTGATGATGTCTTGAACAATGTTGGATGCCTTATTAACGTGCAACGGAGAGTTTCGTTACATCCGCCGTACCGGTATTTTTATTCTCAAGGCGAACAAAATAGGCGCCGGCAGGCAAATTGGCTACATCCAGATAATAGAAGTTGGTCCCTGAACTCACCTGAACGGTATTGGCATACACCATCGAGCCGCCCAAACTGTGCAGGGAAAGACGCGCGGGGAATGCGTAAGGGCTTTCAAAGGAAACTTCTGCGTTGTATGAAGCAGGATTGGGGAATACCTGCAGCGGTTTGACCGTTTGGGCAATCTCCCATGCGCCGGAAGTACCGCCTCCAAAATAACAGTCGGGGTTCACCACGAAAGCGGCGTCGACCAGTCCGACTTTGGTATAACCATCGAACATGGTTTGTTCCATTACATAGCCGTCGGCGCCCAGCCAGTCTTGCAACAAGGTGGCAAACACCTGGCGGTAGTCGTGTTGGATGCCCTGCAACTGGTTGTCCTGGGTCAGGTTAGACAGGTTCACATTGGTGCCCAATACACCTGCCTGGGCGTTTTTGCCAAATACAAACATGGGCGCCAGCGTACCGTGGTCGGTGCCGATCGAACCGTTTTCAGCAGCGCAACGGCCAAACTCGGAGAACGTACAGCCCAACACCTGTTCGGCAATACCCAGCGCTTCGAGGTCGTCTAGAAACGCTTTGACGGCATCGGAAAGTTGCAGCAGCAACTCCGAGTGCACGCCCGTCGAAGTATCAATCGGATCAGCCTGCGAACTGTGGTTGTCGAAACCGCCCAGGGTGCAGAGGTAAATCTTGGTTTTGCAACCACCCTTTATCATGCGGGCGATGGTTTTCAACTGACTGGCCAGGTTGGTTTCGGGGTAGGTAATAGCATTGGAGCCCGCGTTGAAAACCTCGGTAATGCGCTGCGCGTACAGGTTTACGCTCTGTTCTACGCCCATGATAAAGGCCAGTTCGTCGCCCTGTTCGGTGTCCGGAATATTCAGGATCGGCGCGCCGCCGATGGTCTGTACCAGCGAGAAGAAGCCGGCGGGGTCCTGGCCGCTCAGGTTGATGACGTTCTGGTGTTCGGTTTCGGTGTGAAATCCCAGGGAAGGGTTGGGGTCGCCGACCTGAATGCCGAGCGGATCGGGCATATTGGCTGTCGGGGCGCCGGACACATCGGGGTAAAAAGCCTGCAGGGCGCGTCCCATCCAGCCCGAACCGATGTTGAAATTCTCCGGGGTGCCATCGCCGCCTGTCAGCCAAAGGTCGGTGCTTTTGAAGTGCGACTGGTTGGGCTGTGCATAACCCACCCCTTGCACCAGTGCGAGTTGGCCCTCGTCGTAGATTTCTTTAAAACCGGTCATGGCAGGGTGCAGACCGACCTGGTCGGCCGAGGGCAGCGTGGTGTCGAGATCGATGTACTTTTTGTTGCCGGTGTCGGAGATCCGGATGGTGGGCCGCAGGTTGGCGTAGGTATCGTACTGATTGATCGGGATGACGGTATTGACGCCGTCGTTGCCGCCTTTGAGTTGGATGAGGACCAGTACGCGGTCTTCCACACCATCGCAGGTGCTGAGGATTTGTGCAAGGCGCTGGTTGGCGTATGCTTTCAAGGGGAAGCCGTTGACGACAAAAGGAGTGATGCCGAGCGGCGGTAGTATTTTTAGAAAATTACGACGTTTCATGATGGAAAAGATTTCAGTATGAAGGAATCTGATTGGACCGCTGGAATCATCAGAAGGTCTGATATTCAGGCGAATACATAATGGCGTTGATCAGGCGCTCCAACGGGATCGTGACTTCGGTCGCGTTATTGCTGGCCAGATAGTTTTGCCATTCGTAGGTCCAGTCGGCGGGGGGCAGGTTATCGAGAAAAACGTCGTTGAGGAAATAATTGAAGCGTTCGGCATCGACCTGTTCGGGCAAGAGATAGGAAAGCAGGTCTTGCACTACCACGTAGGGGTCCTCCGGGTCGCTGACCACGCCGCTGTTTTTCAACCAGGGGGCGATGTTCAGTTTGGTGCCCAGGTTGCCGTTGGGGTTGCCACCGATTTGATACCGGCCCGTTAGCAACATCTGGGGCAATTTGTAGCGGGCAATGATCGTGCTGGAATTGAACCACTGGCGGTTAAAATCAGGGCTTTGATAATAAGCCGGATACCCAGCCACGTCGGAGGGGAAAAACAGCATCATTCCGCTCAATGCAAACATCCGGTCGATTACACCCCGGGAATACAGCACAACGTAGTGCTGCGTATTTTGCGTGAGCGGGTCGGGGATGGGCACGCCGAAGAAGGTCATGGCCTGCAGCGACAGTTCGAGCGGCGACTTGATCAGGCCGCCGACGATCTCGTCGGCATTGTCGGAGTCGTCCACGTCGTAGAAATGCTCGCTTTTCAGGAGTTGTTCGAGTACGGGTTTGATTTCGTAGTTGTTGTTGCGGAAGGTACTGGCCAGCGGGGCGATGATGTCGTTTTCGATTTCATCGGTAATCTGGCGGCTTACAAAGTATCGATACAGGCGGCGGCAGGTAAATTTGGCCGTTTCTTCCTGTGCAAAAATCATATCTACAAAGGCATTCAATTCGGTAAACATGCCGGCCGAATTGGTCGCGCCGGGTATCTCGGTATTTTGAAAACGGGCGCTGAATTGTTTGGTCCCGGAATCGTGCAATTGCACGCCTCCTGTACCGAAAAAGCTGGCATCGCCGCGCGGAATACCGGTTTCGGCATCGATCACGTTGCGGTTGAACCGCGTTCTGAATCCGGTGAAAACCCGTGCAGCCTGTACAATGTCGGCCTCCGTATAGTTGGTGTAATCGCCGTCGCCGGCCTGCGGCCCCTTACCGATCGTGAACAGTTCGAAAAACTCGCGTGCAAAGTTTTCATTTGGATTGCCAGCCACGTTTTCCTGATTGTTGAGGTAGCGCAACATGGTATTATCCGTCACCATTTTGGTGGCCAGTTTTTTAAAATTACCCAGGGCGCCCCAGCGCAACAAGGCCAGGTAATCGTAATAATGTTGGGTCCCCAGCGTATTGGCCACAGTGACAAAATACTGGTGGAAGAAAAAAGTCATTTTGTGGCCGATGCCAGGGTCCTGAAGCGCCTCGTTGACCCACCAGCCCATCAACCAGCGACGCAGCATAAAATCCTCCGTTCCGAAAGAGGCCGGATCTACATACGGATTGATCCACTTGATGTTTTCTGCCACATCGGTCGTGGTCGGATCGTCGTACACCGGCTGATCCAGTTGCTGCGGATACAGTTGCAAAAGAGAGGCGAGCGCTTCCGCAGCCGTTTTTCCCGCCAGTTCGTCAACTTTGGGCTTGGTGTACCTGAAGGAAGTGCGGCGTAGCAAATGTGCAGCGCGACGGTGCCCCAACACGCCGGACAATGGTGCAAGTGATGCCATGTGGACTAAAATTGATTTGGTGAAGGAATAAGGATTGTTTTTGGGAGGAAACGAGTCTTTTGACCTGACTTCTCCTGTCGGGTTTAACGAGGTGTAAAAAAAAGCCCTGCCGTTGACACGACAGGGCTTGACCAAACTATTTCCGACAGGGAAATAACGTCTATCCGGAAACCGGTTTTTAACTTCTGATCACATTGATTTTCATCACCTCTGCCACGCCGTTCAGGCGGTTTTCGAGACGAATGAAATACGGTCCGGAGGGCAAATTGCGTACGTTCAAAAAATACTGATTGCCGCCCGTTTGTATCTGTACCTGCATGCTCGACACCAGTTTGCCGCCAAGGCTGTGCAGGGTCAGATTGGCCGGAAAATTGTTGTCGCTGCGGAAATTGACCTCTGCCGTACTCACTGCCGGATTGGGGTACACGCTCAGCCGGCGTTGTTCGCGCACCGGATCAAAAACCGACACAGCGCCGCCGATATAGCAATCCGGGTTGACGACAAACGTGCTGTTGACCAACGGTAATTTGTTGTAACCATCAAACATAGCTTGCTCCAGGGCATAATTGTTGGCGCCCAGCCAATCCTGCACCAGTGTGGTAAATACCTGCCGGTAATCGTATTGCGTGCCGTATACCTGACCGTCGTCGGTGACGCCGGCGAGGTTCAGGTTGGTGCCCACGACGCCTGCTTCGGCGCCTTTTCCAAAAATCAACATGGGCGCCAGCGTTCCGTGGTCGGTGCCGTAGGAGCCGTTTTCACGCGCACAGCGACCAAACTCCGAAAAGGTACAGGCCATTACCTGATCGGCGAGGCTCATGGCTTCGAGGTCGTCGAAGAAGGCTTTTACGGCTTCCGACAGATTTTGCAGCAAGGAGGGGTGCGGACCCAGCAGCACGGAGTCGCCCGTTTGCGAACCGTGGGTGTCGTAGCCGCCCATGGAGCACAGGAAGATTTTGGTGCGACAGCCGCCTTTGATCAAACGCGCCACGGTTTTCAACTGGTTGGCCAAATCGGAGTCCGGATAGGTCAGGGCATTGGAACCGGCGTTGAAAGTTTGCGTAATGCGTTGAGAATAAAGGTCTACGCTGTTTTCTACCCCCATAATGTACTCCAGTTCGACGCCGTATTCCGAATCGGGTACGTTCAGGATGGGCGCGCCGCCGATCGACTGGATGAGCGTGTAAAACCCTTCGGGGTCCTGACCGCTCAGGTTGATCGAATTGAGGTGTTCCGTTTCGGTGTGAAAACCCAGGGAAGGGTAGGGGTCGCCCACCTGAATTCCCAGCGGATCGGGAAAGTCGGGCGTGGGTTCGCCAAGTACGTCGGGATACATGGCATTGAGCGTACGGCCCATCCAGCCGGAGTGGATATTGAAATTTTCGGGTGTGCCGTCGCCGCCCGACAACCAAAGGTCGGTGCCTTTGAAATGCGACTGATTGATGTTTTCATAGCCTACGCCCTGCACGACCGACACCCAACCTTTGTCGTACAGGTCTTTCATAGCGCCCATAACCGGGTGTAAACCCACTTGATCGGCGGCTGGCAAGGTATTATCGAGCGTGATGTATTTTTCCAGGCCGCTATCGGGTACCCGGATGTAAGGCCGCAGGTTGGCGTAGTCGTCGTACACGGCAATCGGGATGATGGTATTGATGCCGTCGTTGCCGCCTTTGAGCTGGATGAGGATAAGTGTGCGCTCTTCGACACCGTCGCAGGTGGAGAGCAATTGCGCCATTTTGCGGTTGGCGAAAGGCCGGAAATTGAATCCGTTGACCATAAATGGTGTCACGCCGGCCGAAAGTATCTGGAGAAAGTTGCGTCTTTTCATGTTGTTGAAGAAAGTGGGTCAGGCGGTTTGATACTCGGGTGCGTACATGATGGCATTCACCAGGCGCGAAAGCGGGATTTTCACCTCCGAATCATCGCCGGTATTGATGAAGTTGTCCCATTCGTAGGTCCAGTCGGGCGGCGGCAGTTGGTCGAGGAAAATATTGGTCAGGAAATAGTCGAAACGATCCGCGTCTGCTTCCTCTGGAAAGAGGTATTGCAACAATTCTTTCACCAAAACATAGGAATCGGCCGGGTCGCTCACGACGCCGCTGTCTCGAATCCAGGCCGCCACATCCAGTTTGGTCCCGATACTTTCCGACGATCCGCCGAGCACCTGGGTGCCGGTGAGCAGAATTTGCGGGAGTTTGTAACGGGCGATAATTGTAGCGGAATTGAACCAAAGGCGGTTGTGTACGGGTATCTGGAAATAGCCGGGGTAACCCGCCACGTCGGGCGGATAAAACAGCTGCATTCCGGCCTGGCCAAGCGCGCGGTTGACGACGCCCCCGTTCCAGAATGCCAGATAATGGTCGGCATTGGCACTGATGGGGTCGGGGATGGGCAGATTAAAGAAAGAAATAGAATGCAGGACCAGATCAAGCGGCGGTCGAATGAGGGCGCCCAGCGATTCGTCGTTGGGATCGGCGTCGTCGGCATCGTAAAAATGCTGGCTGGACAACAGCGCCTGCAAGACGGGTTTCACTTCAAAATTGTTGTCGCGGAAAGTCTGTGCAAGCGGATCGATCACCTCGTTCTCCACCTCGTCGGTGATGGGCCTCGTGACAAAATAGCGGTGCAGGCGGCGGCAAAAGTTGCGCGCCGTTTCTTCCTGTGAAAAAACGAGATCGACGAAAGCATTGAGTTCGGCCAGCATGTCGGCCTCCGAGTCACCGCCTGATTGAAGGGTCGTGTTGCCCAGGCGGTTGCTGAATGTTTTAGGGTCGAAATCGTGCTGGACGGGAATACCCCTTCCGGAAGGCAACTGGGTGTCCGGATCGATGGCCTGACCGCGTTGCGTGCGGTTGAAGCCGGTGAATACCCGTGCGGCCTGTACGATGTCGTCTTCGGTGTAGTTGGTGTAATCGCCGGGGCCTGCTGCTTCGCCGGTTCCGATTGTGAAAAGTTCAAAAAACTCCCGGGCGAAGTTTTCGTTGGGGTTGTCTTTGAAATTCTGGTCGTTGTTCAGGTAGCGCAACATGCAATTGTCGAGCACGAGTTTGGTCGCCAGTTGCTTGAAGTTACCCAGAGCGCCCCAGCGCATCAGCGCCAGGTAGTCGAAGTAGTTGGTGTTGCGCAGGGTGCCGATTTGCACGACCATGTACTGGTGAAAGAAGAAGCTCATCTTGTGGCCGATGCCGGGATCGTGCACGGCTTCGTTGAGCCACCAGCCCATGACGTAGGGCAGCAACTGGTCGTCGTCGGCCGGATCGACGCCGCCGGGCGGATTGATCCAGGTTGTGGCGCCGGGCCCATACACGGGCTGTTCCAGTTGCAGCGGATAAAGTTGAAGGAGAGCAGAAACAGCCTCTTCGGCCGAAAGGGCGGCCAGTTCGTCGACCCGCTCTTTGGTGTAGCGGAAACTGGCTCTTCGCAAAAGGTGGGCTGCGCGCCGGTGTCCCAACGCGCCCGAAAGCGGATTAAGTGATGCCATGGTAAATCGATTTTGGATGAGTAAAACGATTGTTAGGAGGGGTTGATGAAGGTTGATGAGGTTTATAAGGTTGATAAAAGGGGGATTGCCGCACTCGACAACTGACCCTTTTATCAACCTTATAAACCTCATCAACCCTCATCAACCTCCAAGATTAATCTTGCAATCAGATAACTACAGCGAAACAGGCAGGAATTTTTGGGAAGGCGGTTCGCGCGCAAGGCTGCGGCTTCGAACGGAGAGAGATTAAAGAAAGAACCACCTATTAATGCCAGACTTTTGAAAAAATTTTGGGCAACTGGAAATTTAAATACGAGTTTATGATCTGGTCACCGCAGAGCATCCAACAAAGTTCAGATCAAATGCACAGCGCGCGCCGGGAAGCAATGTCCCCGGTGCGCGCTGTGCATTTGATTGGTATCGGACGATCAGAATTTTACCAGTTTCGCCGTACCCAACTGACGGCCGTTGAGAACCCGGACGAGGTAGGTGCCGGCCGGCCACTGTTCGGTCATAAACTGGAGCATTTGGGCGCCGGTTCCGACCGGATTGCGCTGGCTGTATACCATTTTGCCGTACAGGTCGAATACTTCCACCGCGGCGGTCCCGCTGGTTTCCGATTCGAAAGACACACGCGCCTGAGCGCCGGCAGGGTTGGGTGCAATTTGTAGTTCGAGCGGCTGATAAGCGGGCTCTTCTGCGCCAACGGTAAAGAGGCTAAGTGGGAAAGCCACATACACCATGTTGTTTTCTTCCGCAGGCTGGTTGCCGGTAATCCGGAAGGTGATGCCAAAAGCGCCGTCTTGTTGCACCAATACGTGTGCATGGGTGTCGACTTCGCGGGCCATTGTAGTGAAATAATGCTCCCAGAAGCCCAGCAGGCCCGGATCGGAGAACGTTTGGTCGTTCAATACCGCCTGTGGTTTTTGCCAGGCCGTGTAATCATCGGGCGTAGTACGGGCGATAAAGGGGTGTTTGTGGTAAAACAGGTCGACCAGGTCGTAATACTGTTCATGGTTGGAGGTGTAGGACACGTACAAGCGGCCTTCTGCGTCGATACCTGCAGTCGGGCCGGTACTGAATGCCTCGCCGTAGCCGGCCGTATAAATATTGGACAGCGCAAGCGGGTTTTCTTCAGCGCCCCAGACGCCGTCATTGTTGATATCGGGCGAAGTGGCGGCGATCACGCCGGAGTTATCGGCCATGGTTTCGTTCCAGTACACGATACCCAGGTCGTAGAGAGGATAAAAGGTGTACTGATTGTCGTCGGTTGTGTCGTTGTCGCGGAAGAAGAATGACGAGAACCACACGTGTGCAAGGCCGTTGTCGTCGACCAAAACGGTGCCGGTTTCGTCGCTGGTCAGGATGGCGAGCGAATCGGGATAGTAGGTAGAGTCGTATAACATGCCGACCTCGTCGAAAGTATAACCTTCGTCGAAGGTCCATTTTTTCAACGGAAAATCGTTGACGACGCGTGCGGCGCCCCATGTACTGCCGTTGTCGCTGGATTTGAAGAGCAGGCAGTCGTTGGTCTGTGCAAACAGGGCGACAGCCACATTGTCGCCGCTGGCGTCGATCGAGTAGGCGTCGGCCGACATGCTGGCATAGTCGTCGCTGCTGATGCCCGGCAGGGTATAGTCGAGGATATCCCAGGTTTGACCGCCGTCGGTGGAGCGGCAATATTTCACCATGCCGTCGATGCCTTCGATGGGCACGCCGCCGAAACTGGCGCCTGTCGGGGTGGTGTAGTAGATCAGGTGGATGGAGTTGCCATCGGCGCCACCGGAGCAGGCGCGAATCCAGAGGCCGCCGTGCGGGGTAGTGACGGGCACGTTGCCGCCAGTCCAGGTAGTCGCCGAAGCGGCTTTGTGCTCATAGTGGATGGTGTAGTTGCCCACTGTGCCGCCGTGGGAGAATACCCACTCTTCACCGGCATCCGTGACGAAATAAGCGGGGAAGCCCGTGCGGGTGCTCGGTCCTTCGATGCGGGTGGTGGGGTAGGGCCCGAATGCGCCGCCGGAGGTTTTGTTGTAACCCGTGCCGCGGTCGGCGTATCCGGCAGCCTCGGAGCCGGTGCGCGACATGGCCCAGGTAGCGCTCACCTCGCCATTGCCCCAGTTGTGCAGGCGACGCGCCATGGAGCCGTTCGACTGGAGGTCGTAGGTTGTTACGCCGGCAATCAATTCAGCCAGTACGCGCGGGGCGGCCGGCACGGATTCTTCGAGGGTAGCAGCATTTTCCAGGCCTGTCGTGTGGGTTTTGACTTTGCCGATGGCCGAGGGGCCGAACTGAATGTTTTGACCGGGCGCCAGGGTCAGCTGTTTTTGCGATTGACTGGTCAGAAGCCAGGGCGTGATTGCCAAAAGAAGAAGTGTAATTCTTTTCATGGTCAAGAATTTAATTGTGTGAATATTTTGTTTGGTAAAACTTTGAAACGGGCAAATGGAAAGGCATTCGCTTCGTGTTAATGCAGGCAGAAAACTACCATTCGCGTCAAAAGTAGAGAAATTGCTTTTCGACGAATGGTAAAAATTTGACCGTATTGGCAGAAAATGAATTGGCATTTTGCGGAAGCCTCTATATTTGCCGCAAACATTTCATGAAAATTTAAACCGAACGTGTTATGAAAAAAATTCTTACCTCATTCCTGGGATCGGCTTTTGCAGTCCTCCTGAGCCTTGGTTTTGCCACTTCGGCACAGGCGCAAGACGGCACGCAGAATGACGACTTCTTGTTCCGCGTGATCACTTCTTCCGGTACTTCCGACTACTCCAACGGCGCTTGCGGCTACGGTCACTCGCTGTTTGGCGCCGGTATCACCGAAGAACTCTGCGGTGAAATCGTTTGGGCTTTCGACGAAACGCCCGACTCGCTCGTTTGCGATACGATCATCACGCAGGACCTGACGGGCAAGATTGCCCTCATCCGCCGCGGTGTGTGCAATTTCAGCCTTAAAGTATGGTACGCGCAGGAAGCCGGCGCCAAAGCCGTTATCATCGCTAACCACTACAATACGGCTACCGACGACGGCTGCTCGATCATCAACATGGCTGCCGGCACAAACGCTGCGCTCGACACCATCCCGTCGATCTTTGTTTGCCGCAACGTTGTTGAAGAAATCGACAACGCCCTCAAAAACGGCGAAACCGTCAACGTGTGCTTCCTGCTCCCGCGCTTCTACGACGCTGCCGGCCCGTACCACTACGCTACGCCGATCAGCCAGGTTGACAGCCTCACCAACATGGGCGTTCGTTTCGTCAACCGCAACGCGGCTACCCTCGAAAACGTGGAACTGAAAGCCACCATCACCGAACCGGGCGGCAACGTTGTCACCTTGACCTCGACCATCCCGTCGGTTGATCCGGGCGTATCCACCTTCCAGTACTTCCCCGGCTACCTGCCGCCGGCTGTTGTTGGCGAGTTCAATGTTGAATACACCAACAGCGTTTACAACGAATCGCGCGATACGCTGCGCCGCAAATTCGTTCACACGCAGTATACCTTCGCTACCGACAACCTGATCAACGATCCGGGCGGTGTAGGTACGACCAATGCCAACTTCATCTCCGGCGGTTTCCTTCACCAGGAAGGCGCAATCTGCGTTACCGGCCCGAACGGCGGCAATGCCACCTTCGTAACCTTTGGTATCTCCAACATCGACTCGGTGTACGTACCGAACGTACCGCCGGGCGGCACGGCTAACGACATCAACATCTTCCTGTACGATGGCGACGTCGACGAAGACGGCACGATCGACCTGGCCAGCTCCTTCGACGACCTGACCCAGGTAGGCTATGGCGTGTACACCATGACCGGCCTCGAAGAAGATGGCGTGCTGATCGACGCTCCGGTTGCCGACCTGCTGACCGGCCAACCCGTTGAACTGAAACCGAACCACGTGTACTACGTTTCGCTCTACTACAACGGTCTCGAAGCCGGTTACGGACGCGACATTCGCTTTATGAACTCGCTCGAAGAGTGGTTCTACCTCAACTTCCCGTCCACGCCGCTGGCTATTGGCAACGGTACCGCCCTGACCTTCTTCGACGGCGGCTGGTCCGGCGCCGATGTGGTGAATCGCCTGCAACTGCAAGGCTACTCCTCCAGCACCAGCGAGAAACCCAACCGTCTCGCCGACGATCAGGTGACCATCACGCCGAACCCGGCTGTTGATCAGGTGCGCGTCAACATCGACCTCGCAGAAGTAAGCGACCAGGT
>JAEUUU010000011.1 GCA_016787345.1 Saprospiraceae bacterium | reverse complement strand
GAAACCAAATACATCCGCCTGTTTGAAGCGATGGCCGCAACGGACGACTTCGACGAGGAGAAATTCAAGACAAAAATTTATGAAAATCAGCCGCTCGAAAGCCAGAAGTACTCGGAATTAAAAGCCTACTTGTACGAATTGTTGCTCAAAAGCCTTCAATCGTACGACGAGCAGCAGTCGGTCGAGTTTCGGCTCAACCACTTGTTGCAAAGCGTAGCCGTGCTTTTCAAACGCGGGCATTACGACGACTGTCGCGAGTTGTTGCACAAATCGGGCAAAATCGCCCGCCAGTATGAAGCGTTTGCCCACCAACTGGAAGTACTGCGTTGGGAAAAACAACTGGCTTACACGCAAATGGACGCTGATTTTTTACACAAAAAGCTCGAACAACTCCAATACGAAGAAACCCGCACGCTGGAACAATTGCGCAATGTGTCCGAGTACCGAAAGATCTTTTTTTCCGTGTATGCCACCATCCGGCGCGAGGCCATGCACCGGGGCGAAGACCGACTGGAGAAACTTCGGCAACTCATTGGCACAGAGGCCTTCGCAGACCCCGACCGGGCCACGTCTCACCGGGCGCGGGTGTATTATTATCGCGCGCTCAATCTCTACCATTATGCCGCGCTCGACAACGAACAGTTTTACGAAACCGGCCACAAACTCATCCAGTTGCTCGAATCACAGTCGCATTTTCTGCGCGAAAACCTGGCCGATTACATCGCCGCGCTGAGCAACCAGATCCTGTCCTGCGGTCTGCTTCGCCGTTACGACGAGGTGCGCAGCAATCTGGAAAAACTGCGCTCTTTGAAACCCATCACCCAAGACGATCGGCGGAAGATTCACCGGCAATACTATTCCAACAAATTTGTGCTGTGTATTTACACCGGGGAGTTTGACGAAGGGCGCGAGGCTATGCTGCGTTGCCAGTCGGAATCCACGGAATTGTACGCACACGACTATGAAACCGGCAGTTTTTGGGCGCAATACAGCATTATCAGCTACGGCTGCGGCCTGTACGACGAAGCGCTGGGCTACCTGAACCTATGGCTCAACCAACCCCGGACGGTCGGCCGGGAAGACCTGCAGAGCCTGGCCCGCATTCTGCTGCTGATTCTGCATTTTGAAATGGGCAACACCGTTTTGCTCGAATCGCTGATGCGTTCGGCCACGCGTTTTTTGCGCAAAAAAAATCGCCTGCTCGAAGTGGAGCGGCGACTGATACAAGGATTGTCCGAAATCCTGCGTACGCCCGATGCGAGTGGACAAAAAGCGATTTTCGGGCAAATACGCGATGATGTGCAGCGATTGGCGGCCCTGCCGGGTGTCAGGGCCATGTTGCAAACGTTCGACCTGGACGCCTGGCTCGAAAGCCGGCTCAGCAGCCGAACGTTTGCACAAGCGGTCCGTACAAAATGGCTCCGGGAAAACGGCGCTTAAAAACCGTTGTTCCCGCCTGGGACGCCTGTTGCGGAAGGCGGCTCAACGCGCGTGTCGACCGTCGTCCAACGCGTGGTGTACACAAAGCGGCGACCTTTGATGATAATGGTACCGCCTTTGATTTCCTGCATCTGGCCGGGTTCCAGCGCAGTAACGAAACTGTTGACCTTGAGGTCGTCGAGTGTAAACTTTTCTTTTGCCATAATACGGAGGACTTGAAATAAATGACTGGTAATAATTCGTCTTGTAAAATTACCGGAAAAATAGTCGCCCTGCATAAAGTAGCCTTGGACAACTTTTTGAAAAAGTCAGGTTTCCGAATCTACTAAAAACACCCAGTTTGGGTGTCACTGAGGCAAATTTTTGAATACCAGTTCGGGTTCAAAGCCGGCGCGTATGGCAGAAGCGGCTGCTTTTTGGTGAATGAGCGGATCGTCGGCCGGGAGTTGCGCTATTTTTTTAGCCAGTAATTGGCGAAGCGCGGCCATGTACTCCTCTTCCGGTATTTGTTCCAAAACCGCTTCAATCAACTCCGTCCGGACGCCGTGGGTGTGCCGGAGTTCCATCCGGATACGCACTTTTCCCCAATGGTTGGCCCTGAATTTTCCACCGGCAAACGCTTCGGCGAAACGGCTTTCCTGAAAAAAACCGTCCGATTCCAATGTGTCGTACAAGACCTGGGCGGCGTCTTCGTCCAGGCCCAGTTCAGCAATTTTGCGGCGCACTTCTTTCGGGCTTCTTTCCCGGTAGGCACAAAAGTGCTCCAGGCGGTTTTGTGCCTCCCCGGGCGTCATTTCCGAAGGCTGGCCCATCTTTTTTTTTCGATAAAAAGCCATGATCGTCAGGGTTCGATGACTTGCTCAAGGCGAATGCCGCGCGAGCCTTTTAACAGGAAACTGGTATCCTGAAACGATTGTTGCTGAAACCATGCTCTGGCCGATTGCGCATCGGGGAAATAGTGCAAATGACGGGCTTTTGAAGTGCATTGGCCAAAAACAGGCCCCACCAGTACGATTGTGTCCAGTTTGCAGCGCAAAGCGAAGCGCAGCATAGCGACGTGCTCTTCGGGGCCGCCGGGGCCAAGTTCGAGCATGTCGCCCAGTATAGCGACTTTGTATCGGGCGGGTGTGTCGCGGAAGCTCTCCAGTGCCGCTTTCATACTCGACGGGTTGGCGTTGTAGGCGTCCAGCAAAAAAGTGTTCGAGTCGCGGCGGATCAATTGCGAACGGTTATTAGCCGGCTCATAAGCTTCCAGGGCGTATTTTATGGCCATATCGGGCACTTTGAAATAAATGCCCAGTGCGATGGCGGTCATCAAATTGTTGAAATTATACCGCCCGACGATTCGGGTATCGACCTGAACCGGCTCGTTGTGTTGAGAAAGAAATGCCAGTTGCAAAAACGGAGTTTCTCCGATCAGCCGGACCGGGATGGGGTTGCTGCTTTTGGCCAGGTCGAAGTTTTCCGTCCGCGCATAGGTCACCTTTTTCCGTATCCGGCGCGCCATGGTCTTCAGGTATTTCTCCTCCAGATTGACGAATACGCAACCGTCGCGGCGGGAGAGAAACTGATAAAGTTCGCCTTCGGCTTTTTTAACCCCTTCGAGGCTTCCGAACCCTTCGAGGTGTTCCTTGCCAATATTGGTAATCAGGCCATGCGTTGGCAGCGCGATTTCGCATAGTTCTGCCAGTTCGCCGGGGTGATTGGTGCCCAGTTCGATGACTGCGACCTCCGTGTGGTCGGGCATAGCCAGCAGTGTCAGGGGCACGCCGATGTGGTTATTGAGGTTTCCCCGGGTAAAATGACAGGGATAATGGCTGGCCAGAACGGCTGAAACCAGTTCTTTGGTGGTTGTTTTGCCATTGGAGCCGGCGATGCCGATGACAGGAATGTCGAAATGCTGGCGATGCAGACGGGCGAGATCCTGCAGGGTTTTGAGCACATTGTCGACGAGCAGGCAACGGGGATCGGTGGCGTATTGCGGGTTGTCGACAACAGCGTATGCCGCGCCACCGTGAAGGGCTTTTTCGGCAAAGGAGTTGCCGTCGAAGTTGTCGCCTTTGAGCGCAAAAAACAGACAGGAATGGCTCAGGCGGCGTGTGTCGGTACACACTTCGGGGTGCTTTTTAAAAAGCCGGTAAAGTTCATCCAGCGCGATCATGGAAGCTAAGGTAAAAATCGGAGCGGGCAGCCAAATTAGCCCGCATGTCATTTATCGAATCAACTGGCAATCAAACATGTTATTACAAAAAAAGCGGAACAGCGCATCGGCTGTTCCGCTTTTTTAAGGTTGGGAATCAAAATCAATAGCGGCGTTTTTTCTTTTTGCCTTTGACTTTGAAGTTATTGCCTTCGGGCTCGTTGTTGGCCACGGGGCTACCCGTACGGGTCATGGCGCAGCGGAAGCCGATGGTTTTGCTCGATTTGTCTTCTTCGAGATAGCGGCGGGCGCCGGGCGAGAGCCAGTAGGCGCGGTCGGCCCAGGAGCCACCTTTGATCACGCGCGCTTTGTCGCTGATAAGGGTGCTTTTTCCGTAGAGGTATTCTACTTCGGACTCTCTGTCACCGTCGAGATAGTTGTAGGCATCGGGGCGTTTGTAGTTGTCGCGCAGCGCCGTGGTAGTGGTGTCTACCTGTTCGTACTGCAGGCGTCCGAGGCTGTCTTTTTCGATAGGAGCGCCGGTTTCCGGGTCAAGGATCTTCTTCATGAAGAGGTTACCGCGGAAGGCGTTGAGGTCCTGATTGTCCACGTCGCGCAAGTCGGCCGAGGTCATCGGGCGATACAGGTCGGCGGTCCATTCGTTTACGTTACCGGCCATGTTGTAGAGACCGTAGTCGTTGGGCCAGTTGGTCGTAACGGGCGAGGGCGTGAAGGCCTTGTCGTTGAGGGCGCCGGCCATACCGCCGTAGTCACCACCGCTACGCTTGAAGTTGGCGAGCATTTTACCCTGATACTTGTTGCGTTTTTGGTAGCGCACCGTGTTGCCATCCCAGGGATAGATACGGCGGTCGGTAACAAGTTCGTCTTTGCTGGTAGCCTGGTTGCCTACGAGAGAGAGGGCTGCGTATTCCCACTCGGCTTCCGTCGGGAGGCGGTATGCGGGCAATACGATACCGTCTTCAAGGCGAACGCGGCGCTCGCCACCGGTGCGGCGGTCGGGCATGTTTTTACGCACGTTGCCTTCGTATTGGCCGACGAGGTAAGCTTCGGTGTTGAAGTTGTTGGCGTCTTTTTGATCCGGAGCGAGGTTCATGATGCCTTTCTCGATGAGAATCATTTCGTTGACGCGGTCGGTACGCCATTGGGCATACTCATTGGCCTGGTGCCAGTTGACGCCTACCACGGGGTAGAAGTCGTAGGCAGGGTGACGGAAGTAGGTTTCGACCAGCGGTTCGTTGAACGCCAGTTCTTCGCGCCAGACCAGGGTATCGGGCAGGGCGCGTCGCCAGACTTCCGGATACGTAGCGCCAAACACGCGATCGACCCAGTACAGGTACTCGCGATAGTCGATGTTCGACACTTCGGTTTCGTCCATGTAGAACGAGGAAACGGTGACACGACGCGGAACGTTGTTCCACTCGTAGGTGACATCCTGGTCGGTAAGGCCCATGGTGTAGGTACCGCCTTCGATCAGGACGAGGTTCGGGCCGGTTGCTTGCCCTTTGTAATCAATCTTTTCAAAACCTCCCCATTTCTGGTCGTTGTATTTCCAGCCAGTGGTAGAGGAGCGTTCTTTTTTGGAGCCGCAACTCGCCAGCAGGATGACCAGAGCCAGGAGGCTTAACCCGTGCATGAGCAGTTTCTTCATTGTATTAAAAGCAGTTTTTGAAAAATTGAGCAGCAAATGTAAGGCAAAGAAAACATTCCGTTCGTCCTGTCCTGCCAAATTTAACGGCAGTCTTTTTCAGGAGTACGGCAGGCAATGGCCGAAAGGTGGTAGAAAAAGGACTTTTTTTCGCCTTTCCGGAGAGGAACCGGTCTGGAAACAGCCCTTTGGATTATTTCATGTCGTGTCGTTTTTATTGAAACATACGCAGGCAATCATTGATATTGCTTTGTTTTTTTCTGTTTTTCAGTCTTTCATCCTGATCCAGGGCAATCCCCAGACTGACTTCGTAGGCGCCTCCCGTTCGTCCGGCCAGTCCTGAAACGGTAATATCATAACTGACCCCGAACTTGACAATTCCCTGTCGAAAACCAGCCAGCAAAATAACTGCATCGCTGTTACTAAAAGTATGCCGGAACCATGCACCGCCGAAAATTGCCCCGACGCCGGCGTAGGCGCCCAGATTCAACTGGCGATATGGGCCTTGCGTGGCGAACAGGAAATTCGGGGAGATAAACGAGGCAGGCCGTAGTTTATTGCCCGGTTCGAGTTCGATAAGGCCTCCGCCGTGCAAGGTGTAGCGCAGGGGCAGGCCGCGGCCCAAATTTTGATTGATCAGCAGAAAGGTTTCATTGGGGGTATTGAGGTGTTTGAGCGCCCCGCCCATCCAATACTTTCGGCCCATCAGCAGGAGCCCCGAAGAGATGTCGAGCTCTGCTTTGTTGGTATTGTCGGGGCGCACTTCGGCACTGGGGTTAATGACGCCGTTGAGATCGTCGATCTGGTCGGGGAAAGTTAGTTTGTCCCAATTCAACGCTGTTTGATGTACGCCGGCCTCGACGCCGAGTTTCAGCGCCAGATCGTCCGAAATATTGAGTTGATAGGCATAAATCGCAGAAAAACGGGTGGTTTTGTAAATTCCGCTGCCAGCATTGTCTCCCTCCAGCAAAAAACCGATACCGCTGTTGAGCCGGTCAAGGCTTTGTTCGTAGTAGGCCGAATAAGTCCGGTAGGCATTGTCGAAGCCAGGCCATTGGTGGCGGTAATTGACGCCGAGCCTGGGCGCAAACGCGCTGCCGGCAAAAGCCGGATTGAGTTGCAGGGGCGCCGCATAAAACTGCGAAAAAAGCGGATCCTGAGCGCGCAGCGTGGCGGCGGCAAAAAGTGCGATAAATGCAACGTATAATTTTCTCATGTCGGTACGGCTGTAGCCTGGACGGCAGTATCTGTTTCTAAACGAACGAAGCGTAAGATCGGATGGTTGTGAGAAACTTTAACTTTTTGCTGTAGCGCGCTGTAGCGCCGACCTCCAGGTCGGCGACTCTGAGGGCAAAAGCGCACCGCGATATTGCCACATAGCTCCAATCGGTATTTTCAGTACGTAGCCTTGGCTGTTAATCGCGGGGTATTGCTGCGCTCAACATCGCCGCTGTAGCGCCGACCTCCAGGTCGGCGAGTCTGAGGGCAGAAATGCACCGCGATATTGCTACATACCTCCAATCGGTATTTTCAGTACGTAGCCTTGGCTGTTAATCGCGGGGTATTGCTGCGCTCAACATCGCCGACCTGGAGGTCGGCGCTACAGTGCCGCGGCGATCCTGCGCGAAGTTTCCGGCTCGCCCATGGTGTAATAGT
>JAEUUU010000175.1 GCA_016787345.1 Saprospiraceae bacterium | reverse complement strand
TCCGCCAGGCAGAAGACATTTTTATCGATAATTGGGAATCGTACCCCACCCAGCGGAATGCGCTCCTCGATACCCTGCGCAATGCAGGTATTTCCGACGTTTTGATCGTCACCGGCGATTCGCATTCCAGTTGGGCCTTTGAAGTCACCAAAAAGCCGGTCAATTACCCTGTTCCGACTTTTTTGAACCTTCCGCAACCCAACCCTTTCAACCCAACGACGCTTGAAGGCTACAACAGCGCCACGGCCGAGGGCGCCTGGGCGGTCGAATTCGGCACGCCATCCATTTCCTCTCCCAACTTCGACGAAGCGATCGGACCGGACTTAACCGCTCAGTTTGAGCAATTTATCAACAACCCTTTGCCCGGTTTCAACCTGGAATACAACCCTCACCTCAAATACGTCGATCTCGACCGGCACGGCTATATCCTGCTCGATCTGACACCCGATACCGCCCAGGCCAACTACTATTATATCCCCACGCAGTACGCCGATTCTTTGGCAGAGTATTTCGGGCAAGG
Organism: Saprospiraceae bacterium; assembly: GCA_016787345.1. GTDB lineage: Bacteria > Bacteroidota > Bacteroidia > Chitinophagales > Saprospiraceae > M3007. Next base: position 135,735 of record JAEUUU010000175.1, on the reverse strand, counting down.
CGTGTTTGCCCTGGCCGGCAGCCCCAAACTTCGGCTTCGCAATACCCCATCGGCGCCAAAAGTAACGCAGGATGCGGCCACGCCCACGACACCCTTCGGGAGCACGCGGGTACACGAACACCCGGCAACGGCTGAGTTGCTGGGCTTGCATCCCAATCCGGCTGTCGATTATTGTTACGTGCAGGTCGGCCTGAATGAAGCCGCCGATCTTCAAATCACATTCACCGATGCCAGCGGCCGGGCCTGGCAACTTCTTCCCTATCAACATTTTAGCAAAGGTTTTTATCAAATTCAACTGCATTTGGGAGAACTGCCCCGAGGCGCCGGAATATTAAGTTTGAGCAGTAAAACGGGAATTGTAGCAAGCCGGAAAATGCTCCTCCGGTAAAAAACGTTATCTCAGTAACGAATCAGCCATGCAAGATTTAATCCATTCCCTGCTGAATACCGTTCGACCTTTATATCAAAAAATGAAGGCTGCGGAACGGCAATGTGACGATATCATCGCCGGCGTACATCCGAAACAACAAGCCAGCGCGGCCAATCTCATCCATTATTTATCCCTGCGATGCGAAGACTTGCGGGAATTGCAGGACGACCTGCACAACGCCGGACTTTCATCGCTGGCGAGTTCGGAAAGCCATGCGCTACGCCAGATTCAGATGGTGCTGCAGCGACTTGGCGAAGCGGTCGCACCCGAAGAAGTTTCGGATTGTGATTACCCTCAGGCCCGGCATTTGTTGCACCGCCAAACCGCTGCGCTTTTTGGACCCGGCAATCTCGCACATACACCGCATTTGATGATTACGTTCGACACCGATCTGGCAGACGATTATCTGGCAGTCAAAGCGTTGATTCAGGCAGGTATGTCGGTTGCACGGATCAATTGTGCGCACGACGACCCGAGCGTCTGGCTCGGCATGGTGCACAATATCCAGAAAGCCGTCCGAACTACCGGCCAGCCCTGTAAAATCTACATGGACCTGGCAGGCCCAAAAATCAGAACGGTTTTGTACGGAAAAGCCGCGAAAAAAGGGCGTTTGAAGGTACACGAGGGCGAGTACTTGTACCTGACGGAGACGGAGGCCGACGCGATGAAATTCGACAAGGCGATCGGCTGCACCCTGAAAGGCGTTCTTCGGGATCTGGAAAAAGGCGACCGGATTCTGTTCGACGATGGCATTATCGAAGCCGTTGTGGAAAAAAAACTGACCAAAGCCGTTTTGCTGCGAATCATCCGGATTTCCTCGGCAAAGCCATTTATCAAAGAAGAAAAAGGGATCAATTTTCCGGATACGGAACTGACCGTTGAATCGCTCACCGACTACGACAAATCCGTCATTCCCTTCGCTTTGCAACACGCCGACATGGTGGGTTTCTCATTTGTCAGAAAGGCCAGTGAAGTAGCCGAATTGCAAAAATTGCTGCGTGGAGCCGGCGAACGGCAAGTGTCGCTTATCCTCAAAATCGAAACACACGAAGCGGTGCAAAACCTGCCGGAACTGTTGCTGCAAGGCATGAAAGAACCCGCATTCGGCGTCATGATCGCCCGAGGCGACCTGGCCGTGGAGATCGGTTTTGAACGGTTAAGCGAGATTCAGGAGGAAATATTGTGGATTTGCGAGGCCGGGCACGTGCCGGTCATTTGGGCCACCCAGGTGTTGGAGACCCTGAACAAAAGCGGCCTGGCAACGCGCTCGGAAGTCACCGATGCTGCGCGGGCGGCTCATGCGGAGTGCATTATGGTCAACAAAGGCCGACACATGCTTCTGGTACTGGCAACGCTGCGCGACATCCTGCGGCGAAGCGGCGGGCACCACATCAAAAAAAGATACGTCTTCCGCCCATTGAACATCGCGGAGCATTTTTTGAAAAAAACAAAGGGAAAACCGACCGGCAAACAGCCAATTCAGCGCAGAAAATCCTGATTTACAAAGCCATACCGACAACCGCCCAGTCCTCGCCGTTCAGTGGATCGAAATACCGGTGCATGGTTTGAAAACCCACGCGTTCGTGTGCCCGCAGGGAACGTGTGTTGCGCAAAGCTATTTCGGTAACCACCAAGTCAAAATCAGCCCGGCAGACAGCACGAAGTTGCGCGTACATCCCGTCGAAAACGCCTTGCCCGCGGTATGCCTCCGCTACGCATACCTGACCCATAACGAACCATCGAAGGCTCGAAAGGGGTTCCTCCTGCCAACTCAGCGTTTCCAGCAAGGCGAACATCGGCGCAAGCACCGGGATGTCGACCGCAAACGAAGGCGGCATCACCAGGCAGTAACCCGCCAACTCGTCGCCACATTGTGCAATCACGGAAGGATAAGCCGCATTCATTCTGGACAACAACGCAGGGTCGTGCCTTACGGTAAGAAAACCTTGTTGAGAAGCGAGGTCCGCAGCGAGCACAGAACTGTGATTGAGCGCCTGAAGCGCCAGAATCTGATCGATATGCGCGGAGGAGTCGACTTGTTTGAAGTGAATGTTTGAAGCCATATTCGAATGTACAAAAAACGGATAAGTCAAAAACTGGCCATTAATCAGGGCATTTGCCGGTGTTCAGGACGATGCAAAATTCGCAAGGCTTTGCGTCTTCCAATTAATTTTGCTCCACACATCTCTTTCCACATCATGACAACATCTTTACGATACCTGCTCGCCGCGTTGTGTTCCATTTTTTTCTGGAACGCCGGCTTTACTCAAACAAACCATAACGGGCATTGGTGCGCCGCCTCCAAACCCGTATTTACCGCCAGTCCCGACCCGCGCAGTGATTCAATCGATATTTTGCACACGGAAATCGCACTCGACATAACCGATTTTGCCGGTAAAACCATCGCCGGAACGGCTGCTATCACGTTCAAAGCCAAACTCGCCGGCGTCAGCCAACTGCGCTTCGACCTGCTGAATATGAATATCACGAACATTGCCTGGAATGCACCCGGTTTGCTCGACTGGAACTACAACGGGCAGGTGTTGCAGATCAATTTTGGCCAGCCTTTCACCCCGGGCGCCGATTACCCGCCCATCGCGATCAGTTATCAGGGACAACCTGCTCAGGATGGCTCCGGATGGGGTGGCTGGTACTGGCAATCGCCCTATGCATACAACCTCGGAGTAGGTTTTGATGCCGACCCGCACAACTATGGTCGGGTGTGGTATCCGTGTTTTGACAATTTTGTGGAGCGCAGCACATACCGGTTTGACATTACGACCGACGCCGGCCGGCCGGCCTATTGCAACGGCCAGTTGATCTCCGACACCCCGCTGGCCAATGGCAAACGCCAGCGCAGCTGGGCAATCGAAGAACCCATTCCTTCCTATCTGACTTGTGTAGCTGTTGGACCATACGCCTCGTTTACAAGAACTTACACGGGCGAACAAGGGCCTGTCCCGGTCGAAATCGCCGTGGCGCCAGTCGATTCGAACAACCTGAAAAACTCCTTCATCCACCTGCCGGAAGCGCTGGCTTGTTATGAACACTGGTACGGCCCATACCGCTGGAACAAGATCGGCTATTCCGTAGTGCCCTTCAATGGCGGCGCGATGGAACACGCGACCAACGTGGCCTATCCCAAATTTGCCGTCGACGGCACTACAACCTGGGAAACCCTGATGGCGCACGAATTCAGCCACCACTGGTGGGGCGACCTGGCCACCTGCCGTACTGCCGAGGATATGTGGCTGAACGAAGGCTGGGCCGTCTTTTCCGAGCATTTATTCACTGAATGGACCTATGGCCGTACGGCTTATGTGAACGCCGTCAGTGCCAATTTCCTCGATGTATTGCAAAATACGCATGTAGAAGAAGGAGGCTACCGCGCGGTGTCGGGCTTGCCGCACGACCTGACCTATGGCTCCCATGTGTACAACAAAGGTGCAGTTGTCGCCCATAACCTGCGCGGGTACCTCGGCGATTCGCTTTTCCGCCAGGGTCTCCGCACCGTGTTGAATGAAACGGCTTTTGCCGACTGGAGCAGCGAAGACCTCCGCGACAAACTTTCTGCAGCAACGGGTTCCGATCTGCATGATTTCTTCGACGACTGGGTATTTCAACCCGGATTTACGCATTTTTCCGTCGATTCGGTCAAAGTAACGTATTCGTCGATCGACGCACCGACACAGATGCAGGTATTTGTGCGGCAAAAACTTCGGGGTGCCGCACACTTTTACCAAAATGTACCGGTCGAATTCACCTTTGTTTATCCCGACTGGAGCCGCGAAACACGCACAGCGATGGTTTCAGGCGAATACAGTGCCCCGATATTTGAGTTTCCTGCCTGGCAACCGGCGCCGTCGTTTGTGTGGGTCAATACCAACGGGCTGCTCACTTTTGCACGCGCAGAAAAAGAGAAGGTTATCAAAAATCTGGGGTCCAGCAATTTCACCCCCGCCCGAATGGACTTGAAAATCAACACCTTGCCCGCCGGCGATTCGGCGCTGGTGCGCGTGGAACACCATTGGGTCATGCCCGATACGGCGAGCATCGCCAATGCTGGCGGCTTTTATCTGACCCATCGTTACTGGACGATCGACGGCGATTTCCCGGCCGGATTCGATGCACAAGCCAGTGTTTTTTACGACGGGCAGGGTTCGCTCGACCAATTGGATACCGAGCTTTTTGCACAAACCTCGGCTTCTGAAGACAGTATTCTGGTGCTGTACCGCCAGGGCCCCGGAATGCCCTGGACGGAATGGCCTACCTACGTCAAAAACACACTGGGATCGGCTAACAATCGCTACGGTTTTCTACGCATCGATCACCTCCAGCGCGGGCAGTACACCATTGCCAAAGGAGTGAGCACCGTGTCCGCAAAGACGCCTGTACAGGCTTATACCAACATCCGGGTCAGTCCCAATCCCGCCGCGTCGAGTATTCGTATTAAAGCGGAAATACCTTTCGATAACATACGGATATTCAGCCAGAAAGGAGACTTGACCGGAGAGTGGAACACCCTGAATGTCAGGGATTATGAACTCTTCATCGAACATTTACCCGCCGGGCAATACTGGATAATTTTGAGCGGGAAAGAAGGCATGGGCGCGACAGGATTTCAGAAAATCTGAACGCTGTTACAAAGTAGAATCCTGATTCCAGAAGGGCGGAGGAAAATGCCGGGCTGCTTCGGCTTTTCTCCGCTCTTCTTCTTCGGCCTCGGCCTGCCGCTGTGCCTTGGTTTTGTCAAAAATGTCGCGGGGCAAAAAGAACTGCTTTTCCACATTGCGTTCGTCGGCAAACGGGTCGCGCTCTTCTTCATCTTCACCTTCCTCCAACTGATCGCGGAAATAATACGACACGGCAATACCCACCAGGCCGCCCAAAAGGTGGCTTTCCCAGGAAATACCCTCCTGATCGGGCAGCACCCCTAAAAACATACCACTGTAAAGCAACATGACAATGGCGCCCAGAATGATCGAACGCAGGCTGCGCCGAAAGATACCGTTCCAGAAAATGAAAGCCACCAAACCATAAATGACGCCGCTGGCGCCGATATGCGACACCGGGCGCGCAAAAAGCCAGACCATCGCTCCGGTTAGAAAATAAATGGCAAAAAACGCCTGTTGCGCCACTCTGCGGTAGAAGTAGGTCATCATCCAGGTCAGGACCAGCATCGGAAAAGTATTCGAAATCAGGTGCCCCCAACTGCCATGTACCAGCGGACCGGTTACCATCCCCCTGATACCGTACACCCGACGGGATATGATGCCAAATTCGGCAGGGTCCCATTCGGCGGCCATCTGCCAAAAATGTACGATCCAAAGCATGGTAACCACAATAAACGGGAAGCGCAGGCTCTCTACAAAATGCCGGCGGGTCGCTTCAAGACTATCCGATTCGCTTTCGAAATATTGTCGCACAAAAAATTGATTTTCAGTTGTTTCAGGGGATTGTAAATGATTGCGACGGCAAAAACTTCCTGTTGTTTTTTGAGCCTCCGAATTCAAGATTCAAACCAACTCCCAACGACATGCCAAATCCGGGCGTTGCCTGCGCTTTTGGCGTAAATCGCAAACTCAGGTCTTCGCTCACATCGAATCGCGACAGGTGGGCATCCACAAACGCGTCAGTCGCCGTGAGCAAATAAGCCAAACCGAGGATCAGCGAACTTTGTTCGACGTAGCGCCGCAAAATATCCCGGTAATTGCGCAGACTGGTGGCATCAACGCCCTGATAGAACGGTTCTACAACAGTGTTCGGATCACCGTCGACCAGCCATTTGTAATTGTCCCTCGCTTCGCGGTAATTCTGGATGTTCCTGACTTCCAGCCAGGTCAATCCGCCAAGGCCTGCGTAAACGACCGGCACCTTCCACCACTTGCGGTTATAGATCTGACCGGAACCCGGCAACACAACCGACATCAGCGCTGCCTTGCGCGGGTTGGGGTAATTTTTGGTAAAAAACCGCCCCACAAAGCTCTGTTGGCGCTCTCTGGGCATATTCGACGAATCCGGCAAAACAACCGTGCGCGAAGTGTCTACTATTGCCACAGACGGGTTGGGTTGCCCGGGTTGCATTTTGGACGCTTTTTTTGACAACGAGGTATCTCTCGCAGCCGGCAGGGGTACGGTGTCAGGCTGCTGCGCCTTGGTGATGTTGACCAGAAACAAAAATAGTGTCAGGAGAAAAAGGGTCCGCATGTTGCAAAAGTAACGTGAAGCAGGAGCAGAACGCAAAAAACGGGCCCGGCGTTTCTTCACCGGACCCGTTTTGGCGTATTTACCTCAAAAAAAGGCCTTATTGCACTTTGACGTCGTCGAAACGCCAGGTCGTCGTGTTCGTGGTTTTGTCGCCCACGTATTTGAAAGCGATAAAGCCTTTGCCGTTGAATACCGGCAACGTGATATTGCCCGAAGGAACGAAGTCGGTGTAGCCGTTGGCATTAGGCGCCGGCTTGGCGAAACTCAGCTCGGTCCAGGTTGCCGTGGCAAAATTGGAGCCGTTGAAATTGGTCGAAACCAGCACCGTCAGACCGTCGTGGCGATAGTAGCCCGAAGAACTGGTGAACGTCAGCGTCTTCTGCGTTTTCAGGTCGAGCGGCGGCGAGATCAGCCAGGTTTCGTTGGTCGGGTCGGGGTTGGTGGTACCGAAAGCGGTGGCAGAGGCGAATTTGTTGCCCGAGAAGGATGCCCCGCGCCAGTAGCGCGTGCCTTGCACGGCGATGTTTTGCCAACCGGCCAGATCGATGTCGGTGTTGTTGGACGTGCCGTCGAACTTCTCATCGAGGGTAGCCAGGCCCGGGCCATTCGGATCGATGGCGCCGCAGCGCAGGCTGTCCATTTGAACGTCGGTAACGTCGCGGATGTACAGTTGGTAGTCGCCGTTGTATACGCCGAGTACGCCGGTCACGGTGCCTTTTTTACCGGGCGTAAGGGAGCCGGCAAAATCGGCATAGCCGCTGGTTCGGATGATCGTCAGCAAGCCATTGCAGTCTTCAAGGGTGCGGTTGAGGCTGCTTTTGGTGACCGGATCGGCGTAGGTTTTACCCGTGTCGGCTTTGGTGAATTCCACGTCTTCGAGGCGGATCAGGGTGCTGAGCAGATCGTCGTTAAAATCGGAGATGGAAACAACCTTGGGGGCCGGGGCATTGCCCAGGGTGCCTTTTTGCACCACGGTGCGCACCTGTGCTTCCGTGAGGCCGATACCGCTGAGTTGGCCGTTTTCTTCAACAAGGCTGCCCACGATTTGGGTCAGGCCGGCGTAATCGGTCAGGTAAAGGCCCTTGACGTTGATGTAGACCTGACGGCCAACGGGGAACTGGTTGTAGAGGTAACCGTCGTTGAATTTCACCTCGATACCGCCGGTTTCGTCCTGGATAACCAGGGTTTTGTAGTAGTTGCCGGAACGGTCGTCCATAACCACTACCCCACCCACCACCAGGCTGTCGGGGATGTAGTCGAAGCCTTCGGGCGTAATGTGCAGGGCTTTCAGGGCCTTGATCGTGATGTTCGGTGTAATATTGACGACATTGCCGCCAACGGGCGGTTCGTCAAAATCCTGTTTGACGCAAGCGCCGACAAAAAGACCGAACAGAGCGGTGAAGAGCACCGGGGCAAGCCAGTTTTTATGGTTTGAAAACATCATTGCCTAGTTTGTTTATATTTTTTAAAAAATTGGATTTCAATTGTTTGATGATCAGATGCGCAGGCCGAGACTGACAAAATAGTTGAGGCCGATGGCATAGGTAATTTCGTTGGAATACAGGCGAGTGTCGTCTACATCCTGGAAGTTGCGAAAGTATGCTTCCCGGCCCGACAGAATGATGTCGCGGTTGTTCAAAAGGTTGTTTACGCCGGCGTTGAGGTAAATGAAATACTTGCCGCGCACCCGCCAGGATTTGCCACCGAAGAAATCGAGGGTATAGGCAGCGGGCGCTTTGGTTTGATCCATGATCAGATTCCAGGAGGAAGAGCCCGGTTGAATGCCGTTTACCACCAATTGGGAAGCATAATCGGCCGTACGGCGGGCACGGTCGAAGTCGTACCACATGTCGTCTACCCAGTTAAACGTCAGCGTAGCGAACCAGAATTTTTTGCCTTCGTAACGCACAGCTGCCGAAGCGGCGGTTTGTGGTGTGCGCGGCACGAGGAAGCCTTCCTGGTAGACGGTGTAGTTTTCAAAGGCCGCCAGGTTGGTGTTATCTTCATAAAAAGACACTTCCGGGCGCGAATTGTAGCGGTAGTAGCCCAGGTTGGTAGCGGCAGACAAGGTCAGCGCGGCCGTTGCTTTCCACTCGACGGCGGCTTCGATGCCCGTGTGCAGGTGATCCACACCGCGGCGCACCTCGGTACCGAATACGTTGGCGACCTGTCCAAAAAGAATCAAGGCCTCGGTTTCGTTGGTAAACTGGGTGGCATAACCGGTCAGACGGGCGCGGACGCGCGGCGCGCGCAGCACGTAACCGCCTTCCACACTCTGTACTTCCGATGCTTCCGGGTTGGCCAGCACGCTGTTGCGGGTACGGGGCGAAAGGAATACGTCGCGGAACTGCGGCGGACGCGTGCCGTAGTAGCCGTTGGCGTACACATAGTTGCGGCCGTTGATCTTGTAGGTTACGCCGGCTTTGGCGCCCCAGGTATTGAACGAAAGGATGTCGGAATCGCCCAGAGAATTATTCACGGCGCGGCTGTTTTGCATGTAGCCAGTGCGCCAGAATTTCAGGTAGTTGTATTCCCCGCCGACGAAAAAGTTGAATTTGCGCAGATTGACTTGCGTTTGCAGCCAGCCCCCGGCACGGCGGATATTTTCATCGTAATCCCAACCGAAGCGGTCACCCTCGCGGATGATGTTGTTAGGCGTACGAACATCGTTGTCTTGCAGGCCTTCGTCGGCAAAGGGGTTTTTGTCCACGATAAAATCGCCGCCCAGCATATCCTCTGCCACTTTGAAGTTTTTCCCTTCATACCAGAGGTAATTGGCGCCACCGTTGAGGGTTACGCGATCGCTGAGGTTGTAGCGCGCAATGCCGTTGAAGCCTGCTTCGCGGCTGTCTTCGCGAAAATCGGCGAGAATCGTCGTGGAGCGGTTGCCGGTCACGACGTTGCCCGGAATACCTTCGGCATCGACCTGCGAGTCCAGGCCGTTGGTATTGCCCTGGTAAATATTCACCCAGTCGATCTGGCGAAGCGACTCGTTGTCGCGGAGCATTTGAGCCCAATCGGCCTGCGATGCGCTGTCCGGATAAGTTGAAGGCAGGCGGCGGTAGTAGTCGGGGTTGGGGTTGTTGCTGTCGAACCAGTCGAGACGGGTTTGGCCGCGTTCGCCCGCTTGTCCGTAAGCCGTCAGGGTCATGCCGAGGCGGCGGCTGGGCGTATAGTCGTAGCGCAGCAGAGCGATCGGCTGGTGGCTGTGGGTGACGTTGGCATTGCGTTTTTCGCCGTTCCAGTAGCCCCAGCTCGGGTTGTAGCGGGTGGTGCCGGCCAGGTCGTACATTTCCTGAAAGGTATCGGTATTCCGGCCCCGGCGGCTCGGCGCGCCCAGTACCGTCAGGTTGAGGCTATGGGTAGAACCGAATTTTTTATCGACCGATACGAAGTAGGAATAGGCGTCGAAAAAAGTGCCGTCGTACCAGGCTTCCTCGGCCCAGCGATGGCTGCCCGACACAGACACGGCCCAGCCGCCGGGCATCAGGCCGGTGCTGGCGGTCAGCATGACGCGCTGGTTGTAGGTACGGTTGCTAAGCGCGTAAGTGGCGCGAATCTGTTTGCGTTGCACGCTGGCACGGGTATCGAGTCGCGTGGCGCCGCCGACGGTGTTGAAAGCAAAATCGGATGCTTCGATGCCAATCACGGTTTCGCGTTGGCGGAGCACGTCGTTGAGGCCGCCGAATTCGCCGAAGAAAGCGATGCCGGTTTCGGGGTCGTTGATACTCACGCCATTCAGAAAGAGCGGGAAATGCTCGGATTCGTAGCCGCGCTCGCGAAAACGAAAGAAACCCCAACCGAAGTTGGCGATGTTCTGGTACACGTCGCGACTGGCATGCAAGAGGTTGGCCACCTCACCCGCGCCTTCTGTTTCCGCCTCGGCTTCGTCGAGCGTCACCGTCGGGATTTCACCCGCGTTGTTGGTAGGGTCTCGGCGCAACGTAATGTTGACCTGGCTCTCCTGTCCGCTTTTTAATTCAACGTTTTGATCGGCAGGCAGGTAGCCCGTAGTAGAAACGACCAGCAAAAACCGGCCTTCGGGAACGTTTTCAAGTACGTAATTGCCATCGCCGTCCGTGGCGGCAAACAGCCCGGTCTGGGCCAGAACAACGGAGACATTTGCAAGCGGGTGAGCGTCTTCCGCGTCGGTCACCCGGCCACGCAAAGTGGCTTTTTGTGCCCACACGGGTAGTGCCAGCAGCAGGAGCAGGCCGGCAATGAACTGGGTTCGAATCATTTAATGAAATTTTTTATAAGGTATCCCCAAGGCGTTAAAGGGCCACAAAAGTAGACAAAGCCCTTGGGATGCCGTCGCGACTGCTGCTGTTAATTTATTGCAAAGCGGGCAGTTCTTATGGCCAAATGCTTTCCTTTGCCGCCGTAAATCCTGATTTTATGCGTAAAACATGTTTTTTTCTGGCGATTGCCTTATTCCCTTTACTTGCATTCGCCCAAAAAAATGACGAATACAAAGTAGCCGCCATCGGCTTTTACAACCTCGAAAACCTGTTCGACACCATCGATTCACCCAATACGAACGATATCGACTTCACCCCCGGCGGCCGTCTGCTCTGGAATACGGAAAAATACGTGTCGAAACAGGCCAATATGGCCAAGGTAATCAGTTTGTTGGGCACGGAATTGAACCCCGACGGCCTGGCCATTCTTGGCGTGGCTGAGATCGAAAACCAAAAAGTGCTGGAAGACCTCGTAGCACAGGAGCCGCTCAAAGCCCGCAACTACAAAATCGTGCATTACGACTCCCCCGACGAGCGGGGTATCGATTGCGGCTTGCTGTACAATCCCCGTTATTTCACCGTCTTGGGCAGCCGTGCCGTGCCTGTCGCGCTGAAAAGCCCCAAAGACACCGTTGCCGACTATACCCGCGACATTCTTTACGTAGCCGGCCGCTTCGACGGCGAACCGCTGCACATCATGGTCTGCCACTGGCCTTCACGCCGGGGTGGTGAAAAAGCCTCTGAATGGTCGCGTATGGCCGCTGCACGCCGCTGCCGGGAAGTTGCCGACAGTGTGCGGCAACACGATCCGGAGGCCAAAATCATCATCATGGGCGACCTCAACGACGACCCCAACAACAAAAGCCTGACCGATGGCGTAGGCGCCAAAGCAGAAATCGACGACATGAAAACCGGCGATTTTTACAACCTGATGTACAGCCATTTCAAAAACGGCAATGGCACGCTGGCCTATCGCGACGCCTGGAATCTGTTCGATCAAATCATGGTAACACGCCCCTTCGTCAATAAAAAATCCGGCGGATGGCAAGTGTACAAATCGCTGGTTTTCAACGAGCCCTGGCTGCTTCAAACCGAGGGCGCGTTTAAAGGCTACCCCTTCCGGACCTTCGTCGGCGATATTTTCATCAACGGGTACAGCGACCACTTGCCGGTCTACTTTTTTGCCCTGAAGAAAAAATAGTCAGGGACGGCGGTAAAGTCTGACCTTGAAATGCCCGCTATCGATCGGCATCATAGCCCCGGCCCCGCTCAGCAGCAAACCTGAAAAACGCCCGACGATTGTGTCACGGTAAAACGTGTCGACTTCGATGAAAATGTCGTCGCTAACGTTGTTTGAAACACCCGTGTAGTTGAGCGTATCCACCGTACTGAATTCCACCCCGCCCCAGCCGAAATCCTTCAATTGCATCACAGCATAAGCGGGGGTGTAAGGGTATTCGCCGTTTGTTTCGTCAAATTCAAACGCCAGCGCCAGGCCCAGGCGAGGGTTGTACGGGGCGTCCTGTCGTACGATCTCCACGTATTGCCTCGACGTGTACAATACATGGCTCAGCGTGTCCAGTTGCGCGTCGGTGAGGCCGCCCTTCTGTCTCATCTTGGACGGGTGCAGCTTCATCCGCTGTGTCAGCCGGATATTTTGTTTTTTAAAAACAAAGGTAAACCCGTCGGGAGGGGGCCAGACGTGTGCTGAAAAAGAGAAAGCACAGCAAAGGAGCAGCAAACCGATCGGGACAAAAAGACGTGGCATAGGGAACCGATTAAATGAAAAAAATTCAGGCTGCAAAGGTCATTCGCCGCCTGAATAATTGCCAGAAAATGTGGTGGCACTATTGCGTTAGGGTCACGACAAGCGCGCCAGCGATTCTTCCAGAATTTGAATACGAGCCAGGCCATCGGCCAGTTTTCTGCGCTCATTGTCAACTACTTGTACGGGAGCGCCGCTGACGAAACGTTCGTTCGACAATTTAGCTTCCACTGATTTGACAAAACCGCGCTGGTATTCCAGTTCCTTTTCGATTTTCTCACGTTCGGCCTCGGCATCGATCTCCTGATTGAGCTCGACGAAGTACTTTTCCGTACCGGAAACAAACGATTTGGCATTCGTTACATCGGCATTGGTGAAGCTGAGTTCCGAAAGGAAAGCCATTTTGACGACCAACTCGCGCAAGCCGTCGCGGGCAAAAAGCTTGCGGGCCGACTCGCTGTCCTGAACCAGTACTTTTAGTTCCTCCTTGGGCTTGATCTGATTCTGATTGCGCACATCGCGAATCTTGCCGATCACATCCTGGGCCGCCGCCATCGATTTAACCAGCTCGGCATCCCAGGTCTGCGACGTCGGCCAACGCTGTATCATACAGTCGTCACCAGGCGCGCGTTCGCGCAACTGGTGCCAGATTTCTTCTGTTACGAAAGGCATGAACGGGTGCAGTACGATCATCAGATCGGAGAAAATATCGAGGGTCGCCTCATAAGTCGGGCGATCGATCGGCTGGCCGAAAGTCGGCTTAATCACTTCGAGGTAAAAGTTGAAAAAATCGTCCCAAATGAAGCCATACAAGCCCAGCAGCGCTTCGCTAAGGCGGAAGTTTTTGAAATTCTCTTCGATCTCTCCGACAGTCTGGTTGAATTTTTCGCGCACCCAGCGCACGGCGAGGGCATTTTTGCGCGCGGTCTCCTCGTTTTCAGGCGTATCGCTCACTTGCCAGCTTTTGACGAGACCGACCGAGGCATTCCAGAGTTTGTTGCAGAAGTTGCGGCCGTTTTCGACCATTTTGTCGTCGAACAGGATGTCGTTGCCGGCTGAAGCGCTCGACAACATGCCATAGCGCACGGCATCCGCGCCATGTTCGGCGATGTAATCCAGCGGATCGGGCGAATTTCCAAGCGATTTGGACATTTTACGGCGCAGCTTGTCGCGCACGATACCGGTAAAATAGACGTGACTGAACGGCTTTTTTCCCGTAAATTCAAAACCGGCCATGATCATTCGAGCCACCCAGAAAAAGAGGATTTCCGGGGCCGTGACGAGTACATTGGTCGGATAATAATACTTAAACTCGCCGTCCGGGTTCTTAAAACCGTCGAACACACTGATGGGCCACAGCCACGATGATGCCCAGGTGTCGAGCACGTCTTCATCCTGACGCAGATCGTCGAGACTGAGCGCCGGATTGCCGTAGTATTCACGCGCTTGTGCCAGGGCTGCTTCGGCGGTTTCGGCGACAAACACGGCTTCTTCTGTGGCGCCGTCTTTGGCAGGACCGTACCACGCCGGGATTCGGTGCCCCCACCACAACTGGCGACTGATGCACCAGTCACGCAGGCCATCCATCCAGGTGCGGTACGAATTGCGGATGTTGTCGGGGTAAAAACGCACTTCACGACTTTCCACGGCATCGACAGCCGGGTCGCGCAGGTCGGTCATGCGGACAAACCACTGGAGTGAAAGCTTGGGCTCCACCACGGCATTGGTGCGCTCGGAGCGGCCGATGTTGGTGGTGTAGTCTTCAATTTTGACCAGGTTGCCACTCTCTTCGAGTGCGGGCTTCATCCGTTTACGGGCCTCAAATCGGTCGAGCCCGACAATCGGCTGGTATGCGCACACTTCGTTGATGGTGCCGTCGTCGTTGATGGTGTCGAGCACTTCGAGTTGGTAGCGCAGGCCGATCTCGTAGTCGTTGGGGTCGTGCGCCGGGGTAATTTTGAGGGCGCCAGTGCCGAATTCAACGTCCACATAGTCGTCGGCGATAACCGGAATGGGGCGGTTGATCAGCGGAATCAGCACCTTTTTGCCTACCAGGTGGGTGTAGCGCGGGTCTTTGGGGTGCACGCACACGGCCACGTCGGCAAAAATGGTTTCCGGGCGCTGGGTAGCAATCACCAAGCCATCGGAGCCATCTTCGAGGCGGTAATGGATATGAAAGAGCTGGGAAAGTTCCTCTTTATAAAGGACCTCTTCGTTGGACAACACCGTTTTAGCCTCCGGGTCCCAGTTGACCATACGCAGGCCGCGGTAAAGTTTGCCCCGGCGGTAGAGTTCAACAAAAACGCGGATGACGTCGGCGTAATAACCAGGGTCCATGGTAAAAGCCGTGCGGTCCCAATCGCAGGAAGCGCCCAGTTTGCGGAGCTGGCGGAGGATAATCCCCCCGTATTTATCTTTCCATTGGTAGGCGTATTCGAGGAACTGCTCGCGGGTAAGATCGGCCTTGCGCAGTTTTTTTTCGTCGCGGAGCCAGCGCACCACTTTGGCTTCCGTGGCGATACTGGCATGGTCGGTACCGGGCACCCAGCAGGCGTTTTTGCCGTCGAGGCGGGCTTTGCGGACGAGGATATCCTGGATGGTATTGTTGAGCATGTGGCCCATGTGCAATACGCCTGTCACGTTGGGTGGCGGGATCACAATGGTAAAAGGCTCCCGTTCGTCGGGTGTGGAGCGAAAATACCCGCGGTTTTCCCAATGGGCGTACCAGCGTTCTTCAGTTTCGGCGGGGGTGTACCGGGTCGGATTGGACATATCGGAAAGTATTGTGTTCGATTTGAGCGGCCCAAAGGTAGGGCGAAGCCACGAAAAAAAGAGCCGGCATCCCTTGCGGTGCGCCGGCTCAGCGTAATGAGAAAACCTGTCGAATTCTCTCACATGGAGAATAAGGAGAGAAAAAAGCGTGGATTGGTAAGGAAAGGATTAAAAAGCGTCATGCCATCTGAACGACAGCGGACCTGGATCGCATGACCAAAGGTTGATGTCTTTTGATCCGGTGAAACATCACCGGAAAAGTTTTTTTAGGTGGGGTGTTCTGGTGGGGAATTGGGAAACACGATTAGAAGGGTATCGCCAGTAGCGATGGAAGGCAAAGGATTAAAGTAAAGACGGGGACCCTCTTAAGAATCAAGCGGAAAAAAGATTCGACTATTCGTTGACTAAACTTTCCGACACAAAGGTGAGGCTGTGCCTGACCTCAAAACAGGACAAAACGACCCATTTTAACCCATGCAGATTGAGGGCTAGCGGAAGGAGTTCCGGTGTGTACCGGGAGGCGGGAATGTGATTAATCAATGTATGTTTGCATTAGGCAGACACACACAACAAATTATTAATCAATATTTTATGCATAAGGTTGCCTAAAAAAAAGGGCTCCTATATATTAAATATAATTTTTATATCAAGATTGAAATTTTCGATATTGAAGTACCGGATTCGTATTAAGTAATGGCGGTCTTTATCTTACATATCAGTGTCGTCAACGATTATGAAATCATTTTTCGAGACTGTAAAGATGTACTTCGTACCAATTTCCAATCCATCGACATGCAGGCTAGTGCCGGAAGTTTCCAGATTTCGTACAATCTGATTATTACTTGCATTTCTGACCGTTACCAAGTACGATCCGCCGCTGTTGTACGAATCCCAAACCAGCATCACACTTGTTGGGGAGCTATGGGTGATGTTGAGGTCGTAAATGGCGTCCGTAGGATCGGCAGCAGTCTGGGCTTGCGTTTTGTTTTGGAATGAGAAAAAAGCAAGAAAAATTAAAATAAATAAAATATAAATTCGCTTCATCGATGCAAGACATTAAATTTGATTGAATGAAATGTTCAAATACAAATAAAATTGCCTTACATGTCCGTATCGTCTACGATAATAAAGTCACATCCTTCACCTTGGCTTTGCAGAGCTTGCTGTTCTGTTTGCTGAATTTCGGATGAAGAATTAGAAGGCTCTAAGGTGGAGAGGAGCAGTCCGAGTGCGAGAGTAATGAGAGTCATGGCGCTTGAATTAATTTGTTCAAAAATTCTGAGACAAAAGTCAAGCTACCCGACGGCCTGGAACAGGACACTTCTCCAAGTTTCACTACGTGCAGTTTGGGCAAAAAGATGGCTTTCCACGCTTTACACTTGCCGTGCAAACTGGTTCAAAATCTTCAAAAAAAATAGGGATTACCGAAGGCAAATCGGTTTTTAATCGGTGTACATCCGCTACTTATATATTATTATAACCTATTATTTCATATCACGAAATTTTATTTTTTTTTTCAATACTTGGCATTAGCAATTTTAAAACCTTCCTGACTCTCATCACGAAAAATATCTGGACCAGGGTGGCTGAATCCTCAAGCACTAGCCTGGACATTGCACGTGACATTCGTAAAGAATGGTTTATTTTTACAGAATTATTCGGAGCAAAGGTGCACGCATGTCGATACTAAAAAACAGGACAATTTTCTATAATTCACTTCGTGCAGATTTACGAAAATCTTATATACATTAATAATATATTTAATATACAAAAGATTGTAAATAATGGATTTTGACGTACTTAGCGACCTTGTTAATATTATTACACGAAACAAGGTGAAACAGATTGAGGTTCTCGGCAACCCGGGGCAAGAGGAAAGCCGGACCGAATTGTTGTACGAAGGAATAGCGAAAGGAAAGTTCAAAACCGACGAGGATGCCGCCCAGGGTTTGCTGAAAGTGAACGCAAAAGATCCTTCCTACAAGCGTGTTAGAGCCAAACTGATTCGCCAACTTGTAAACACCTCTTTTTTTATTGATGCCCAGCAAAGCCTTTTTGGAGACAGAAATACCGCTTTCGTAAACTGCAATCGAGACCTGGCTGCTGCGCAAATTCTAATTGCAAGGCAGGCCAAAAAAGCGGGGTCCTACCTGTTGCTCCTGACGCTTGAGCAGTCGCTCAAATTTGAATTCACCGAAATTACCTGCGAGATTCTCAAAGCATTGCGCAAGCAATATAGTCGCTCGCTTGGCGACCGATCCCAGCATGAATACTACGCCGAACTTCATCGTTCGTATGAGCACAAAAGGGGCTGGGAGACGATTTCTTTCGACTATTACGAAACATTACTAAACCATTACATCGTCAAACGTTCTCCCGATCAAGAGATTCACGAACAGGCCACTGCTTACTTTTTGGAATTACAGCCCCGCTTGAAGGAGATTGACACGCACGAATTTTATTACAACACCTATTCTATCGGTCTAATCCAGCATTTTTCCATCAATGACTGCCAGGGTGCACTGAAACTTTGTGAGGAAATCCTGCCGCTTCTTAAAAACCGAAAAGCAGCCAACCGTGGCACGATACTGACGTTCGCCCTGAATAAACTGGCATGCCTCACTCAATTACACATTTTTGAGCAAAACGATGAGACCGCCAAGCAATGCCTTGAACTTTCAGAAGAAGGCGGTTACAACTGGTATAAGGCCATGAGCCTCTACTTTTATTACTCCATCTACGGAAAAAGATACGAGGACGCACTCGAGATATACCGGCAGGCTACAAATCAGGCCCGATTCAAACTTCTCTCCGACAACGCAAGGGACGAGTGGCATCTTTTTGGGGGATATCTTCACTTGCTCGCAGCACTTGACAAACTTGACAAAAAAGAAGTGGAAAATGTCGTTGGCGCTTTCCGCTACGCCAAATTTTCCAACGAAATCAAGGTCTTTGACAAAGACAAACTCGGTATGAACATCCCGCTCGTCATGCTTCCCGTGTTGTTCAGCCTTGCCTCCGGCGACCACCAGGAGTACGGCCGCTCCGTCGAGGCGCTTGAAAAATACCGCATTCGCTACCTCAACAACGATCTCAACCGCCGCAGCGCCTCGTTTATGAAAATCCTGTTTGCGCTCTCCGACCGGCCTTTCCGACCCGGCCCGGCCGACCGCAAAATCGCCAAGGAACTGGAAGTGCTCGCCGCAGAAGGTCCCCGCGTGGCAGGACAAACCTTTGCCGTGGAAATTATTCCCTACGAAGACCTCTGGGAAATCCTGAAACCCGAGGCCTAATCGTTGTCCTCTTCCAGTTCCGAGCCCTGTTCGGGCAAGTCGGCCGAGTGTAGATCGCTCAACGCATCGGGATCCCAGGTCCACAGACCTTGTTCGTATTCACGGCGCATCAACATCACATTATTGGTATGGTACTGCTGTTGCAGACGTGGGTAGCGGTATCGGGTCCACAACGAATCTTCATCAAACGGAACGCCCGTAGCTATACTTTCCCTTAACGCATAGATGTACGCCAGGCTTTCGGTCCGGCGCCGCAGCCAGTCGTTGATGTTGAGCGCCGGGTCGCCGTGCCCCGGAATGAGTCTTGTAAACCAGTTACGGTCGTGAATTCGCGGCATTTTGTCCAGGGTGCGCTCGTATTCCACGCTGCTGTGATAGATGAAGGGGAATTCGATATTGGAAAGATAATCGCCGGCAATACAAAGTCCGAGTTGCCAGATCACGACCATCATACTGTCGGCCGTATGGCCAGGGGCGAGGTAAAAAGTCATTTTGGTATTGCCGTGGCGGTAATGTACGCCATCGCGGAACACCAGAAAGTCGCCTTTTGGGTATTCGATCGGGTAAGGCCTTTCGATGTAGTATTTCTCGTCGAATTCGAGGATCTGTTCGATGATATCTTCTTTACCCGGGTTGTTGGCAAATGCTTCGGTCATAAATACCTTGTCGGCATCAAAAGCCCGGTATCCAAGGATGTGATCGTAGTCGGAATGGGTAAAAATGAGGAAAACTGCGCGGTCTTCGCGGATCAGGTCGACGTATTGACGGATGGCCAGTACCTCGTCGGGCAGCCAGGCAGGATCGACAACCAGTACCACTTCGTCA
This sequence comes from Saprospiraceae bacterium, assembly GCA_016787345.1. Classification (GTDB taxonomy): domain Bacteria; phylum Bacteroidota; class Bacteroidia; order Chitinophagales; family Saprospiraceae; genus M3007. Next base: position 116,202 of record JAEUUU010000175.1, on the reverse strand, counting down.
GTTTTAATGACGGTGGAGTTGGTCTGAAAAAGAACGCTTTGAAAAATCGTGATGTAGGGATCACGATAAATGATGTGATTCATGGCCTGGTCTCTTAGTGTTTTGGCTAGGTTAAAAGCGGTTTGAAGACGATGCAGAAGATAAACTAAACCCCTCCTTTAACGGAATGTTCAGGCTGTTGGCGGAACGGGAGCCACCGGCACAGGCTTTGTCGGGCGAAAATTCTACTTTTGCAGCGAATTAGTGCTAATTAAATTCTGACACCTTATTTAAACCTGTAAGTTACAACGAATCGATGGGAAATATAGTAGCAATTGTTGGCCGCCCTAATGTCGGCAAATCCACCCTTTACAACCGCCTTGTCGGCGCGCGCGACGCAATCACCGATGATTTTTCCGGCGTAACCCGCGACCGCAAATACGGCTTCTCGGACTGGAACGGCAAACGTTTCACCGTTGTCGATACCGGTGGCTTCGTACACGGCTCCGACGATGTTTTTGAATCCGCCATCCGGACCCAGGTGAGCGTCGCCATCAATGAAGCGGCCGTCATTTTATTTATGGTAGATGCGCAAACCGGCATCACCGACCTCGACGAAGACATTGCCAAGCGCCTGCGCCGCAGCACTAAACCGGTATTCGTAGTGGTCAACAAGGTCGACAACCACTCGAGTTACCTCGATGCCAATGAGTTTTACAGCCTTGGGTTCGAAAACGTCTTTTTTGTTGCCTCCATCAGCGGCAGCGGCACCGGCGATCTGCTCGATGCAGTCGTGGAACATATCGACAATGAGCCCGATCTTGAAACGGAACTGCCCAAATTCGCCATCATCGGCAGGCCCAACGTGGGTAAATCCTCGCTGACCAATGCCCTGCTCGGCGAAGAGCGCAACATTGTAACGCCCATCGCCGGCACCACCCGCGACCCGATACACGCACATTACAACAAGTTTGGCATGGAGTTTATGCTGATCGACACCGCCGGAATCCGTAAAAAAGCGAAGGTGGAAGAAGATCTGGAATTCTACTCCGTCATGCGCGCCGTCAAAGCCGTGGAAGAAGCCGATATATGCCTTCTGGTCATCGATGCCACGCAAGGTCTCGAAGCCCAGGACCTGGCCATACTTCGCCTGGCTCAAAAACGCCACAAAGGCATCGTGATCCTGGTCAACAAGTGGGATTTGGTCGAAAAGGAAACCAATACGGCCCGCGATTATGAACAGGGTATCAAAGCCCGCATGGCGCCGTTCGACGATGTTCCGGTAGTATTTATCTCCGCTACCGAAAAACAGCGCATTTTCCAGGCCATCGAAGCGGCAATGGAGGTTTATCAAAATCGCACACGAAAGATCAAAACCTCCGAGTTGAACGATCTAATGCTGCCGATCATCGAGGCAACTCCCCCACCCTCCGTAAAAGGGCGCTACCCGAAATTCAAATACATTACGCAGTTGCCGACGCATTATCCGTCTTTTGCTTTTTTTGTCAATAATCCCAACTATGTGCGGGATTCATACAAACAATTCCTTGAAAACCAGTTACGTAAACATTTCAATTTCAAAGGCGTAACCATCGAAGTCTATATGCGGGCCAAGTAATCGCTCAAACGCGGGCATCATTTCCAATACCGGCGGCGTTTGAACCGACAAACGATTACCTGATCAAAATAAACACACATGAAAAAACTGTTTTTTCTCCTGCCACTTCTGTTTTTCGGGTGCAAAGACGAAGTGGAGCAAATACCGGCCTACCTGAAAATCGAACCTTTTATCGTTAACGCGGAAGGCGGTGCGGGCTGGCATGAATTGTCTGAAGGCTGGCTGTATGTCGACGGCGAGTTTTTGGGCGCCTACACCTTGCCGGCAACGATACCTGTGCTGGCAGAAGGCGAGGTTGATATCATTGTATTTCCGGGCGTCAAAGAAAACGGCGTCACCTCTACGCCCAACATTTACCCTTTTTTGTCAAGATTTGAACTGACAAAGGCATTAAAACCTGGCGAAACAACTACGATTCAGCCCCAAACCGCCTATGATCCGGCAGCCGTGTTCCCCTGGGCATTCAACCGGACCAGTTTCGACGGCGGTTCGACCATCGGCATTGAAAACCGCGACGGCGATCCCGACAATTCCTTTCAAATCACCACCTCCGGTGCTTTTGCAGGCAATTCGCTTGTCATGACGGTCGACACATCCCACTTCCTGATGCAAATCGCAACCGAGGCAACTTCCCTGCCTGCTACCTTTGAAAACCAGGTATGGATGGAACTCCATTATGCCTGCGACATGCCGTTCAGCCTCATCCTGATCGGTCAAAGCGGTGGGCTTTCTGAAATTCCCCAACCGGTTTATGCATTTGGCTCCACCGATGGCGAATGGAATAAAATTTATCTCAACCTTACCGAGTTCCTCATCAGCCTGAATCAGGAACAATATCGACTCTACTTCGTGGCCAATTTGCCGACCGACGACAGCGGAAATTATTCCCAGCTCAATGGCGCCGTACGACTCGATAATATCAGGCTGGCACATTTCTAACCCGATCAAATCCGGCAGCAGCCCTGCCAACACAGCAACGATAAAACCAGCCAATGTCCCGCCAACAACGCCAACGCGATACTTTCTACTATGGCGTCGCCGATTTCATTATGGCGATGCTGGCCTGGGCCCTGTTTTTTATTTTCCGCAAACATCTGGAAGGCGTCCCCCTCAGTGCCGAAATATTGAAAGATCCTAATCTGTACCTCGGCACACTGGTAGTACCGCTGGGCTGGACGTTTCTGTACGGCATTTTTGATCACCACACCGATGTGTATCGCATGTCGCGGCTTACCGTGTTTATGCGTACTTTTTTTCTTAGCCTCTTCGGGGTAATGTTTCTCTTCTTTACCCTGGTGCTCGATGATGTGGTGCGGGATTATCACACCTACTATCGCTCTTTCCTGATCCTTTTTTCCCTGCATTTTGTCCTGACGACAACAAGCAGAATGATCCTGCTGACGCGCGCCAGCCGACGCATCAAAGCGGGGAAAGTGGCTTTCAACACATTGGTTATCGGGGGCAATCAGAATGCGCTCGAACTTTACCAGGACATCATCAGTCGCCCGAAAAGTCTGGGTTACAAATTTGCCGGCTACCTCGACATCAATGGAGAAAAAGACGGCGAACTGGGCCGCTATTTGAAGCGCCTCGGCGATCTGAAAGACCTTGAATCAGTGGTCAGATCGTACGACATCGAGGAAATCATCATTGCCATCGAGACCTCCGAACACAACAAGGTCAGGGATATCCTGAATGTCGTTTTCGATTTTGGCGAACACGTGCTGGTCAAAATCATCCCCGATATGTACGACATCCTGCTCGGTTCGGTAAAAATGAGCCATTTGTACGGCGCAGTTTTGATCGAAATACGTCAGGGGCTCATGCCCAAATGGCAAAGGGCCATCAAAAGGCTGATCGACGTAGCCGCCAGTGCAGTGGTACTGATTCTGCTGTCGCCCTTGCTTTTGTTTATCGCACTGCGGGTCAGGCTGTCGTCTCCGGGCCCCATATTTTACCGGCAGGAGCGATTGGGTTTGCAAGGTCATCCTTTTACGATTATTAAATTCCGCTCCATGTACGTGGATGCTGAAAAACTGGGCCCGCAACTGTCTACCGGAGAAAACGATCCGCGCTGTACGCCCTGGGGCGCCACCATGCGCAAATGGCGGCTCGATGAAATCCCGAATTTCTGGAACGTCTTGCGGGGCGATATGTCGCTGGTCGGGCCGCGCCCGGAGCGCAGGCATTTTATCGATCAAATCATGGCCCACAACCCGCACTACAAACACCTGCTCAAAGTGCGGCCGGGTATCACATCCTGGGGACAGGTCAAATATGGCTACGCCTCTACGGTCGAAGAAATGTTGCAACGCCTCAAATTCGACCTGCTTTACATCGAAAACATGTCGCTGGCGCTCGACTTTAAAATTATGTTCTATACGGCACTGGTATTGCTGCAAGGGCGAGGAAAATAGTGGTTTCAGTGCCTTTGAGTCAGGTCTTCGCGCAAATGCGCAATATTTCCGATGACCAATACGGTTGTCAGCCAACCGATCGACAATTGCAGGGCAACCAAAACCTGCGTGAGGCTTCCTCGCGGGGTGATATCGCCCAGCCCGGCGGTCGTGAACGTACTTACGGAGAAATAAAAGAAGGCCAAAAATTCCTTCAGCGTTGATATTCCGGGCGGGATGCCACTAAAAGAACTGGCATCGATCCGGTAAAAACAGTAGTAGTCCAGGGAAAACGAAACGACGACGAGCAAAACACTCAGCGCGATGAAATTGGCAAACTGGTAAAAGAAAAACTGTTGCCCGGCAGTTTTTCTCAACCGGCTGATCAGCAGGTATAAAAAGTAACTTGCCTTGAACAAAGCGACCGGTATCAGTATTCCTTTACGTACGCTCTCGCTGGAAAACTCGAATAAATCCAGCAGAAATATGGCAATCCCCAGAAAAATCACGTAAGCGAAGGGGGCGGTTTCCTTGATATACTTCATAAGCGCAACGTATTTATTTTGAAAATCAGGTGCAAACTCTCGTGATTTGCAGGCCTGGAAAATTGAGACATTATGGTTTATCAGCTGACGAAATTATTCCGAGAATTCGCAGAAAGTGAAAAATCCGGCGGTTACCTGCTCATGTTCTGCGCCTTGGTAGCGATAATAGCTGCCAACTCGACGATCGGTAGCCAGTATCTCGACTTCTGGCGCCTGCAACTTCCCGGCGGTTCACTCGAATTTTGGATCAACGACGGCCTGATGGCAATCTTTTTCCTGCTGATCGGTCTCGAAATAGAACGCGAACTCTACGTCGGCGAACTTTCCGATCGCCGTAACGCATTGCTACCCGTCGGCGCTGCGATCGGTGGAATGGTTGTTCCCGCGGCCGTTTACCTTTTTTTTAACACGGAAGCGATCTCGCAACGCGGCTTTGGCATCCCGATGGCCACCGATATTGCGTTCGCGCTGGGTGTATTGTCGCTGGCCGGCAATAAAATCCCGAACGCCCTCAAGGTATTTTTAACCGCTCTCGCCATCATCGACGATCTGGGCGCCATACTGGTCATCGCTATTTTTTACACCCAGGATTTTTCCTGGCTCTGGATGGGCGTGTCGGCCGGCATTTTTGCCCTGATGATCGCACTCAACCGGTTTCGGGTCAACGCCATCGCGCTTTACCTTATACTGGGCGCTGCTTTGTGGTATACCCTGCACGCAACCGGCATACACGCTACCATCGCGGGGGTGATCACGGCATTTACCATACCTTTTGGTAAAGGCGGAGACAATAGTCCGTCGGCGCGTTTGCAGCACGCCCTTCACAAACCCGTCGCCTTTATGATTATGCCCTTGTTTGCTTTGGCCAATGCCGGCCTGGTCCTCGAACATGGATGGACCAATGCACTGACTTCCACCATCGGACTCGGAATCATACTCGGGCTGGTGGTTGGCAAACCGCTGGGCATCGGCATGGGTGTCTGGCTTGCCCTGCGCCTCGGTGCGATTATACCTTCCGAACTGAATCGCAAGGCATTGGTCGGAGGTAGTATGCTGGCCGGGATCGGCTTTACCATGTCAATTTTCATCACCTTGCTGGCTTTTGAAACGTCGGCCGAAATTGAGGTGGCCAAAACTGCCATACTGTTTGCTTCCTTGCTGGCCGGCCTTACCGGCTACCTGATACTCGCATTCCATCGACAATCAAACAAATCATCATGAATAAATACCTTCTTTTCGTTGCGGCCTCTTTTCTGCTCGCATTCGGTTGCCAGTCCGGCACTTCAAATCAGGATCAAAAAAGTGATAACGCCGGCACTGGCACGACCAATCTGCCGGTGAGCGTTCTCAAAAGTTACTTTCTGCTCAATACGGTGGAAATCAAAGAACGCCAGTGTTGGCTATTGCCCAACGCGCAAGCATTTTCCGATCATTTCGGGCTCGGAAAAACTATCGAAAACGAAATCAGCATTCCTCATTTCGACACCGATTTCATTGCCGCTATTGCTGTGCCTCCGACCACCAGAATGACGGATATACGGGTCAGTAAAATCGTTCAGGAAGGCGATGCGGCCAATGTACATTTTGAAATCGTGGAAGGGAAAGATCAGTTGACCTGGACGGCACAGCCGGTCCTGTTATTTAGTTTTCCGCGCAAAGAGCAGATCAAAACGATCAACTTTATTCAAAATAACGTCCAAATCAGTTCCTTTCCGGCGCCGGCGCCCGATGGCGAACAACTGAACAAGACCAACGGCGGCAGCGTTCTGACCAATTATTTTTTTACGGAAAATGTCCTGACCGACAACGCCCCCTACTGTACAGTCATCGGCAACCAGCCTGAATTTTCAAAACGGCTCATGGCGCACAAAACGACCTCGTTTATCAGTCCTGATTTCAATAAGGAAGTGATCATTGGCATGGCGTTGCAACAAACCCAGCAAGCAACAGAGCTGCATTTCGAATCGGCGAGCGAAGAAAACGGTGAGATCAATGTTCGCTTTCAACTGCGCAAAGGCGGCAGTCAGACGTATGCCATCAAACCAACGGCAATAGTCGACGTGAACCGGGGCAATGCCCAATCGGTGTCTTTTTTCCTCGATGGCAAAAAGATCAAGACACTGCCCATGCCGCCGGTTGTGCCGACAGAAGCCCCGGCAGGCTCACCAGCGCAATAAAGCATCCATGGCTGCTGCCACCTTGTCGGTCGAAGGAATCATCTCCGCTTCGAGCGTGGCATTGAGCGGCACAGCCGGCATATTGACCGATCCGAGTGTGCGCACCGGCGCGTCGAGCCATTGGAAACAATGCTCGCCGATTCGGGCGGCAAGGCTTTGGGCAAATGTATTGTTGACCGGCTCTTCGGTCACCACCAATACTTTGCCGTGCTTTTTAGCCAGGGTGTACATCGCTTCTTCGTCGAGCGGCGCAAGGGTGCGCAGGTCGAGTACTTCAATCCGGCCCGGCCATTTTTGGGCTGCGTTGATGGCCCAGTGTACGCCCATACCATAAGTAACGACACCGAGGGTGCCGCCCGATTTCACCTGTTGTTCATCGGCCAACAGGGCGATGCGCGCCTGGCCGAACGGCAACAGGTAATCCTCGGCAGGCTCCACGGTACGCGCAAGTTCGGTACCCGGCACTTTGCTCCAGTATAGTCCTTTGTGCTCAAATATTACCACCGGATTGGGGTCGTGATAAGCCGATTTCAGCAAGCCTTTCAGGTCGGCGCCATTGCTGGGGTATGCTATTTTTATACCCCTGATATTGGTCACAACACTCTCCACACTGCTGGAGTGATAGGGCCCGCCGCTTCCGTATGCGCCGATGGGCACCCTGATGATACAGGAAACAGGCCATTTGCCGTTGGAGAGGTAGTTAGAGCGGCTGACTTCGGTGAACAGCTGATTGAGCCCCGGCCAGATATAATCGGCAAACTGGACCTCGACAATCGGTTTCAAACCAACTGCGCTCATGCCCGCCGTACTGCCAATGATAAACGCTTCCTGGATGGGCGTGTTGAACACCCTGTGATCGCCGAATTTTTCGGCCAATGTAGCCGCCTCGCGAAATACGCCGCCCAGCCGGCGACCGACGTCCTGACCGTACAACAGGCAATGCGCATCGGCACGCATCAGTTCTTCGATGGCAAACAAAGCACTGTCGACCATGACCTTGGCTTCACGACCCGCTGGCGAGCGCTCTCCGGTTTCCTCCAGCACAGGCGTAGGCGCCAGATCGAACTGGTACAAGTCGGCCGGCTCCGGATCGGGTGCATTCCGCGCGGCGTAGAAATCTTCCTCAACCATGGCAGAAGCCTGATTTTCAATATCGATGAGTGCCTGTTCGGTAAAACCCAGTGTCGACATACGGTTGCGAAGCATCGGGTAAGGATCGCGGCTTTGGTGCTCCGCCAGATCGTCGCGATACCACTCTTTGCGTACGCCGGAAGTGTGGTGATTGAGTAGCGGTACCCGCGCGTGCAGCAGAAACGGGCGCCGTTCGCGCCGAATGGTTTCGAATATTTCAGCAACCGTATCGCGGCAGGTTTCGTAATCGTTGCCGTCGATACTTCTGGTTTCCAGGCCAGGAAAGCCTTTGGCGTACTGGGCGGCATTGGCGACACGGGTTTCGGCCGCATTGGCGGAGATATCCCAGCCGTTGTCCTGCACCAGGAACAAAATGGGTAATTTTTTCAAAACCGCCATTTGGAAAGCCTCGGCAACTTCGCCTTCCGTAACCGATGCATCGCCCAGGGAACAAACCACCAGGGGCGGACGCTTTGTTTCATCTGCGTCAAACAGCCCCATTTGTTCTTTGTACCAAAAACCCAGGGCTGCGCCGGTGGCCGGGATGGCCTGCATACCGGTAGCGCTGCTTTGATGCGGAATTTTAGGCTTGTCGGGGCGGCGCAAACTTGGGTGGCAATAATAGGATCGGCCGCCTGAAAAAGGGTCGTCTTTTTTGGCCATCAATTGCAACATCAGTTCGAAGGGCCGCAAGCCCATCCCCAGCAACATGGCGTCGTCGCGGTAATACGGGTAGGCGTAGTCCTGGGGAAGCAATTGCATCCCGATGGCCAATTGAATGGCCTCATGGCCTCTGGACGTTGCATGTACGTATTTGGAGACAAACTTGAAATTGGCCTCGTACAATTCCGTCATGGCTTTGGCGGTGGCCATTAAACGGAAGGCCAGTTCAACATCGCGCAGACTGGATTTTTCGGCAGGTTGTTTTTGTTTTTTCGTCAATACAGGCATCTTCAAAAATATTCGGTTGGGCAAAGCGGGCGCAAAAGTAGAGAAAAAGGGCGGCCTGCCACTTAAATTCGGGTGGATTGCCAGTTGAGCAACTGCCATTTACTCTTACTTTTTTGGTACACGGCCGTATATAGCAGCCGGATATCAAACGGATTCTGGTTAAGGATACCGGCGACATGCAACACTCCGTTACTGATCGCGATTTTGCCATAGCGCCGAATTTTTACGTTCTCACGCTCCATGAGTTTGTACACCAGTTTGCCATTGGCAATGGCCTGCAAATGTTCCGTCTTGGTTTCTACCAGGCCATTGGAGTGAATGTAAACAAGATCGGCCGACAGGTATGGCGAAAGACCGGCAGTATCGACCCGGACCATAAATTCGAACCTGCGTTGCTCGTCGGTCGCCACCCCGCGGTCGCCTGTAATCTGGCCCGACTGTGCTGTGGCAAGTTGTGGTGAGAAAAGCAGAAAAAGTGAGAAGAAAAGAACGTTTTTCATGTAAAAGGTGACGATTTTTGACGGCAAACGTATCAAACGGGCCGAAACAGGGGAAACATCACAAGATTCCGGCCCGATTTTTGGTACAAAATAAACTATATCTCCGGTCATTGCCGCCCGGCGTTTTTCAATCCAATTGTTACCATGAACCGATTTGTACTACTTCCCTTCTTCGCGGGGCTGTTCGCATTGCCCCTTTCCGCACAAAACATCGCGCTCTGCAATCAGGTTTTGGCTGCCGGTGGCGATATTACCGTTCAGCAAGGCAATATCTGGGCCTGGACGGTAGGAGAGCCGGTCATTTTTACACTCGGCCCTGTTTCCGGCTATCAACTCACCCAGGGATTTCACCAGCCCGATTTGTGTCTTTCCGTCTCCACACAGGAGGCTTCCCTGGCTGCCTGGGAAATTGAGGTGTTCCCCAATCCTGCTACAGACCATTTATATATACGGTATACTGCCCAGTCGTCCGGTCAATTGAAGGCGGCCGTTTATGACCTGATGGGTCGTCCGGTGGCCTACGATATTGTATTGGATACCCCTGAAGGCACTTTGCTGGACTGCACCGATTGGCAGGCCGGCGTCTATTTTTTACAACTAATAGATACGCAAACCCGGGCATCAGCGACGATTCGTTTTGTCCGGCTTTAAACGATAATCCTGCTCAGGAGGCATCCGTCTCTGCCTGTTCATTTATCAGCATGATCATTCCAAAACTGCATTGTTCATGAAACAAAGATTACTGTTCCTGTTGGCGTTCTGCCTCGGCATCTCATTCCAGGCTTTTGCCCAATTCACTCCCCAAGGCTTTAATTATCAAAGCGTTGTACGCGGCGCCGATGGCACTGCGCTGTCCAACCAAACGGTTTCATTGCTCTTCACTATTCGCAGTGGCGCACCCAACGGCCCGATTGCCTATGCAGAAAAGCAAATCGTTTCAACCAACGAATTTGGTTTGATCAACCTGACCATCGGCCAGGGCGGTCAGCCCCAGTTGGGCGACTTTGCCACCATCAATTGGGGCGGCGGCGCCAAATTCCTGACCGTAGCCATCGAAACTTCCCCCGGCGCTTTCGACGACCTCGGCGCGACGCAGCTGATGAGTGTGCCCTATGCGCTCTACGCCCAAACGGCAGCCAATGGCGGCGGCGGAGGCGGAGGCGACAATTGGGGCAGCCAAACCGTCCAGACCTCCCCTGTTCTGAGTGGCAATGGCACCGCCGGCAACCCGCTCAGTCTGGCGCAACAAGGCGCCCAACCCGGCCAAACACTCAAATGGGACGGCTCGCAATGGACCCCCTCCAACGACCTGAACGACAACGGTTTCAACGGAACGGTTACACAAATCAATACCGGTGCAGGCCTGAGCGGCGGCCCGATCACTACTTCGGGCACCATCCAACTGAGCCCTTCTGGCGTGACGCCTGGTATTTACGGCAGCGCGACACAAATTCCGGTTATTCAAATCGATGCAAATGGCCGGGTTACCGACGTGTTTACCGTGGTACCCCAACCCGGAACGGTTAATATCGACGGTGGTTTTGGTATCAATGTGCAACAGAACGGGTTCAATTTCGTCATTACCAATACCGGCGACACCAATGCCGGAGACGACCTCACGTTCAGCTCGACCGCCAGCGGCGACGTAAGCGGCACATTTTCCAACCTTCAGATCAATGCCAGCGCAGTCGGCAGCGCCGAAATCGCCAACAATTCCGTCGGCAACCTGGATCTCGCCGACAATGCCGTAAGCACGAACAAAATTGCCGACGATGCCGTCACGGCCGCCAAACTGGCCGACATGGGCGCCAGTTCGGGACAGGTACTCAAATGGAACGGCGCCAGCTGGGCGCCGGCCGTCGACGCGCAGGGTATTACCAGTATCGGTATAACGGCGGGTAACGGGATCAATGTGACCGGAAGTTCTCCCAACTTTACCATCAGCAACAGCGGCGATACCAATGCAGCCGACGATATCACGACCAGCACGCAGGCCAATGGCGACGTGACTGGTCCGTTCAACAACCTGCAAATTGCAGCGGGGGTAGTCGGAACTGCCGAAATCGCCAACGGTGGCGTGGCTACCGCCGACCTCGCCGACGGCGCCGTCACCAACCCCAAAATCGGCGACAATGCCGTCACCACTACTAAAATAGCCAACGGCGCCATTACCGCGGCCAAAATTGACAATATGAACGCCACGAACGGCCAAGTCATCAAATGGAACGGCACGACCTGGGCGCCCGCGGCCGATGCACAGGGCGTCACCAATATCGTTCAGGGCAATGGCATCGACGTAGATGTCGTCAACGGCGTGTACACCATCACCAATATTGGCGACACCGACGGCTCCAACGACATTACGATCTTTTCACAGGCCGACGGCGATATCAGCGGCCCGTTCAACAACCTGCAGATCAAAAACGGAACGGTGGGCAACTTCGAAATCATGCTCAACGGCGTTGCCACCAACAATATCGCCCCGGGCGCAGTCACCGGCGCGAAAATCGCTCAAATGGGTGCGACCAGCGGTCAGGTGCTCAAATGGAACGGCACCACCTGGGCGCCCGCGGCCGACCAATCGGGTGGCAGCGGCGACAACTGGGGGACACAGGTCGTCGTAGCCAACAGCACATTGAGCGGCACGGGTATTACGGGCAGCGCGCTCGGCATCGCCCAACAAGGCGCTACCAACGGCCAGGTGCTCAAATGGAACGGTACCACCTGGGCGCCCGCGGCCGACAACAATACCGGCGCCGACAACTGGGGCACACAATTCGTGCAAACCAATACGACCCTGAGCGGAACCGGCGTCGCCGGCAACGTACTGGGGCTCGCCCAACAGGGCGCTACCAACGGCCAGGTGATGACCTGGAATGGCAGCAGTTGGGGGCCCGACGACGTACCGGGCGACGACTGGGGGGCTCAAACGGCAAAAACAGGATTGACGCTCGTCGGAAACGGTACCCTCGGCAGCCCCCTCAATCTGGCACAACAAGGCGCTACCGCCGGCCAGGTGCTCAAATGGAGCGGCTCCGCCTGGTTGCCCGCCAACGATAACACGGGCGGCGGTGGCGGCTCGGGCGACAACTATGCTGCCGGTGTCGGGATCGATATCACCGGTTCTTCACCCAATTTCGTGATCAACAACACCGGCGATCTGGATGAAACCAACGAACTCCAGACCCTCAGCCTGGCCGGCAACGTGCTTACGCTCTCCGATGGAGGCGGCTCGGTCAATCTGCCCGCCGGCAACAACTACGCCGCCGGAACCGGTATCAGCATAACCGGCACAGCGCCCAATTTTGTGATTAACAACACAGGCGACGCCGACAACGACCCCGACAACGAACTTCAAACGCTGAGCCTCAACGGCACCAAGTTGAAAATTTCACAGACCAATACGGAAGTCAACCTGGATACCATACTGGCCAGCGGCGGCCTCAATCTTTGGGCAGCCTCAGGGAACAATATTTCCAATACCAACTCGGCAAATGTCGGTGTCGGCACCAATGCGCCGGCTGCCAAACTCCACGTAAAAGGCGGCAGCAACGAAATCGTCCGCGTGGAAGGCACCAATCCGCTGATCGGACTCTCGAACGGCGCGGGCGCTCCCGATGCATTCCTCCAACACAATGCCAACGGCTTCCTGCTCGGCACCAACGATGCTTCCAATATTACAATAAAATCAGGCCCTGCTGCAGGCTTCATTTTAAGCGGCGTCAATGGTCATGCCAGCATAGGCGGCGCGCCAACTAACTCGCAACTGACCTTGTACCACGACAAAGGCGGCATCACCCTTCAAAATGCCCTTAGCGGCGAAAACTGGACCATCTCGGTCAATGAAAATGATGCAACCCTCCAGTTATTCAACAGCGCCAATGGCGGCGACCCGGTAGGCACCTTTGCCGTCAACGGCGTGTACACAGCCTCCGACCGCCGCCTGAAACGTGACGTGCTCGGCCTCGACAAGGTGCTGGACAAAATGCTATTGCTTCAACCCGTTACCTACCATTACCGTCATGACAACGCCCAACAAGCACGTTCGATCGGCTTCCTCGCGCAGGATGTTCAAACGCTGTTTCCTGAACTCGTCGGCTCAGCCAGCAATCAGGAAGGTACGGAGCAATACCTGGCGCTCAACTATGCAGGGTTCAGTGTGCTGACGGTCAAAGCCATTCAGGAGCAACAAGCGCAAATCGAACAACTGAAACTGGAGAACGCGGCCCTGCGCCAGCGCACCGACAAGCTCGAATCGCGGTTGGAAAAAATAGAGCAAGGGATGAAAAAGGACTAAAATCCCCCCTTCCGACTTTAATCACATGCCTTCCCGCCCGACATTGTTTGCCTGACCGGCAACAGCCTTGTCGTACGGGAAGGCATGTTTTTTTACAAAACTGAAAAACAACTATGACGCGCACTACCCTCCTCCAGCGGTCGCGAATCGTTATTTATTTTCTGGTATTTCTGAGCCAGTACAACGGGCTAAAAGCCGCCGTTTGCGACACCATTCCTGGCCATTTTTTTTATCGCGACACCTTCTGCAACAACCAGTTATTGCTGATTAACGGGCAGTTTTACGGCCCCGATCACCCGTCCGGAATTGATACTTTGCCCGGCGCGGCTGCCAATGGAGGCGACAGCATCATACACGTTGATCTGACTTTTTTTTCAGCAACAATGGCCTTGCTCGACGGCAGCATCTGTAGTGGCGACACCATCTGGGTCAACAACGTGCCGTATCATGCCAATTTTTATCTGGGTGAAGAAACCATCGAAAACGGCGCAAGTAATGGCTGCGACAGTATCATCCACATCGACCTTGAAGTGATTCCCGTGCCGGATTCAGTTCTGATCGACTCGCTTTGTCCCGATGAATTCAGAATGATCAACAACAAGCGGTACGACCGCGACAACCCTTCCGGCATAGAAATACTGACTGGGTTGGCGGCCAACGGCTGCGATTCCATTGTGCAGATAGGGTTGTTGTTTCGCGAATTTTGCCCTTCCACCGAGGGTTTTGTCTATGCTCCAAATGTGTTCAGTCCGGGAGAAAGCGAAGGGCCCAATGCTCGCTATTATCTCAGTGCCGATGCCGGTGTCCGGCAAATACAGCGCATGTTGATCATCGACCGCTGGGGTGACCTGGTTTATTTAAAAGAAAACCTGCCGGCCAACGACCCAGATGAGGGTTGGGACGGGAAAATCCGGGGCGAATGGGCGCCGGGGGGCGTGTATGCATTCCGGGCGGAGATCGAACTGGTAGACGGGCGAATTCTGGTAAAAACCGGGGACCTGGCGCTGATTCGTTAAATCAGGGACGCCGCTCCCCTTTGCTTTGTTTAGGCTTACCCGTAATGTCTTTGCCCTTTCGATCGTCGAGTATGGGTTCGGGACGGGGTGCTTCGTCCATTACATCATTAAATACTTTATCGACCCATACCCAGCGGCCGGCTTTGTCCAGTTTCAAGCCGTCGTAACTGCCGTCGGGCACCATCGCCATTCCGCGGCCATAAGGACTCGCCATGGGAATCAGGTGATCGAAAAGCACCATCTGGTACTGTTCGTCCCAATTGACCCGCACCGAAGCGTCGGACGCATATTCAAAGATCAGGCGCGATACTTGCGGGCCGCGCTCCCGGCCGGGCATGTTGGCAAATACTTCGGCGCCGAACACGGGTTTGCCTTTTGCATCAAAATGCAGCACTTCGATCACCTTTCTTTTTTCAAAAAAGGAATAGGCATCGAATCCGAACAAGAGGTATTTGCGCCCTTCGCGGGTATCGAACTGGCGCAAATTGTAGTAAAGGGCGCCATACCAGCGCTCGGGGCTGTATTTTTCGTAAAAAGGAGGAGGTGTTTCAAATTCAAAACTTCGGTCGATCAACGGATAAAGCTCCAGTTCGCCGCGGTTGATCTGAATGGCGCCGTAATAACGGTAGGTGGAATCATTGACAAACAATTGCCAGGTAAAAATGCGGAAACTGCTGTCGGGAGGCGCCATGATGGACAGGCTTTTGAGCCTGCTGAACGGATAATTGAAAGAATTTTCCGCTTTGAGGTTGCGTACCAGACAGGTAATAAGGGCACGACAGGCGCCGAAACGAGTGGTTTCCAGGGAATCGTTGACTACGGCGAAAGCAAGAATAGCCAAAGTATCCTCGGCAAGATGAAGTTGTGCAATTGCCTCCTGGCTGAGCGCCCCCGCCCGTGCGGTTTTGTTTTGCGCATGGCCCTGCCTGGGCATCAAGAAAAAGATCAGCGAAGCGAGTACGAATATCTTTTTGATTGTCAGATACATGGCGGTTTGTTTCTTGTACAGCGACAAGAAAAACGCGGCGTGGTAGATAAAATTGTCCGAAACGAAAGCCTTGACGACGGGCAGTGTTTAACCATCCAGTTCGGCCAGTTTTTCCAGCAACCATTCATGATTGACGGTAGAAGCCTTATCACGTATGATTTCCTCCCGGAGTCTGGTAATTCCAGCCTGGTCATTGGGGAGCAGGCGGGTGAGCCGGCGGACGTACTTAATCAGGTTGAGGTAACTTTTTCGGCGTTGGGCGGGTATATTTTTGTGGCGATTGAGGAAAACGCGGAAGGACTCGAGGAAGGAGTCCAGCGCATCTGCTTCATCCAGTTCATAGTAGGTAATTATGAGTACGGCCTTACTAATCAAATTATAGCCAATATCTTCATAATCAACATTTTGCAATATCCTAAGTACGTCTTTGTAGCGTTTTTGATACAAGTAAACCCTGGACAATGAAAACGACGACGTATTTTCTCTTGTTTGAGCAGGCAGGTTCTCTTTGTAAGTGGTAATAAATTTTTCGGCCCAGTCCATTTTCCCCAGGCGCAGGGCCACTCCAATGGCATTGTTAAAACGCCAGGAAGCCAATTCTCCATTTATAATAAATATTTTGCGAAGCATCGCTTCGTCAAAAACGTCGAAGTATTCCTGCAGGAACACGCGGTCGCCCTGATTTAATTTTCCTGTACAGTAATGGAGAGCCAGGTCATACAACTCAACCGCTTCTTTTTGTGGCATATCATTGCCATACTCATCCAGCAGCGACCTTAATTTATAGTAATGACTAGGGTTTTCCTCATCGTAGAGCGTTAAAAAAGAATAATAATATAGAGATAATTCTGGTATAGAATCCATAGGGAATTTTTGCAAAAAAGCAATAATTTCCTCCATGAAGTTGACCGAATATACATGACTCCTCGTTTTTTTCTGGCTTAATACAGCGATTTGTATTTTCAGTTTTTCGATCCAGTAAAATATATCGAGATTATATGAAATCTCTTCAATATTAGGGCGCACATCCAGTCTCACATCAAAATCCGACATTGCATAATACTGCCGTTCTATAAGGTAAGCATTATAAAAGTAATAAAGATTTCGGTACGAATCAGCGTCTGCATGTAATCTGGCCTGCCTTAAAACACTGTTATACAGGGGCTCAACTTTATCTTTGACGACGAATTCAAGCGTATGAATCCGTTGGCGCGTCTCATCTCGCTCGAGTGTTTCATGCGCCATAAAATTCTCCACGAGTTTCAACAGGTCCGAACAGTATTTTCGAAAATTGGTATCGTCGTAAGGCTCACCCGCAAACATCTTTCTCCAGACCTCATAACGGTCAAAGCCTTCCTTCTGGTCCTCGACATACCGAAGCAGCAATTCAAACAATTTATTGAGCGATTTACTTTGGTTGAAATAGGGCGACTGCAGGTATTTGGACAAGCGCTTCAACTCGCCGTTTTCGAGATGACTGAGCGCCTGATAAACTCTGTTGGTGTGAAGAGCGACCTTTTCCGACTTTTTTACTCCCGACATGGTGTGCGAAGATTAGGATAACGCAGAAACCTGAAAACCAGCAGGCTGGAAAACACTAATATATCAAACTGATTTTCAGTTACTTAAATAGAATTTTTGCACAAAATTACTTTTTTCGTCTCCACACTTGGTAGGTTCCCCGGAAGATTTCTAATTTTGGAGGTCTTTTTAATACCGCAGCCATGAATGTGAATTTACGCTTAGCACTAGCCCGATCATTTTTATTCTTGTTTCTTGCCTTTGGCTTGTCGCCACTGACTGCCTACAGTCAAAGCGGCGGCAGTCCCTACAAGAATTTGGTGACTTCAATCGGCGCCCCTGTTTTCGACACTCTTTCCGGTCTCAATCTGAATATTTACGTCTCCAGTCCGTCTCCTCAGCACGGTACGGTGACCAAAACCGTTTTGTCGCCCGGTGGCAATGGTAATCCGGCCACGGTTCAGATTAAGTACCAACCGGATGCCGGTTTTACAGGAGTCGACACCTTTACGGTTGAAATGATCTACACGGGCAACTACCCGTTTCAGGTTTATCAGGCATACCGCGTTTCCGTTTACCCTTCGCTGCTCAATCCCAGATCCGACTTCGCAATTACGACGATCGGGGCGCCTGTAACGATTGATGTTCTGGCCAACGATGCCGGCTCTAACGGGCCGCTCTCGTTGAGCGCCCTGACCATGACCAATCACGGCTCCGCCTCCATTTCCGGCAACAACGTCATCTTCACACCGGATGCGGGCTACACGGGTGTTGCACATCTCAGTTACACCGTTTGCGACGCCCTGCTGAATTGCAAATCAGCCCCCGTTACCATTGGTATCAACAACAATGCCGCTCCGGTGAGCGACACGCTACAAGTCGCAACCGCCAAAAATACACCGCTGAACATGCCGTTGACCTACAACGGCTATTCGTTGTTCCAGGGCCCATCCAACGGCTCCGTAAGCATTCAAAACGGCTATTCGTTCCGTTATACCCCCAACCTGAACTACACCGGCTCCGATCAGTTTGTCTTGTCCAATGGACCAACTGTGTTCAAAACGGTCAATGTTACCGTTCTGAATACGCCCACTCAGAACACCATGGCGATGGATGACTACGTCTTTACGCCCAAAAATACACCGATCACCCTCAATGTCCGGGATAACGACATCGGCAATCTTTCGGTAAAAAGCTGGGTATCTCCCAACAACCTCCCGGGCACCATTTCGCCCAGTACGCCCAACGGAACCGTCACGTTCACCCCCAACAACAACTACTCCGGTATAGCGACTTTCTACTATAAGATTGGTAACATGTTCGTCAGCGACCTCGAAATGGCCGCTGTCAATGTTATTGTAGGTAATCTCCCGCCCTCGGCTGCAACCTTCGACCTGACGACGCCGAAGAGCACGCCGATGGTCATCAACTACCAGATTCCTTTCATCGGGTTTGATTTTTCGGTTGTCGATGCACCAGATCACGGCGCCCTGCAATTTTACCCCGGTTACTCCACCCACACGATCAACAACCAGTCTGTTTCCGGCAATAATTTGCTCATCTACACGCCGCAGAATGGCTACGTGGGTGTTGATCAAATGGAGATCAATTACTGCGTCACTTCCAATGGTCAGTGCCAACTGGTAAAAATTACGGCAAACGTTGTCGATGTGTTTAGTACGTCCGGCCCCTACTGCGTCGACGATTGCGTCTGGGCCGGCGACATCAACTACGATGGCAAGGTCAACAACAAAGACCTGCTTCCGCTTGGTTATTTTATGGGCCTCGACGGCGAACTGCGCAACAATGCCAGTCTCGAATGGTACGGTCAGTACGCCGACAACTGGTCGAACCCCTACACTGGCAGCCCGATCGATCTCAAACATGCCGATACCGACGGCAACGGTCTGATCACCTCGGACGACACTCTGGCGCTGATGGTGTTTTACGGCCAGACCCACAATCTCACTCCAATTATTCCGCCCACTTCTAAAAACCTGCCTTTCTTTTTCAATGTACTGACGCCCAATCCCGGTATTGGTGATTTGGTGCAAGTAGAGGTTTCGCTGGGCAACAATACTTTGCCGCTGACCAATCTGTACGGCTTTACCCTCGACCTCAATCTTAGTCCTCAAATAGTCGATACGCTTTTTGAGATGCGCTATTTTGCCAATACCTGGCTGAATATGAATGCACCGTATCTCTGCCTTTCAAAACGCCCCAGTCAGGGCCGCCTGGAATCGGCTTATACCAGAATAAATGGAACTTCCGTCAGCGGATACGGGCTAATCGGACAGTTCGAATTCGTAATTATCGATATTGTAGATGGCGCCAAACCTGATGAACAGGCCTACGCTGTCCTTACCATCGACTCCCCCACCATGATGTGGGCCGATGGCAGCAACAGTACCGGAGAAAGCCTGACCCTTAAAATTCCGATCAACATGGAGCGCAACAGCGCGCCGGTTTCGGTATCCAGCCAGGATTTTCTGGTTTATCCCTCTCCGGTAAGCGATTTGCTGAATATCCACCTGAACGGCAATGACGTTATCGAGTCGCTCGTTTTCCTTGATATGACCGGGCGGGTAGTTTATCAGTCGGGAGATGTACAGTGGGAACATGCCGAAATCAGCGTAAGCCAACTACCTGAAGGCAATTACATTGCCGTTGCCCGCACGCAAAGCGGTCAGGTTACGAAAAAATTTCAGGTGGTGCGCTGAAAAACTGTTTTAAGAAATTTCAATTCATGGCATACTAAGAACCGCCACCTGAATGCAGGGGGCGGTTTTTTTATGGCTCAAATCAGGTAATTGATGCCAAAAAACAACACCAGGTAGATCCATAGGCCATCCAGAAAGTGCCAGTATTTGGTCAACAATTTCAGTTTGAGTCGTTTCTCCGGATCAGAGAAGTAGACAAGCACCGTCACCGGGTCAACCATCCGTTTTTTAGCCGTTCGGTAGAAACTAACCAAAAATGGCAACCCGCCGATCACGTGCGCAAGATGCACAAAAGAGATGACGTAGAGATAGGCCGTCGTAGTGGAGGAGTTCAGTTGAATATTGTTGTTGAACAACAGGGTCCAGGCAAGTAATTGCATCAGCATGAACAAACCGGAAAGCAGAATGGTCAGTCGCAAGTTTTGTTGATAGCCCTTCGTATCATCGGCCAGGTAACACTTTTTAGCCTGAATCATCGTGTAGCTGCTCCCCAGCAGAATGAGGGTATTGAACAAAAACAAAGCCGGGAGTTTTACCGGAGGCACTTCCATCGTCACCCGGGTGTAAACATAAGCCACCGTCAGCGCAAGAAAAAGCGCCGACAAACCGAACAGCAAAATGCTCAACATCACGTTGCCCGGATGGAACATGAAATTATCGTCCTCCAATTCCTGGTTTGCTTGCATATATTATATATAGGTGTAAAAACGGAAGCCTGATTATTCGGCAGAAATTTTGCTGTAAACATCCGGGCCGATTCTTCGGTTTAAACAAAGGTGCCGTTAAATTGGTATTTTTGTACGCTTTTAATCAAAACAAACCGATTTATGAGAAACAACTACACTAACGTTTTCCTGCTCGCGGGTTTGCTTTTACTTGTCGGCTGCCAGACAACCGGAAAAATCCGGACAGAGGAATCTGTAGGCAACGCTCTGGACCACAAGACTGAACCTTACGATTTATTCTCCTTCCAACGATCATACCCCGATCCGTACTTCGACTGGCAAGGCTGGCGCAAGGCAATACAGGGTGTGCGGCTTCAAGAGCAATCAAAAGCTTCGGAACGCTCCGACTGCCCGGGACAATCGAACCAATGGACTTTACAAGGGCCCGCCAATGTAGCCGGACGGGTCAATACACTGGCCGTTCAACCTGGCGCAGAAACGACCCTTTTGGCCGGCTTTGCTGGCGGCGGAATTTTCAAAACAACCGACGGCGGCGTCAACTGGCGGCCTGTTTTCGATGATCAACCCGAACTGGCCATAGGCGACATCACCTACGACCCCAACAACCCCAATATCGTGTATGCCGGCACGGGCGACCCGAACGTTCCTTCGATTGTTTTTAATGGCAACGGCCTGTACAAAAGCATCGATGGCGGCGAAACCTGGGCTTATCTGGCCCTTGGCCAACAAGGCATCATTTCAAAAGTTATTATAGACCCCTCCAACTCAAGCACGCTGTATGCCGCGGTAATGGGCAACCCATACATCCGCGACGAGCACCGGGGCATTTATAAAAGTACCAATGGGGGTTTATCCTGGAGCAAGGTCCTGTTTGTAAGCAACCAGGCCGGCGCCAGCGACCTGGTCATCAATCCCGCCAATCCCCAAATTCTGTACGCTTCCTTTTGGGACAGAATACGCAGCAATCAGGAATCGGTCATTCACGGCCCTAATGCCAAGATTTATAAAACGACCGATGGCGGATCAACCTGGACGCTTCTCAGCAATGGCCTGCCTTCCGGTCCAATGGGTCGAACGGGACTTGCAATTTCTCCACAAAATCCGGACAAACTCTACGCAATTTACGTCGATACGCTGGCTACTGTGGGCGGCCTCTACAAAACCACCGATGGCGGCGCATCCTGGACGACGGTGAATACCACAACCATCGACGATGCTTTCAGCGATTTCGGCTGGTATTTCGGCAAAGTGAGAATCAATCCGACCAACGACGAGGAAGTGTATATTCTGGGGGTTCTGTTGTGGCGAAAAGCCGCCGGCAGCAATGCCTGGCAAGTTGGCGCCGGCGCACACGCGGATACGCATGATCTTGTTTTCGTCTCCTCCGGCCGTCGCTACCTGGCAACCGACGGTGGTGTGTACCGCAATGATCCGAATCAGATGCTTTGGGTTAAAAGTAAAAACCTGCCCACAACTCAGTTTTATCGCACCAATTTCAACCCGCACACCCCGGATGTCTACTGGGCTGGGGCGCAGGACAACGGCGTTCAAACAGGAAACGGGCAGAGCCTGAACAACTGGCTGTCTGTCTTCTCTGCCGACGGCTTCAGAAGCCTTTTCCACCCCACTGACTCCAATACTTTCTGGGTCGAAATACAAAACGGCACCATCCACAAAACAATGGACGGCGGTAACTCCTGGCAATTTGGCCAAAGAGCACTGGGCACCGGCGACCGGTGTAATTGGGATATGCCCGTATTTACAAGCCCTCACAATCCGGAATTATTTTACGCCGGCACATACAGGGTCTATTCTGGTTTTGGCGGCTCGGGCTGGTCGCCGATTTCAATCGATCTCACCGATGGCGTAATCTACGGCGAACGTTTTCACAATATTTCCGCCCTCGCGGAGTCGCCCATCGTACCCGGGAAACTGTTTGTCGGGACCTCCGATGGCAATGTCAGCTGGCGCGATGCCAACGGAGACTGGTATGTCGTGGTAACAGCACTGCCCAATCGCTACGTCACCTCGGTTTGCGGCTCCCCTACTCTTCCCAACCGCTTTTACGTCACTCACTCCGGGTTTCGGGACAACGAAAACATACCGCACATCCACCGTTCCGACAACAACGGCGGAGTCTGGGTCAACATCACCGGCAATCTGCCGCAAGTGCCTGTAAATGACCTGTATGTCTTGCCCGGGCACAACGACAGCATCCTGTTTGCCGCCACCGATGCCGGGGTTTATGTCACACTCAACGGCGGAACCCTCTGGAATCGCCTGGGCAACAACATGCCGGTCATCCCGGTTTTCGACCTTGAGCACAATCCGGTCAAAAAACAACTGCTGGCCGCAACACATGCGCGCGGCCTTTGGTCGTATCCGATCGATTCCTTGTTGATGCAACAAATACCATCCACAGTATCGCTCAGCGGCAACATCCGCACAGAAACCGACAGCGCTGTGGCCAATGTTGCGGTAGCAACAACGGCATCGAACGACAATGGTGTTTTTACGGTGGCCGGAGTCCCCGATTGCCAAACCTACACCGTACGGCCATCTCGCAACGACGCCCCCCTGAATGGGGTCAGCACCTTCGATCTGGCCCTGATCAGCAAACATATTCTGGGGATCGAATTGCTCAACTCCCCCTACAAAATCATTGCAGCCGATGCCAACAAATCAAACAGCGTAACGACATTCGATATCGTAGCCATTCGAAAAATACTGCTGGGCATCGACTCGGTCTTCGTGAACAATACTTCCTGGCGGTTCATACCCGAAAACTTCATCTTCCCAAGCCCCGGGAATCCGTTCACGGTTGCGCCCTTCCCCGATTCCATCGCAGTGGTCTTGCAGGGCACTTCCATGACCGAACTTAATTTTATTGGTATAAAAACTGGGGATGTAAACGGTTCCGTTATTCCATCCTTCAACACAAACGAAACGGAGGTTCGTACGGGTTTGCGCTGGCCATTGGTACTGCGCGACAAAAAATTCGAACCCGGGGAACGCGTAAGCGCCGATTTTTCGGGCAATATCAACGCCTATGCCGGCGTCCAACTGAGCATCGCTTTTGACCAATCAAATTTGGTTTTTGAAAAAATCGAGCCGCTTCACCCTGATCTTTCAACCGATCATTTTGGCATCAACCGGGTTGAAAACGGTTTGGTGAGTTTTGCTTTTGAGAACCCGCTAGCCATAGGTGATTTCGCCGTTGAAAGTCCTTTGTTCCGCATTGTTTTTCGCACGGTAAATACCGGAACACTTGTCTCCAGTCTGGGCTTGGCCGATTTCCCGACGCCGAGGTATGCTTTCCAGGACGACGGATTTGCACTGCTTCCGGAACTACTTGCCGCTCTGGCTGTAACGAACACAGAGGCAGGCGTTTACCCCAACCCTTTCGGAGCCGGAGGCGCCTGGCTGCAATTACCTGAAACTAAAGCCCCCGAACTTGGCTTCCGGATAATTGACACACAGGGACGTTTGATCTACGAGCGCACGTATCGCGCGGAAGAAGGCAGTCCGCAGTATTTGCCTGTCGGTTTATTCCCTTCCAAAGGCATTTACTTTTGGCACTTGAGTGCAGGAGAAAGGCAATTCAGTGGGCAAATTGTGTTCCAGTGATTCAACCACGATGCAGGATCGTTGAATGGATTTCTGCAATGTTTTTGCATCCGGATAAGCCCATTGTCAATTCGAGATCGGCCATCCAGTTGAGCAACAGCGCCTCGACGCCCGCCTGACCGCCGATGCCGAGCGCGTAACAATACGGCCGACCGATACCCACCGCTGTGGCGCCCAGCGCAAGCGCCTTAAAGGCATCGGCGCCCCCTCGGACACCGCTGTCGAACAGGATGGGCGCCTTGCCGCGAACCGCTTCGACAATACCGGGCAGAGCCTCGATACTGGAAATTGCGCCGTCGACCTGACGCCCTCCGTGATTGGAGACGTATATGCCGTCGACACCGTAATCAAGGGCTTTTTTGGCGTCATCAGGGTGTAAAACACCTTTTAATATGATTGGAAGCCGGGTATGTTTCCGCAAAAACGGCAGATCGGTCCAGGTAATATTTGGACGAGAGTAAATCTGCGTGAACTTCTGCACCGCTTTTCGTCCGATCCCTGAACGGAGATTACGCCAAAAACCGCCCGGATATTTTTGGGCAGAAGAAATGAGGGTCCGGATCGCATCGAAACTCGGACGGCGGTTTCCGGAAGGGGCTTCCAGGGGTTCTTCCAGAAGCCTGCGAAACACTGGATCAGAAGTATACTGGGCAATGCCTATTCCTTTCAGAAAAGGTAAATAACCCAGGTCAAGATCCCGGGTGCGCCACCCCAACATGGTTGTGTCGAGGGTGACCACAATCGCGGAGCACCCGGAGGCCTCGGCGCGCTGGAGCAAACTGACGGCCAGTTCATCAGAGCGACTCCAGTACAATTGAAACATTCGGGGTGTTTCACCCATTGTCACAGCACATTCTTCCATGGGCACGGAGGCCTGGTTGGAAAATATGTAGGGTATGCCCAAGGCCCCGCAAGCCCTCGCAACGGCAAGATCAGCCTCTGGGTGCGCCATTTCAAGCGCCCCAATGGGGGCCAGGAAAAAGGGGGCAGGAAGGGTATGGCCTAAAAATTGTATTGACAAATCGCGCTCCTCAACATTTCGCAGCATTCTCGGCACGATTTTCCAATGCTGAAAGTCCGATTCATTCGACCTGGCCGTCTGCTCAAGTCCCGCGCTCCCGGCGATATACGCCCAGGCTTCCGGCGACAATTTTTGCCGGGCAAGGCGCTCAATTTCGGCGTAGACAAACGGAATTGCCTGCCGGTAACCAAAGGCGCCATCAAGGTAAACCGTCCTTTGTCGATCAAGTGCGTTTGACTTTTTCATATCGCTTGAATCTGATAGTCAATATTTTATCTTTCAATATTGATTTTTTTTTCGGGAGAATAACGAAAGATTGGCTTTGTTTCGTTGTTACCTTTGTCGATCCACCAGTTAACTTTCACGTAAACACCGCTCCTTTATGATCCGCCAACGTTCGATTCTGTTATTATTTCTGGGCATGATGGCTGGCGCAGGCCTGGTCTTTTCCTCCTTCAAACTGCTTCGCGAAGAATACGGCAAAGTCGGTTATTATTCCGACACGCTGCACGGCCGCAAGACAGCCAGCGGCGAAAAGTACGATAAAAACCTGCTCACCTGCGCCCATAAAACACTGCCCTTTGGCACGCTGGTTCGCATCACCCGGCTCGACAACAAGTTGTCGCTCGTTGCCCGGGTAAATGACCGCGGCCCATACCGCGACGGATATATCGTAGAGGTATCGCGACGGGGCGCCGAAGAGCTCGATCTGATCAAAGCCGGCTCAGCCAAAGTTAAACTGGAGGTCATTGAAAAACCCAGTGAAGAAAGCGCTGAAACGGTAAACCTCGGCGCCGCGGCAAAATCAGCACGCCCCAGTGCCGCCGATGTGCGGGCAACGGGCACTGAAGCAGCCCGACCGGCGCAATACAGCACGCCCGCTTCCACCAAACCAACACCAACCGCCAGTGCAACCAAGTCGCCGGCAACAGCCTCGGGCGCCGACGCGACAAAACTCCCGGCAGCCAAATCGCCCGCCGCCGCCGGTGGCAACGAAATTTATCAAATCGATGTGCAAAAGCCGGCCAAAACCGGCTTCGGCGTCCAGGTTTCAACCCTGTACAACGCACCGAACGTTTTTCCGGAAGTAAGCAAACTGCAAAAATACTGGCCCGGAAAAGTCATGGTCAGCATGCAACCCATGCCCGAAGCGACGGAAAACACCGTTTACAAACTCATCCTCGGACCGTTTACCGACCGCGCAATGGCTGATAAGATTCGCGTCGAAGCGGCCAAAAAAGGGTATCCCAAGTGCTTTGTCGTCGATCTCAGCAAGATTTGAAACCGTCAATAGCATAAAAAAAGAGGCCGAACCCGCGATGGTGGATTCGGCCTTTTTTTATGCTGTACAGAAAAAACTCAGGCGGAAAAAGAAGTGCCGCAGCCGCAGGTGGATTCTGCATTCGGGTTGTTGAAAGTGAAGCCGCGATTGTCGAGACCGTTCACAAAGTCAATTTCCATACCCAGCAAATAAATCGCATGCGCCTTGTTCATGACGACACGAATGCCGTTGACTTCGAATACGTCGTCGTTGGCTTCCATCTGGTCAAAACCAAGGATGTACGAAAATCCGGAGCAGCCTCCGCCCTTTACACCGACGCGCAAACAGTAGTCGGAAGGTATATTTTCCTGCTGACGAATCAGGTTTAATTGCTCGGCAGCGCCATTTGTAAGCATGATCGGCTGGGTCGCCGTGGCAGTATCAACTAAGTTTTCCATGTTTGTTCAATAAATGTCGGCTACAAAATTACGGTGAATAAAACATTTCCAGTCGCGAAAAGTTTTCTCCGAATACTACCTTTGACGCCCTTTTTAACAAGCATCCGCTACCGATTCCCATGGAAGCATTTTTGGAAATTCTGAAATATACCATACCCGGTCTGATCGTCTTTGCCACGGCTTATCATCTGCTGAAATTATACCTCGACGATGTGCAGCGCAGCAACCAGCATACGCTCCGCTCCGAAGCGCAAAAAGTGTCAATTCCGCTGAAACTTCAAGCTTATGAAAGACTGACCTTGTTGTGCGACCGGATGGAAGTGATGAACGTATTGCTCCGTATCCGTATGGACGGGATGAGCGTGGCCGCCCTGAAAGGCGCTCTTTTAGTAGCCATCAGCCAGGAATTTGACCACAACACCTCACAACAACTCTACGTGTCCGATACGCTGTGGAAAATTATCAGTCTGGCCAAAGATGAAACCCTCAATCTTGTCGTCACAGCATCGGCCGGACTCGATCCTCAGGCGCCCGATGATGCCTTGGTCGAGAATCTGATCCGCCTTCTCGAACAACAAGGCCAACCCTCTCCCCTACAACGCGCCATCATGGCACTTCGCGCGGAAGCCGGTCAGCTATTTTAAATTACCCGGCCTGTAATGTGCTGATAACCGCTGGTTTAGGTTTTAGCATCTTACATAACAATACATTTACGAAATTAGATTACCATTTCAGGGTACGAATAATGGCCCGGAAGTCGGGTTGAGCCTGGCA
Source organism: Saprospiraceae bacterium (assembly GCA_016787345.1). Lineage (GTDB taxonomy): Bacteria > Bacteroidota > Bacteroidia > Chitinophagales > Saprospiraceae > M3007. The sequence continues at coordinate 88,536 of JAEUUU010000175.1, read as the reverse complement.
TTGACGCGCTGAAAAAGTCGGTAGTCCGTATTAATTCGCTTAATACCTGATATTCAGTTTTTTGCAGAACAGCCGGCAAAAAAGTTTGCGCCGGGCCCTGTTTTGCGCATTGGCAATTCAATCTAAAATCAAAATATTTTTTTATCTTCTTTCGTATTACCCAATTAATACGCTGCTTTTTGCCATTATATCAAATTTTTAAACACATATAATTTTATCTTAATCTTCTTTTACCTGCTATTGAATCTATTCCCCCGCAGCCCGTTTTTTTCAAATTTTTTTGTCGAAAAAGTCCCCCAAACACTTCGCCGATTAGGATAAAAGCAGAAACTTTGTAACCCTGTCTGAGCGAAAATAAATCTCTCTACTACATATTTTAAGGTTTATTCCCATCATCCAAATGCCCATTCCGGTATGACGAACGACTGCCAGATGGTATGGGACAGCTGTCTGCGTATCATCAAAAAAAACGTAAGCCCACAAAGTTTCAAAACCTGGTTTGAACCCATCAAGCCAGTGCTGCTGGACAACAATGTGCTCACCATCCAGGTGCCCAACAAGTTCTTCTTCGAGTGGCTGGAAGAGCACTATGTACAATTGCTGAAGACCAGCATCCGTCAGGAACTGGGTGACCGCGGGCGTCTGGTGTACCACATTCCTGAGAACGGAGCGCCTGCCGTGACGTTCACGCAACAGACTACTCCCAAATCCAACAAACCCTCTGCCGAAAAAGACAATGAGCCTGTGCCTGGCGTATTCGACGCCGAGATGATCAAGAATCCGTTTGTCATCCCCGGTATCCGCCGCATTAAAGTTGACCCGCAACTCAATACCAACTATACTTTCGACAACTTCATCGAGGGCGACTGCAACCGGCTTGCCCGCAATGCAGGCCTGGCAATTGCCAAAAAGCCCGGCGGCACCGCTTTCAACCCACTTGTCGTTTTTGGCGATGTCGGCCTGGGTAAAACCCACCTGGCCCAGGCCATCGGCAATGAGGTCGTCAAAAACTTTGAGAACAAAGCGGTCCTGTATGTTTCTGCCGAAAAATTTACAAATCAGATCATTCAGGCTATCAAAAACAACGCGGTCAACGATTTTGTCAACTTTTACCAGCTGATCGACGTCCTGATTCTCGACGATATCCAGTTTTTGAGCGGCAAACAGAAAACCCAGGAAATTTTCTTCCACATTTTCAACCAGCTGCACCAGAACGGCAAACAGATCATCCTGACCTCCGACCGGGCGCCGAAAAACCTGGAAGGCATCGAAGACCGCCTGATTTCCCGTTTCAAATGGGGACTGAGCGCCGACCTCCAGGCGCCCGATCTGGAAACGCGCATGGCTATTCTCGACAGCAAAATGAACAGCGAGGGTGTGGAAGTTGATCAGGACGTACTCGAATTCATTTGCTACAACATCAAAAACAATATCCGGGAACTGGAAGGCGTCATGATTTCCCTGCTGGCGCAATCGACGCTCATTCGCCGGAATGTCGATATGGAACTGGCCAAGGAGGTGATCCGCAACTTCGTGGTGACGCTCAACAAGGAAATAACGGTCGAATCGATCCAGCAACTGGTAGCCGAGCACTTCAAGGTGCCCGTCGAGCGGCTGCATCAGGAGACGCGCAAGCGCAACATCGTGATCGCTCGTCAGCTCTCGATGTTCCTGGCCAAAAAGCTGACCAACAAATCGCTGAAATCCATCGGGGAAATCTTCGGCGGCCGCGACCACAGCACCGTCATTTATTCCTGCAAAGCCGTACAGGATATGATGGACACGGACCTGATCTTCAAGGATACCGTGGCCGAACTGGAGAAAAAAATCAAGATGAGTTTGAACGAATAAGTGAAAAGAAAGCAAAAAAGGTTTGGGGATTTTCTGACTACACCCTTACCTTTGCGCTCGCTTTTAGCACGACCCCTGGAGAGTTGGGTGAGTGGCTGAAACCAACGGTTTGCTAAACCGTCGTACGGGGTTAACTCGTACCGAGGGTTCGAATCCCTCACTCTCCGCAGTTTTGAGTGGCAGTAGCAGTAGCAGGAGGCAGTTTTTTCTGCAATCTGTTGCAGCGACTGCCACTCTTTTTCGGGATGTAGCGCAGTCCGGTAGCGCACCTGCTTTGGGAGCAGGGGGTCCCAGGTTCGAATCCTGGTATCCCGACAACAGAAAGGGCCAACAATCTGACAAACAGAAAGTTGGCCCTTTTTTTATTACCGTGACGACTCACCTCTTCACCACCTTCCGCGCCAACACCTTCTCCCCTGAAATCAAGACCACCGTGTACTGCCCGGCGGGCAAGTGCCAATCTTCGAGCGGCACCCGCTCGATGTACTTGCCATACTCGAAGGTTTTTTGGGAAAAAATCGTTTGCACTACCCTCCCCTGCGCATCCAGCAACAACAGGGTGGCTTCGGTCTTTTCGTGGATTTTAAACGGTATCCAGGTCTCTGTTTCGGCCGGATTGGGGTAAGTATCGAACAAATCGACCGCTGCATCAGGCGCTCCGGCGCCGACACTGGGCAATATATTTACATCGATCAGGGCCGTCCAGACACTGGTATTCAGCCCGTCCATACGGGTCCAGATCGGCCGGATGATGTTGTTATGCACCGTCACGTTGTTGTAGTCGCCGAAAAACTGGTTCGTATTGGGCATAAAGGCAGTCTCGCTGATTTTAAAATTGTGAAAACTCAGGCCCCCGTCTTTCGATACCGCCATGTACACATCCGTGCCGTTGTCGGCATAATTGCGGCGATCGTAAAAGACAAACCACAACCAGCCAGTAGCCTGATCCACAGCCATCCAGGTCAGAAACTGGTGACGGCCGGCCGGGTCGTTGTTGACGCGCGCCGGCGCCGACCAGGTATTGCCGCCATCCGTGCTTTTGACCAGCCAGACATCCGTATCATTTGCCCCGTTGCGCTGATCGGTCCAATTGACGTAAATTGTACCGTGATACGGACCATTACTCAGATCGCACACGGTGACGGGCAAGCCGTTACAACGCGACAGCCCGGGAATGTTGTAGTCCCATCCGCCGAGGAAGTCATCAATCTGTATATCCTCGTCGAGCCAGGTAGCGCCGCCATCGAACGAGCGATCAAAAACGAGACCGGCCGGTCCGGCCCAGGAAACGAAAATCTCACCGTTGGGACCGATACAAGGCACTGCTCCTTCGGTCGTCTCGTCGCTGTCGATACAGTCGCCGCTGATGGCATTGATTTGTTTGGCAGGCGTCCAGGTTTGACCGGCATTGACGCTTTTTGAAAAAAGAATGCGCGAGCTGTCGAGCGGATTGGAAGACCCATAGTTGTCGAACTCTGTCCAGGTCACGTAATAATGGTTATTGGTTCGGTCGATGGCGATCCAGTGTTTGTCCTGGGCCCGGGCGCCGTTCAGGCCGGTATAGGTTCCGGGCGACCAGCTTTGGCCGCCATTCACCGATTTTTGACAAACAATACGATCGATCCAGTTGCCGCCAGTCGGGTTGGAGAGGTGCAGGAACAAAAAATGTCCGTTGGTGTCGACGCTAATCACCGGATCGCCCCACACGCCGAAAGGAGAAGTGAGGCTGCCGCCGGTCCAGGTTTTGCCCGTATCGCTGGAATAGTAAAAGTTGTTGAGATTGGCGCCGGCCACGATGCGGGCCGGGTCTTGGGGATCGAGACAAATGGAGGGCTCGTTGGGATTGGAAAGGACCCCGATCTGAATATTGGTGTGTTGCGCAACCGCAGAAATATTCAAGATCAGGGCCCCGATAAACGGCAGTATCTTCGACATAAGCACTTTTTAAGTTAACCCGTCAAAGATACGGGTTAAACTATTTGTTTTCAATCACCGCCTGCGCGGCTGCCAGGCGTGCGATCGGTACCCGGAAAGGCGAACAGCTGACGTAGTCCATGCCTACCCGGTGGCAGAATTTTACACTTTCCGCATCGCCGCCGTGTTCGCCGCATATCCCGACTTCCAGTTCGGGCCTTGTACGGCGTCCGCGTTCGATGCCGAGGCGAATGAGCTCGCCCACGCCTTCCTGATCGATGGTTTGAAACGGGTCGAACGACAACAACTTCTGATCGAGGTACAGCGGCAGGAACCCGCCGATGTCGTCGCGGCTGAATCCGAAGCTCATTTGAGTCAGGTCGTTGGTGCCAAAACTGAAAAACTGGGCGTGTTCGGCCATGCGATCGGCTTTGAGCGCTGCTCTCGGGATTTCAATCATGGTGCCGTAGAGGAACGGGATTTTTTTCATGCCGAAACGTTCGCACACTTCATGACACACACGATCCACGATTTCTTTCTGGTGGGCGAGTTCGTTGGCGGTGCAGGTGACCGGAATCATAATCTCCGGCATTACTTTTTGCCCGTCATTAATCAATTCTACCGCGGCTTCCAGGATCGCCCTGACCTGCGTTTCGGTGATTTCCGGATAACTGACCCCTAGTCGTACCCCTCGGTGCCCGAGCATCGGGTTGTTTTCGTGCAGGGCCAGTACGCGGCGTTTGAGCAAACTGACGCTGATGCCCAGTTCCTTGCTCAATTGATGGAGTTTTTCGCGGTCGTGCGGCACAAATTCGTGCAAAGGCGGATCAAGCAACCGGAAGGTTACCGGCCGTCCTTTCATCAATTCGAGGGTCGATTTGATGTCTTTTTTTATAAAGGTATAGAGCTCGTCGAGCGCTATTCGGCGCTCCGCTTCGGTATTGCTGACAATCATTTTGCGCAACAGGAACAGCGGGTCGGCGCTTCCTTCCCCGTAGAACATGTGTTCGATACGAAACAGACCGATGCCTTCGGCGCCAAAATTCAGGGCTTGAAGGGCGTCTTTCGGGGTGTCGGCGTTGGCGCGGACGTGCAGTTTTTTCACCTCATCGACCAGTTTCATCAGGTCGCGGAAAGGTTTGTTGGCATTGATATCCACACTAATCAGATCCAGCGAGCCTTCGTACACCAGGCCTTTGGTGCCGTTCAGACTAATCCAGTCGCCCTCTTTGACAACGGCGCCGTTGCGGGCGCGGAACGACCGGTGGTCGTCGGCAATCTGAATGTCGCCGCAACCGACGATGCAGCATTTACCCCAGCCTCGGGCGACCAGTGCGGCGTGCGAGGTCATGCCGCCTTTAGTGGTCAGGATTGCTTCGGCTTTGTGCATACCGTCGACATCTTCCGGGGAGGTTTCTTCCCGCACGAGGATCACTTTTTCCCCTTTTTTTGCCCACTCTACCGCTTCTTCTGAAGAAAACACCACGCGTCCTTTTGCACCACCGGGGCCTGCCGGCAAACCTTTGGCAATCGGCGATTTGAGTTGTTCGTCGCGCGGGTCGAGCATCGGGAGGAGCAATTCGACCAATTGGTTGGGGCCAACGCGCATGATGGCCGTTTCGCGGTCGATCATTTTTTCCCTGAACATTTCCGTGGCCATGCGGGTAGCAGCGATGCCGTTGCGTTTGCCAACGCGGCATTGCAGCATGTAGAGCACGCCGTTTTCGATGGTAAACTCGATGTCCTGCATGTCGTTGTAGTGGGCTTCGAGTTTTTTCTGGTAGCCGTACAATTCCTTGTACAAGCCCGGCATGATCTTTTCCAGGGTGGGCAGGTGCATGCTTTGCGGGTTCTTGGAATATTCGTTTACCGGTGCGGGCGTACGAATGCCGGCAACCACGTCTTCTCCCTGGGCATTAACCAGGTATTCGCCATAAAACTGGTTTTCACCGGTTCCCGGATTGCGCGTAAAAGCGACCCCGGTAGCGCAATCGTTGCCCATGTTGCCAAATACCATGGCCTGTACGTTGACGGCGGTACCCCACTCATCCGGTATTTTCTCGATACGCCGGTACTCGACGGCCCGTTTACCGTTCCAACTGGAAAAAACGGCGCCGATACCGCCCCAAAGTTGCGCGTCAGGGTCTTGCGGGAAAGGTTTTCCCAGTACATGCTCGACCGTTTTTTTATAGGATTCGACCAGTTTTTTGAGGTCTTCCACCGTGAGATCGGTGTCGTTTTTGTAGCCTTTTTCGTGTTTGATTTTTTCGAGTTGTTCGTCGAGAACTTTTCGGATACCCTTACCGTTTTTGACTTCGATGCCCGCGGCTTTTTCCATGACCACATCGGCGTACATCATAATCAGGCGCCGGTACGAGTCATAGGCGAAACGCGGATTGTTGGTTCGTTCGATCAGTCCTTGCAGCGTGACGTCGTTGAGGCCGATGTTCAGAATGGTTTCCATCATGCCGGGCATCGAGCGGCGGGCGCCAGAGCGAACCGAAAGCAGGAGCGGATTTTTGGCGTCGCCGTATTGGCGCCCCATGAGTTTTTCTACTTCTGTCAAAGCTGCGTCCACTTCATTGCGGAGCGATTTTGGGTAAGCGTGTTTGTTGTTATAATAATAGGTGCAGACGTCGGTCGTCAGGGTAAAACCCGGTGGAACCGGCAGCTGCAATTCGGGATGCCCCGCCATTTCGGCCAGATTGGCGCCCTTGCCGCCAAGCAGGTTCTTCATTGATTCGTTGCCGTCGGCTTTGCCGCCGCCGAAACTGTATACGTATTTCAGGGTTGTTGAACTGCCGTCTTTCATAACTGATGATATTTATTAAAAATTGGTACATAGTTGGTTCATTTTTCCTGCTTGATTAATGATGACAATCAGGAAGAATTATGATTTGCGTCCCATCTTGCCATTGACGGCTTTGGCTCTCTAAAAATCCGTTTCTTTGCAGCCCACTTTTTTAACACAGATATGAGCACCGAAAACGCAGCGGCAGCAGCCGAATCGCTTAATTTTTTGGAAGAAATCATCGAGGCAGACCTCGCCTCCGGCAAACACACCAGCATCCTGACCCGTTTCCCGCCGGAGCCCAACGGTTATCTTCATATTGGCCATGCCACCAGCATCTGCCTCAATTTCGGACTGGCGCTGAAGTACGGCGGCAAAACCAACCTTCGCTTCGACGATACCAACCCGGTCACTGAAGACACGGAATACGTAGAAAGCATCATCGCCGACGTGCGCTGGCTGGGCTTCGATCCCGCCAATATCCTGTATGCATCCGACTACTTCGAACAACTCTACGAATGGGCCAAAGTGCTGATTAACAAAGGGCTGGCTTATGTGGACTTTTCTTCCGCAGAAGAAATCGCCGCCATGAAAGGCACGCCGACAGAGCCGGGCCGCAACAGCCCCTACCGCGATACCGCGCCGGAGGAAAACCTGGCTTTGTTTGAAAAAATGAAAGCCGGAGAATTCCCCGACGGACATTGCACGCTGCGCGCAAAAATCGACATGGCCTCCCCCAATATGATCATGCGCGACCCCTTGCTCTACCGGATCAAAAAAGCGCACCACCACCGCACTGGCGATGCCTGGTGCATTTACCCCATGTACGACTGGGCGCACGGCCAAAGCGACAGCATCGAAGGTATTACGCATTCGATCTGCACCATGGAATTTGTGCCCCACCGTGAACTGTACGATTGGTGCATCAATCATCTGGGTATTTTCCCCTCGAAACAATACGAATTTGCCCGCCGAAACCTGTCGTATGCCGTCACCAGCAAACGCAAACTCAAACAACTCGTGGAAGAAAACCACGTACGCGGCTGGGACGATCCGCGCATGCCGACCATCAGCGGGTACCGTCGGCGGGGCTATACGCCCGAGAGCATACGGGAGTTTTGCGACCGCATCGGCGTGGGTAAACGCGAAATGGTGGCCGACATGTCGCTGCTCGAATTTTGCATCCGGGAAGACCTGAACAAACGCGCCCTGCGCCGCTTTGCCGTACTCGATCCGCTTAAAGTGGTGATTACCAACTACCCCGAAGGACAAACCGAGTGGATGGAGACGGAAAACAACCCGGAAGATCCGGATGCCGGCAAACGCACTCTGGCCTTTACCCGCGAGCTCTGGATCGAGCGCGACGATTTTATGGAGAATCCTCCGCCCAAGTATTTCCGCCTGTCGCCAGGCAACATGGTGCGCCTGAAATCGGCGTTTATCATCCGATGCGACAGTGTGGCAAAGGATACAGCCGGCAACGTTACCGAAGTGCACTGCACTTACATCCCCGAAAGCCGCTCCGGCCAGGATACTTCGGGTCTGAAAGTGCAAGGCGTGATTCACTGGCTTTCGGTCAGCGAAGCTGTTCCGGCCGAAGTACGGCTGTACGATCGCCTGTTTCAGGTGGAAGACCCCGCGTCCGAAGAGGATTTCAAATCTACGCTCAATCCGAATTCACTGCGCGTTGCGGAGAATGCCGTGGTGGAACCCGCTTTGTTGCAAGTGCAGCCGGGCGACAAGTTCCAGTTTACCCGGCTTGGCTATTTCTGCGTCGACCCGGATTCGACACCCGGCAAACCGGTTTTTAACCGAACCGTGACCTTGAAAGACGCCTGGGCAAAAGAACAGAAGAAAGGGTAAGCGCCTGTTTTTCATATAAAAACAAAGCGGCCGCCGAGAATTATACTACTCGGCGGCCGCTGTTTTTATTACCTGGATATTCCGTTTTTTACCTGCTCACCACCACTTTTCTCACGGCCACGTCTTTTCCGGCAACAATTTTAAGCCAGTACATACCGGCCGGCAAATCGCCAAAATCGAGCGGCACTTTTTGATCCTGGACCGTACCGGCCGACCACTCGTGCAGGTTGCGGCCCTGGGCATCGCTCAATGCGAGGAATAAATCGGCTGATGCAGGCAGTTTTATTTGCAAAAAGCCTTTGTCGCTCAACGGATTGGGTATCACTTCGACAAAAAAGGTCAGGTTCGGATCGTTGGCGCCCACGGTCTCCGTCAGGGTGACGTTCAGGCTGAACGTGCAGCCGTTTTCATCCGTCGCCACAAGCGTGTAATCGCCAGCAGGCGCATTGGAAAGGTTTTGCGTACTGGCGACGGCCTGGCCATTCAGGCTCCATACATAACTCAAACTTCCGGTACCGCCGCTGATTTCGATCTCTACCGTGCCGTCGGACAATCCCTGGTGCGGATGACCGACCGTCAGGATGGAGCCTGTGATCAGAGTCGGTTCGGTCAGGGTTTGGGCCGTCACGTATTCGCAGCCGTTGGCATCGGTGATGGTTACCAGGTATACGCCCGCATTCAGACCGATGTTGTCGGCAGTTGTTGCGCCATTGGACCAAAGGTAGGTGTAGGGATCGGCGCCGCCGGAAGGCTGGGCCGTAAGGGCGCCGTTAGCTTGTCCGTTACAAAGCGGGTTTTGCAGTGTAAAAGCGGCGGTAACGAAACATCCGGCTTCGGTGCATTCATCGACAATACCCGTCAGGGCTTGTTCGCAGCCGGCGGCATCGCGCACGACGACGAGGTACTCCGTGCCGCTCGCGAAATGTTGTCCGTCGGCAGCACCAAGCAACTCGTAGGGTTGCGTGCCGCCACTGACGCCGATGTTGAGTTTGGCCAGGTCGATGTCGATACATTGTTCCTGTACGTCCAGTTCGAGCGCTTCAAATGGCGGCGGGGCAACGCCGTCGGCGATTTGAAGGCAAATTTCGCCGGTTGACAAGCCGGAAGGCGATTTCCAGGAGGCGATTTGCACGTAATACGTTTGGCCGGGAACCAGGTCGTGGTAGTTGACGAAGCCGTTGCAGCGCAGCGGGTTCACCGCGCAGGCGACCTCCGACAAATCGGTACAATCGCCCGTCCAGATAGACAATACGTGTTCAAATGTAGCGCCGGTATTGATCTGCACACTTCCGGAAGCCGGGGCGACAAAGGAATACCAGATCGCGTGATCGAAATCGACCACGCAACTCGGGTGATAACCCGATGAGAATGCAAAGGCATTATCGCCTGCCACGCACGCGCCGCCGATGGTTACCGGAATTGCCTGTTCGCAGATAATATTTGGCGGCGCAACATTGGAGGCGGGAGCAATCACCATACAAACTTCTCCTTCGACGGTTGCAAAATTGCCGGCCACCTGCAAATAATAGGTTTCACCTGCCGTCAGCGGAGGCATATCGAGTTTTTGTCCTTTGTGGTTACCGGCGATTTCAGAGAGGTTGTTGCATCCACCCGAGTACAAGGTGATGATGTCGGAAAAGTTGGCATTGCTGAACACCGTAAAGGGCAACGTGGAATTGGGGGCCGTAAACTTGTACCAAATATCGGCACGTGCCAGGCTGTTCAGGGAAGGGCTTGTGGACAAGGTTGCGTTGCGGTTGCTTCCTTCCACGCAGGCAGTTGCAATGCCGAGCGGTACAGCGTTGGCGCAGTCGTCATTGGCGGGGGCGGTCGGGAAGCCGTTGGTTTGGTCAATTTCGATACAAAGATCGCCGCGGGAGCGCCCGAATCCGCCTTCCTGCCCGCTTACCCGAATCAGGTATTGCGTACCGGCAGCAGCATTAAAACGCGTTTTTTCACCGATAAAGCCGTGTTCGTCGTAGTTGTCGCATACATAAGTTGTCAACGACTGACAGCCGCCGGTGAAGACATCAACAACATCGTTGAAGGTAGCCGAAGTAGCCAGCTGCGCTACGCCTGTAAAATCGGCTTGCCAGCGGAACCACAATCCGCCCGACGCTTTTTCAACACAAAGGGGTTGCGGGCCGTCGAATACGGCATTGCGGTTATCGCCGGGGATACATTCGGCCCCGGTGAGCAGTTCGTGGGCATTGGCACAAAGGTCGTTGGCCGCGCCGTTGCCGATGATTTTTACGTTGTCGAGGCCGACCCACCAGCCCCACTGGTTGGCATCGTCGTATTCAAAAACCACGCGCATCTCCTTCGAGCGGTAGGGCGACAGGTCGAGGGATTGGTGGAGATAGGTGTTGAAATAGGGTCCGCCGACATCGTCGGTCCATTGCTGCACGAGGCTTTCTTCTCCATCGCCATTAATAACATACACAGAAAAGAAGTCGGTGTAGTAGCGGTAGATCAGGTCGAATTCGAGTTGGAATTGCCCAAAATCGGTGCCGTCGAACCAGGGAGAGAGCAGGCGCACGCGAGAGTATGCGGCGGAATCGCCCAGGTTGTCGTCGTCGAAATACACCATACAAGAGCCGTCGATAGAGTTCTGGATGGCGCTGCCGGAAGCGCTGGCCTTGCCAAACAGCCAATCGTCGTCGCCGCTCAATATCTGGGTTTCCCAGCCGGCGGGTTTGTCGCAGGCGTTGAAGTTCTGGCCGATGACGTTGGTTCCGACGCCTTTGCCGACGACGGAAATATTATCGACACCGGCCCACCAGCAAAAGCCACCGCCGTCGTCGTAGCGCAGAATGAGGCGCAGGTTGGCGGCAGGAGCGATCAGCGAGAGGTCGTATTTGAGCGTGACAAACTGGGTTAGATTACTCCCGGTTGCGCTCGTCTGGTCAAAACGCCGCAGCGGGGTTTCCGTTGTGCCGTCGGTGACCAGCACTTCAAAATATTCGTTTGCCTGGGGCCAGTCGCGGTAATGGACATCCAGGCTCAGTTCCACTGTCGGGTATTGCAAGGTATTGAACGGCGGTGAAACGAAATCGATCACATAGGCCGGCGTCTGATTACCCGCGGCATCGTCGTCGATAAACAGAAAACAAGAGCCGTTCATACTTTGGCCGTTGTTGTCGTTGTTTTGCACCGTGCTGTCGACATACCACACGGCATTCGGGTTGCCGTTGATATTGACCTCCCAACCGGGAGAGAGGATACAATTGTCAAAATTTTCCTCCAATAGGGTAGCTTGTGCCCGAAGCGGGGCAATCTGAATAAAAGCCAGGAAAAAACAAGCGGCGTAAACAAACCACGGGCGCATAAGCATGGATTTTTCGATTCAAAAACTGGAATTAAAGGTAGGTGCTCCTTTGGATTTGCCAAGTTGGACGGTGCAAAAAATTCAGCCTAATAAAATTTCCTGCTGATTTTCATTTTTTAGAAATTCCAACTCCAAAAATTGCATTAACCTTGCTTACCAAAACAGGCAAAACTATCTGCTATGCCCACGCACGCTGATTTCCCGGAAAAAATAACCCATAACCAGGTGGCAGTCGAAGATCCGCTGCAGCCCTATGTCCCTTCCGCTGAAAAGCCCTGGACTGCCCGGCGGGTAGCCCACCTTTACCGCCGGCTCGGGTTTGGCGCCAGTCTGGCCCAAATACAACAAGGGCTGCAAATGAGTCCTTCCGAACTGGTCGACCAGTTGCTCGACAATGTCGCCGACCTCGGCACGCCCGACCCGCCGTATTGGGCCGGTTACACTTCCGACGATTACGACGCCGACCCCGATTCGGTATTCACCCACCGCCGGGAAATGCGCAATCGCTGGCTCAGCGAAATGCTGGAAGAGGGTATTCGCGCCAAGATGGCGCTGTTCTGGCACAACCATTTTGCCACCGAACTGATTGACTACCAGTGCAATGCCTACATGTGGGATTATTATTCCCTCCTCCACGAACATGCTTTCGGCAACTTCAAGGTTTTTGTGCGGGAGATGGGCAAAAACGCGGCAATGCTCGACTATCTCAACGGCAACCTCAACGTGGCCGGCTCGCCCAACGAAAACTATGCCCGCGAACTCATGGAACTTTTCACCATGGGCGAAGGAAATGGCTACACGCAAAGCGACATCGTGGAAATGGCGCGCGCACTCACCGGCTGGCAAGCCAAAGCTTACCTCTGCACCCCGGCTTATTACGACGCTACGCGGCACGACAATGGCGTCAAAACCATTTTCGGACAAAGCGGCAACTTCAACTTTACCAGCGCGCACAACCTCATTTTCACAGCGAGGGCCCAGCAGGTAGCGCATTTTATCCCCTCTAAAATTTACAAAAACTTCGTTTATCAATACCCCGACCCGCAGGTGATCGATGGGCTGGCACAAACCTTCCAGAACAACAACTGGGAATTGCTGCCCATGCTGAAACAACTGTTCAAAAGCGAGCATTTCTTCGACGATCAATTCATCAGCGCCCGCGTCAAAAACCCCATCGAGTCGATGATCCCGCTGCTGAAAGCCGGCGGCGTATCGGCGGCCGATATGGACACCAACTGGTGGAACGCCATCGGCTACTGGAGCTTCTTGCTGGGGCAGGAAATATTCAACCCGCCAAACGTATCGGGCTGGGCCGGATACAGGGCCTGGATCAACGAAAGCACCATGACTGCCCGCTGGAAATTCAATAGCTCGGTGGCGTATTACATGACGGTGAAAGAGCCCCTGCGCGAAAATCTGCGCAATTTGGCCATCACCTTGTCCAACGACAGCAATGATCCGCAGGTGATCGTGGCCGCCCTGGTAGAGCATTTCCTGGGTCAAACCCTCGAACCTGTTCACCTCAACGCCGCCGTGTCCTATTTCAAATCCGGTATTCCGGAGAATTATTTCCTCGATGGGTCCTGGAACCTGTATTGGGACGAAGCGCCCTATCAGGTAGTCAATATGCTGTATTATCTGGTCAAATTGCCCGAATACCAACTGACCTGAGCATTTTTCACCAGACATCATCATTCCAACTCGCAAATCAACACAGGCCATGTGTGAAAAACATACATCCAAACGTCTCGGCAGCGCACTCGAACACGGTGAAGCCCACGCTCGTGAACACCAGAACTGGTCGCGACGCGATTTCCTGACCGCCACCGGATTGCTCGGCGCAGGTTCGTTGTTGCTGGGGAAAATGCCCATCCGCACCTTTCAGCCCTCGCCGCTCATGGCAGCCCTGGCCAACGGCGACAGCGACCGCATTCTCGTACTCATCCGTATGGACGGCGGAAACGACGGCCTGAATACGGTCATCGAGCGCGGCAACTCTTTTTACTACAACATCCGCCCGACCATCGCCATCCAGGAAAACAACATGTGGGCGCTGAACAGCCAGTTTGGAATGCCACTCTCCACCAATGCGCTCCAGCCGCTTTGGGACAATGGCATGATGAAAACCATCCTGAACGTGGGTTATCCGGAGCCGAATTACAGCCATTTCCGTTCATTCGACATAATTGCATCCGGCAGCGAGTCCGACCAATACTGGAACACCGGCTGGGTTGGCCGTTTCCTCGACAATGAATACCCCGTATTCCTGGAAACGCCGCCCACAGTGCCGCCTGCTTTGCAAATCGGTGTGGAATCCAACCTGATTTTCCGCGCCGACGAGGCCAATATGGCACTCGCCGTGAGCAGCCCGCAGGAGTTTTATCAAATTGCGCAATCCGGCCAATTGTACGACACGGCTTTGCTCGGCAACACCCCCCGCGAACTGGAACTGGCATACATGCGCCAGACCGCCAATGCAGCATTCCGGTACGCCAGCAGCATTAAAGATGCTTATGCGCGTGGCAAAAACCAGGTCGACTACCCTACCAACAACTATCTGGCCGAACAATTGGCCATCGTTGCCCGGCTCATCAAAGGAAATCTGGGCACCCGGGTTTTTATGGTAGAGATCGGCGGTTTCGACACCCATGCCGAACAATACGACTACCACCTGTATTTGCTCGCCAATCTGGCCAACGCGGTCAAGGCATTTTACGACGACCTCGGGTTCGGCGGCAATGCAGCGTGGCCCCAAAAAGTGCTGGGCATGACTTTCTCCGAGTTCGGCCGAACAATTTTTGAAAACGACTCCCTTGGCACCGACCACGGATGGGGCACACATATGCTGCTGTTCGGTGGCGAAATCGGCAACGGGGTCGTCGGTCAGTATCAAGACCTGAGCAACCCCGATCCGTATTCCGACCCGGCATTCAGCGTCGATTTTCGTTCGGTCTATTCGAGCGTTTTACAGGAATGGCTGGGCGCATCGCCCGAACTGTCCAACTTCGTCATGGGCGGCAATGCGTTGCCGATCATACCCGGCCTGGTACCCGCTGCAACACCCACAACCGGCGACAACAACGCCTGTGTTTTGCTAGGCCACAATCCCGGCAAAACGTCCGACGGGAGCATTGAGATTAAATATGCCATGATGAACGACGGTCCTGTCCGCCTGCAATTGCTCGACCATGCCGGACATGTGCTTCGCACGCTCGTCAGTGAATATAAAGACCGCGGCAGCTATATATTCCAGTTCAAACCCTCCGACTGGTATATCGCACCGGGTGTGTATCAATACCGGCTTCAATCGGGCGGCCAGATATTCCAGAGAGAAATCAAAATATGAGTGTGAAGCGTTAACCATTTGCAAACTGAAATAACATACGCAGGTCGCTCTGTTGAAAGGCGTAATTTTGGCCGCAGATTGACAAGTCCACATCAACTCTTCACCATTACTACTACTCGTATTAAATATCATGGAGAAAAAACAAAAGATTCAGATCGGTCTTGTGGCACTCGTTGCCCTCTTGCTGATTGCCAACCTTTTCGGAGGCGGTTTTAAAAACTGGTTCTCTTCCGAAGGCGACCAAATCCGTTCTGCCGCTTCGACGATGGAAATCAACGGCCAAACCGTCAACAAAATCACTGCCGACCCCAGCCAAAACCCCGACGGTAGCGGCAATATCCCCGGCATGAATCAAAACGCCACGCCGGCTCCCACCGGTCCGACAACCACGATCCAGTATGAGCAAGACAAGTTTGACTTCGGCGTTGCCGATGAGGGCGAAGTTGTCAAGCATATTTTCAAGTTCAAAAACGTCGGCTCCGAGCCCCTCCTGATTACCAATTGCAAAGGCTCCTGCGGTTGCACGGTGCCCACCTGGCCGAAAGAACCCATTCCTCCGGGCGGCTCCGGCGAAATCAAGGTCGAGTTTAATACAAAAGGAAAACCCGGTCGCCAAAGCAAACGCGTCACCGTAACGGCCAATACGGTACCGACCGAAACCTTCATCGAAGTAGCCGGCGAGGTACGCGGCAAAGAAATGCCGGTCGGCAAAGGCAACGTAACCAACAACGACGGCCACGGTCACTGATTTAAAGCAGCATATCGTTCAAATGATAAATCCCGTCCCGGATATTCCGGAACGGGATTTTTTTATACGCACCCTACTCAACCCACCCAATCTTCAAACAACTCAAAACCAGTGGATTGCGCGCCATGTATGTGACCTCAGCGGGAATCGAACCCACATCAAGAGTTTAGGAAACTCCTATTCTATCCGTTGAACTATGAGGTCGTATCGACGGCAAAGATAAAGTTGTGTGTTGCGGGTGATGAATGAAGTGGGATGAGTTTTTTCCCAAAACATCTTATTTTTTCACAAAGGGACGGCTCAATGTGCCCTGACAGGTTTGCAGGCTGAGCGTATAAGCGCCGGCCGGCCAGTGCGCCAGCTGAATATCCAGCATTTGTTCGCCCGAGGCCATATTGCCCGATTGTTGCCATACCAGTTGGCCATTGATGTTGTGCACCTGCAGGGTTACCCGAGTGGCTTCCTGAAGGCGGAACATGACGTTCAGATAACGATCGGCGGGATTCGGAAAAGTGCGCAAACGCAAATCCTGTTCCAGCCAGCTAACGCCCGAAGCAGGTGTGCGGGTAATCAGAAAATCATCCATGGCGAGGTAATAGTCGTCGTCCGAATCGTGCAGGAAGGCGATATAGACCGTCTGGCCGGCATAAGCAGCCAAACTGACAGAATGCGGTTCCAGGTAGCCGCGGCAAAGTGTGGAATCGCCTGGCGCCCAAAGCCGGAAATATTCTTGATCGCGCAGCGAATCAGCGTGAATATACCCGGGCGTAAACGCGAAATTGGACAAGTCGATACTTTCTCCTTCTCCCGTGATGGCCTCCATGGATGCCGCGCGAAACAACAAGTTGGTGAAGGGATTGCTCGCACCGAAGAGGTCATTTCCATTGGTGGAAAGCCAAACGGAGTACCCGTCCATGTACCGGGGCAACTGGAAAGGCGCCGATTTCCAGTGCAACGTGTAAGAGTCGTCCGTTACCTGAATAGGCGGAGTAATAATCCAGTTGCGGTTGCCCGGCAGAAAATCCTGCATGTACGACAGCGACGCAATGCAGTAGTTGGTGATACCGGTCACCGAGTCAGTTGCATCCACAAAAAACTCAGTGGAGAACCAACGGTACGAATAATCCTCACCGTCGAAAGGCACCAGACCATCCTCATCCAGATTGACCCAGGTCGTATCGTTGCCCAACGGGAAAAGCAACCAGTCTTCGGTAGGGTCGACATCACCTTGAAAATCTTCAAACAACACGGTGTCAACAACTTGTGCACTGACATTCACGCACAGAAACATTAAAATGGGTAAGAGTAGAAAGAAACGCTTCATAATAAATTGGTTTGAATGAACGAAATAAACAAAACGACACTGCTATGAAAAGGTTTCTCCCAATCGTGTATGCAAATATCTGTTATCTGCCCAACTATCGCCCTCTTTTGCCCAATTCAATCACCTGCACCGCATCGATCTTTCCCTTTTCCAATGTAAACCGAACCAAGGTTTTGACCTGATGCCAGCCTTCATTGCCGCAAGCGCCGGGGTTGATGTGCAGAAAATGGAGCACAGGATCGGGCATGATTTTGAGGATATGCGAATGCCCGGAGATAAACAACCCGTTCACAGGTGGATTTTCCTGTAAAATCTTTTTTACCCGCGGGTTGTAACGCCCCGGGTACCCGCCGATATGCGTCATAAAAACAGGTACGCCTTCACATTCGAAGCGAAGGTCGAGCGGCACCTCGGCCTGAATTTTTTTGTCGTCGATATTTCCATAAACTCCTCTCAACGGTTTGAACTCGCGCAGGCGCATCAGCACCTCCATGTTACCAAAATCACCGGCATGCCAGATTTCATCACATTCCTCAAAATGCGTAAATATCCGGTCGTCGAGAAAAGAGTGGGTATCCGAGAGAAGACCAATTCGCATAAATTTCTGTTTGACAACAGGTTATTAATTCAAACTTCATTCAACCATGAGGTTGCAACCGCGCATTTCTGCGAGATCCAGTCGCCCCAGCACTTCGAAACGATGGTCGGCGCCAACTTTCCCGAGATCCTCGGTAGCTATAAAACTACAGGTATCCAGATTGGCCAAATCAATACAGTTGAGCACGCCGGTTCGCCCGGGGCCAACCGGACAGAACGGGTCATTGACTTCGGTCGCTACAACCCGCAAACTTGCCGCCGGTTGAAACAAATTTCCCCTGCTGTATGCCTGGGAAAACAACTCCGTCATGCCGTATTCCGAATGAATTTCCGGTATCTGAAACGCTTTCTGCAAGATTTCGTGCAGTTCCTGGCGCGTCAATTCCTTTCTGCGACCTTTCATCCCGCCGGTTTCCATCACGGTAATACCGTGCAAAGCCATCGGATATTGATCCGCAAAATCAAGCAGGGCAAAACTCACGCCGAGCAAAATAGTCGGTATTTTTTGCGACTGACACACCTGAATCGTGTCGCGCAGTCGTTCAAAATCATTCAAAAAAAAGCCGCTTTGCGCATAAAGGGAACGACTGATCAGGTCGTCGGCCATCACGACAAGTGAAGAGCCGCTGCGTTCCAGATAAGCAGGCAGCAAAGCCAGGTAACACCAGTTTTCAGGCGGCCCGTATTGTTCCGCGAAGCCTTTTCTGGTATTCAGCAAGTAGTTGTCAAGTTGCCGCACCAGGTGTCGTGAGGGGGTCTGACCGGTGGTCGCGCTGCTGGTAAACACCGTCTGCTCCTTCCATTGCCCGCTTTTAATATCCATTGTTTTAAAAAAACGAATGGGCAGACAGGGGATCTCGGTAAGACGCCGGACGCTCAGCGGGTCCCTTCCCAGCAGGTGAAGCCATCGGGCAAACAAGGGATTGGTTGCGGCCTGGTAACGAAATACCGCCAGTGCGGTCGTCTCAAAGTTCTCCGGTGTCAAATCAGCCAGGGCAGACAACAATTCAGCTCGATCGGGTGTTGGCATCTCGTACAAATTGCGCAATTTTGGTCGCAAAATACGACATCGCGAACCGTCCACCTGCTATGAAAAACATCGCACCTTTTCTCCTGATCCTGTTTGCCTTCGCCGGCGCCCTCCAGTTTTGCGTAAAACCGCCGGATTATCCCGATGAACCGGTCATTACGTTTAAAAGCCTGACCAAAAACACCCAATTCCAGAGCGCCATTGACGATACAGACACGCTGCTGGTCACGCTTGAATTTACCGACGGCGACGGCGACCTGGGTTCGGCTGAAAAAGGCAATGACATCAGTGTGATCGATACCCGCGACAATTCGGGCGACACGCTCAGTCTGCCGCTGGTAGAACAACAAGGCGCCGGAAACGGCATTTCGGGCACTATTTCTTTCGTTCTGCCTCCAACCTGCTGCATACCGCCGCCGCTGAACGGCATCCCTCTCCCACCCTGCGACCCCAGTGTTGCGCCCAATTTTTTGCGCGATACGGTGATTTACAAAGTCAATATCCGCGACCGCGCCGGGCACGTCAGCAATGAAGTAGCGTTACCGCCTATCATCCTGATTTGCAAGCAGTAACCGTAAAAATGACCGGGATGAGCCCAGGGCTTATTCAAAAAAACTGAAGTACGTCTGCCCGTAATTCCGCACGTCTTTCAAACGCGGATGGTTGACAAAATCGTGGTGCGGATTGTGCTCCAGTACGAACAGCCCCTCGGGCGCCAGCAGGTTTTTTTCAAAAATCAGGTCGGGAATGGTATCGATGGTAGGCAAAGCATAGGGCGGACCTGCAAAAATGTAGTCCCATTGGCCCGAAGCGCTTTCAATAAAACGGAATACGTCGATATGCAGGATGCGAAGTTGCTCCTGTATGCCTAACTCCCGGGCTGTTTTTTGTACAAATTGCACACAACCGGGGAATTTGTCGACATAAGTTACATCTGTGCAGCCTCTGGAAATAAACTCATAACTGTGACTGCCCGTCCCCCCGAAAAGGTCGAGAAAACGTACCGATTCAAAATCAAGCAGGTTGTTCAGGATATTGAACAATGCTTCCTTGGCAAAGTCGGTCGTAGGCCGGGTTGGCCATTTATCGGCCGGCGGATTGAAACGCCGGCCTTTGAATTTTCCTCCGATGATACGCATAAATCAAATTGATCAGAATTTCAGGCTGTACAGATCAAAAAAGAGGTGATCCGGCGGTGCGGCGACGTCGTGAGGCCAGAAATAGTTGAGCGGTGGGCCGACAAAGTTTAAATGGCGGATATAGCGGTACAATACTTTATAAATCTCCGAATCGGGCAACAATTCGCCAGCCAGATACAGCGGCATCTGATCCGGATTCAGCCGGCATTGGTCGTATACCAACAGTACAAAGTACAAGAGATCGCTGGCTGTATCGAATTTGAACGTGTTGTAAAACAGCAGATTGCCTCGTTCCAGCGCTACAATCTGAACGACGCCGTGGCGCAAATTAGCCATTACGCCAGTCGAGTCGAAACCGATGATTTGAAGGGCCCTGGAGAGCACAGGCGCCGCCAGATGGAGGCTTTGTGCTGCCGGAAAACGTTGTCGCAATACAGAAGCCAGTTCTTGCTCGACCGCGTAAGCGAGGTAACAATCGAAATCCGGCAAAGCGCTATGTCCAAACTCGAAATTACCTGGAGGCAACAACAGCCTGAAATAAGCGGGCAATTCGTCATGATTGAACAAACGGCGAGGAACCAGGGTCGTTTCTGTGCCAAACACAGCATACCGTACATGACTGAACACGGCGTTGAGCAAGGGTTCTTCATCGAGTATCCGAAGAATGGCCGACGACGGCCCCTGGGCAGGATCTTCATACGGGTCGAAATGCCAGGATTTCAGCGAAAGGATCGTGCCGGTCGGGTCGGCTGCCAAAAACGAAAAGCCGTCAGTACCGGCCACGACGTTGAGTTCGTACAACGCTGCGGCGCCGGTTTCCAGACGGCTATCCGTGTATTCAAAACTTCTTTTATCCATGGCGTCAACCGAACGGCAAACCTAAGCTTCCCGGCGGGTTTTCGCCGTATAAACGGCTTAGTTTTTAGCCGAAGTGGCGGGTTCGCCGATTTTGCAGGTGCCGTTGTAGCGCGCACCTTCATCAACGACCATCGTACGGGCAGAAATATTGCCTTCAATCACGGCCGACTCCATCAGGTGCAAGGCGCCATTGACGACCAGATCGCCTTTGATACGTCCCTGAATGGCCGCGTCGCGGGCGACAATATTTCCTTGTACAAAACTGGAATCGCCCATCACAAGGCGCTTGTCTACTTTCACTTCACCGTGAATCGAGCCGTCGAGGCGTACATTTTCCGTGCAGGCAAATTTGCCTTCCAGCACGGTTCCCTTGGCAATCACTGTCGTGGCATCTTTGTCGTTTCCAATTGTGTTGGCGAGCGCTGGGCTGGTTGTTTTTTTGTCTTTGGTACTACTTGCAAACATGGCGATATCAGGAGGTTAATAGATAAGGAGTAAAATCCGCCCGTTTTGTAGCGGACATCAACTGTTATAAAGAATCGTGCCAATTCCGACTTTGCCGCGGAAGTGCGGTATGAAACAGCCTGGTTTTTTCGTAATTTTGCAGCGAAATTATGTACAAATTTGCACATTATAGGCTGCCAGACAAATACTTATGAATGTTACTATTTTGGCTATTGAATCCTCGTGCGATGATACGTCGGCAGCCGTTATCCGGAACGGACAGGTCTTGTCCAATTGTGTTGCGGGGCAAGAAGCGCACCGCTTGTACGGCGGCGTAGTGCCCGAAGTCGCCTCCCGCGCGCACCAGGCCAACATCGTTCCGGTAGTCGATCTGGCATTAAAAAAAGCGGATGTTGCTGCTGAAGACATCAGTGCAGTTGCCTTTACACGCGGGCCCGGGCTGCTGGGTTCTTTGTTGGTCGGCGCTTCATTTGCCAAAGGATTTGCGCTGAGTCGCAATCTTCCGCTCATCGAAGTAAACCACATGCAGGCGCACGTACTGGCACATTTTGCCGAAACGCCCCACCCCCGATTTCCTTTTCTTTGCCTGACCGTAAGCGGCGGGCATACCCAGATTGTGTTGGTACGCGATTTTCTCGACATGGAGATTATCGGCAAAACCCTCGACGACGCTGCCGGGGAGGCATTTGACAAA
Source organism: Saprospiraceae bacterium (assembly GCA_016787345.1). Taxonomy (GTDB): domain Bacteria; phylum Bacteroidota; class Bacteroidia; order Chitinophagales; family Saprospiraceae; genus M3007. The sequence goes on along the minus strand of JAEUUU010000175.1, from coordinate 66,588 downwards.
TCGGGAAAACTACTCGGACTGGGTTACCCCGCCGGCCCTTTGATCGACAAACTGGCGCGCGAGGGGCACCCAGTTTTCCCTTTTCCGGAGCCTTCTATTCCGGGACTCGATTTTAGTTTCAGCGGGTTGAAAACCTCAATTTTATACTTTCTCCGCGGAAAAGTGGCAGAAAACCCGGCTTTTATTGAACAAAACCTGAACGACATTTGCGCCTCCATTCAACATTCAATTGTGACCATTTTGTTGAAAAAACTTCGCAAAGCTGCCCGCCAGCGGGGCATCCGCGACATTGCAATTGCCGGTGGCGTAAGCGCCAATTCCGGACTCCGTCAGGCCCTCGAAGAAATGGGCGGCCGGGAAGGCTGGACGACGCACATCCCAAGGTTTGAATTTTGTACCGACAACGCCGGCATGATCGGCGTCACAGCCTATTACAAATACCTGGCCGGAGAGTTTTGCGGCCAGGACGCCGTGCCATATGCAAGGCAATAAGGGCTATATTTCCGCAGTACTCTCTATGATCCAGGCTTCGTAGGCTGCGTTGGCGCGTACTTCATAGCGCAGGATACAGGGCGTCTCATAAGTATGAAAGGATTGAATCGCCTTCTCCAGATGTGTTTCCAGGCTTGTCCGGGTTTTAAGGATCGACACCCATTCCCGTTCGTGTTGTATAGCATCGTTCCACTGGTAAGCACTTTCAATGGGAAAAATATTGGCACAGGCAACGAGTTTCTGTTCAAGCAGGTGGTCGGCCAGGCGGCGGGCCGAATCTTCGTCGGGGTGTGTCACGTAAAAAAGCAGAAAAGGCATCTGTTTCGGTTGATAAAGGAAGCAAGGGGGCACTTGGCCGACTTTGACGTATTGTTAACGACGCCGGCAAAATGAAGCGGTTACTTTTGCTCCCGAAATTTCAGATTTTTTACCCGTACAGACATGAAAAAAATTCTCCTCGCCTCCGCCTTGTTCGTCCTGTTGGCCGGCGTTTCCGCTTTTATCATTCCTTCGTCCACCCAGCCCGTCACCGAATTGAAATGGTACACCTGGGAAGAAGCGGTTGCTCTCAATAAAACCAAACCGAAAAAGATTATGGTCGATGTGTACACCGATTGGTGCGGTTGGTGTAAAAAGATGGATAAGGCCACGTTCAACGACCCGCAGGTAGCCGCTTATCTGACCGAGCATTTTTACCCGGTCAAACTCAACGCCGAACAACGCCAGGACATCAACTTCAACGGCGAAGTCTTCAAATTCGTAGACACAGGGAATGGCCGCGGCGTACATACCCTGGCCTATTCCCTGCTCGACGGACAAATGCAGTACCCGACTGTAGTGTTCCTCAACGAAAAGTATGAGCGCATCATGATTTCCGCAGGCTACAAAGAGCCCTTCGATATGATGAAGGAGTTGCGCTTTTCAGCCGAAGAACACTACAATAAAACTACCTGGGAGCAATACAAAGCGGCGAATTAACCAACCGCTACCGACTGGGCATTTTCCCACTCGTACAGCCCTTCAATGGAGAGATAACGCTCTCCCGTGTCGTAGTTGAAGCCCAGCACTCGCGCTCCTTCGGGTATTTCCGGTAGTTTCTGCGCAATGGCAGCCAGGGTTGCCCCCGAAGAAATTCCGCCGAAAATCCCCTCTTCGACGGTGGCGCGCCTGGCGTATTCAAACGCTTCGTCTTTGGATATCTGGATGACGCCATCCAGCACATCCGTATGCAGATTTTTGGGGATAAATCCGGCGCCGATCCCTTGTATCGGGTGCGGAGAAGGGCTACCGCCGGAAATCACGGGACTCAATGCGGGTTCGACGGCGTAAACTTTCAACTTGGGAAAATGACTCTTCAATACCTCCCCCACCGCGGTGATATGGCCGCCGGTGCCTACACCGGTAATCAGGTAATCCAGTCCCTCGGGAAAATCCGCGAGGATCTCCGCGGCAGTGGTCGCGCGGTGAACGGCCAAATTAGCTTCGTTTTCAAACTGTTGCGGCATCCAGGCATTGGGAATCTCCTGAAGCAACTGGCCGGCGCGTTCAATAGCGCCTTTCATGCCTTTTTCCCGGGGCGTCAGGTCGAATTTTGCCCCATAAGCAGCCATCAACCGGCGCCGCTCGACCGACATACTTTCCGGCATGACCAAAATCAGGGCGTAGCCTTTTACAGCCGCTACCATAGCCAGGCCGATACCAGTATTACCGCTGGTTGGTTCGACGATTACCGAACCCGGTTTCAGGTCGCCCCGGCGTTCGGCATCTTCGATCATGGAGAGTGCAATCCTGTCCTTGATGCTTCCGCCTGGATTGGCGCGCTCCAGTTTGAGCCAGATCTCGTGTTGTTCGCCGAACAACCGGTTGATGCGTACGTGCGGCGTATTGCCGATGGTTTCCAGAATGTTGTGCGCTTTCATGTGTTTGAAACTGTGTTGTGATATGATGTTTTTTAAATGACAAAATTGATCGGCTCGTCGAAAGCGCGTGTGCGCACTTTCACCTGAGATTGGTGCACGACGATGGAAAAAGGCGGCACGCTCTCGGTCAGCCAGGCATTCCCGCCCACAACCGTGTCGTGCCCCACGATGGTTTTCCCGCCCAGAATGGTACAATTGGCGTACAACACGCAATTATCTTCGATGGTAGGATGTCGTTTGGTGTTTGCCAGCGATTTGTCGACCTGTAAGGCGCCCAATGTTACCCCCTGATAGATTTTGACCTGATTGCCAATCACGGCAGTCGCGCCAATCACGACCCCGGTGCCGTGGTCGATAAAGAAAGACCTGCCGATCGTCGCAGAGGGGTGGATGTCTATCCCCGTCTTCCCGTGCACATATTCAGAGAAAACCCTGGGCAAAAGCGGCACACCCAGACGATGCAACAAATTGGCAATCCGGTAATTAGCGATAGCGTAAAATCCAGGATAGGTTGCTACTACCTCCTCCATACATGTAGCCGCAGGATCAAACTGCAAGATCGCCGCAGCATCTTCCAGCAATTGCTGGTGTATTTCGGGCAATTGTTCAAAAAAGCGGTCTGCCAACACGCTTATATCGTTTCTTCCCGCGAGCAATTCGGACAATAATTTGAACAAATCGCTTCGTAAATGGCCATATCGGACGGCTGCCGGGTAGTGATCGGATTCATTGATCGGAAAAAGCAATTCGAATAAGCCGTCGGCAAGGCGCTGCGCCTCGGTTTTGGGAGGTATTCGCACGGAAAAAAGATCCCTTTCCTGGTCCAGGCGGGTAAAAAATGCATCGAGTGTCGGACTAATGGAAAACATAAGCAAGGGAAATAAAAAAACCCTTTCACGAACATTGTCGGGAAAGGGTTTTCGGTTGAATGACCAAATGCGCCGTTGTACTTAAAGCACAGTAGACCAATAACCGCATCGCCTTTCCGGGGCGGAAAGACAACAACAGCAACAAGTCATATGCAAAGTATTGGGCGACATCATGTTTATCGGCAGTGAATGTATGGCTTTAACGCAGTCGACAAGTAAGGGTTGCAAAAAAATACAATTTTTTAACGCGTTCCGAACTTCCGTCTTATCAAACCGCGGGGATTACCTTTGCCGCCCAAACAGAAAAGTACGGTCACATGGCTACTCTAACATCAGCATATCTCGTCGATGGCATACGAACGCCCATCGGAAACTTTGGCGGCAGTTTGTCCGGCATTCGTACCGACGATCTGGCGGCGCATGTTCTTCGCGAATTGATTCAGCGTCATCCCAATCTCGATCCCGCACTGATCGACGACGTGATAATGGGTTGCGCCAATCAGGCGGGAGAAGACAACCGGAATGTCGCCCGTATGGCGCTTTTACTGGCAGGCTTGCCCTGGTCGGTCCCCGGCGAAACCATCAATCGACTTTGCGCCAGTGGTATGGCGGCGGCCATTCACGCAAAACGCGCTGTCGAGTGTGGCGATGGCGATCTTTTCCTGGCGGGCGGGGTGGAAAACATGACCCGGGGGCCATACGTCATCAGCAAAAGTGCAAAACCCTTCGGTACCGATGCCCAGATGTACGACTCCAGTTTTGGCTGGCGTTTTATCAATCCCAAAATGCAGCAGATGTACGGCACGGATGCTATGGGGCAAACAGCGGAAAATCTGGCTGATCTGGACGGCATTAGCCGCGAAGACCAGGATCAATTCGCATTTGCCAGTCAGCAAAAAGCAACCCGCGCCCGTGCCGAAGGGCTTCTGGCCGAAGAAATCGCACCGGTGCCCATTCCACAATCGAAGGGCGAAACGGTGCTTTTTTCAGCAGATGAATTTATAAAACCAGGCACCTCTCCTGATATTTTAGCCAAACTCAAGCCAGCTTTTAAGAAAGACGGCTCCGTGACGGCCGGCAATGCTTCAGGGCTGAACGACGGTGCTGCCGCCCTGCTGATTGCGTCCGAAGCGGCGCTGAATCGCCACAATCTGCGCCCCCTGGCCCGTCTGGTGAGTACGGCCGTTGTTGGCGTCGAGCCGCGCATCATGGGCATTGGCCCGGTGGCGGCATCGCAGAAGGCATTGGCCAAAGCGGGACTAAAACTGGACGATGTAGACGTCATCGAGCTGAATGAAGCGTTTGCCGCCCAAGTGCTGGCTTGCACACGTCGCCTCGGTTTAGCCGACAACGACCCCAGAATCAATCAGAACGGCGGCGCTATTGCACTCGGGCATCCGCTGGGCATGTCGGGGGCTCGCATTATCCTTGCTGCCGCGCGACAACTACAGCGCAACGGCGGCCGATACGCCCTGTGTACCATGTGTATCGGCGTAGGGCAAGGTTATGCGATTGTAATCGAACGAATGGAATGAATTCCAGAACACGCGCTTAGCGTTCGCCCGCCAGGGTATCCATTTCCAGGATCAGGATAGAATCGGGCGTCGTGGGCTCTTCCTGAGGGGCAGGTTCCGGTGCGCGCACGAGTTCGACCTGAAACTCGATACCTCGCATGGTCGTGACTAAAACCAGCGTGGAGTCGGTAAAAGACTTGATTTGATAATTGGTCGCCTGCGCTCCTTTTTGAATGATTTCATTCTTTTGAAGGCCGTAATCCGTGGTTATCTCGCTGCCTGTCAAATTAGTGGTCATTTTTCCGTCTTCGCGAAAAGCAAAAAATGTCCCGTCGAGGTTTCCGGTCTCTTTCTGATTGCGCAAGGCTTTTTGCAACTCCCAACGACCCAGCAGAGCATTGGCCTGAATACCGGTATCAGGTTGGCATGCAACCGTCAGAAGAGAGAAATACAAGCCGGCAACCGCGGCAAATGAGAGGGGACGCAAGGGCATTTTGGCAAGTTTATCTTTAGTTTAAGAATCCGGGTGACACAGGGTTTTATTTCATCTCAACAAAACCGAAACCCAGATGTGGAAATTCTCCAAAACCGGCATAGTAACAGAATTCAACCAGCGGCACAGGCAATTTGACTTCAAATTCGTACACAAAACCGCGCAGCTGTGTAATACCTTCCGGATTGGGCTTGAGGTGAATCAATCGCGATTTGGCCTGCCCCAGCAACTTGAACTCCATCGGAAAAGAAGGGTCGAGCAATTTCAGGTTAACCAACGACTTGTACTGGTATGCTGCCTTGAACCGGCGCACGACATGATGAAAAAAGCTGACGTCGTAGTTTTCGGCATCCGGTAACAGGTACAGATTGGCCACTTTGCCCTCTTCCACGGTTGTTACAGATATGGGCGAAACAGCTTTGAACTGCATACTATCCTTAAAGTTCGGCCGGGGCATGATTTGCCAGTGCTTGACTTCGAATTGGGCCGGGCGTCCGTCGAGAGTACCCAACTGTAGTGGCACCTGACGAAAAAGATGAACGACCTGCTGTTCGAAAGCCTGGTCGATGTAAAGGGCAATACTGAGTTTTACCTGATTACCCAATAACTTGAATTCCTGCTTCACCTGGTCCATTTCGTACGGATAGATCGCCAATGGACTGAAAGTGAACAACTTGAAATTTCTCGAAGTCAAATCAAAACCGCGCTGCTGCACCCATTGTGACAGCTCGGCGCCGGATTTGGAAAGAACAGTAAAGATCCAATTCGAGATTTCGGATTGGTAGTTAATTGGAATAATAGTGCCCTTCTGACAAGAAAGACTAAACTGGATGCGCATATGGTTACAATGGTGATTAAAGGCCAGATTAAAAGTCCCAAGAGTACATTTTGTCTGAATTTCGGCCGAAAAGTACGCAAAAGTTAAAACCGGCAAGGGAAAAAATAAGATTTACAAAGGAAGTTGAAATGCCGGGCTCAACGCAGTAAAGTTATCGTGCCTGTAAGCAGCTCGACAGTGTCATCCGTGTACTCTACAAGCGCCACCCAGGTAAACACACCCGGGCTGAGTCTAAGCCCGCGGTACCGGCCATCCCAACCTTCAAATTCATCCGCGAAATTGAATTGTTGCCGCCGGTAACACAACTCTCCCCATCGGTCATAAATACTAAAATGTCGGACCATACGAACGCCTTCACCAGTTTGAATACCCACGACGTCGTGCCAGCCATCGTCGTTGGGTGTAAACACATTCGGGACATATACGGATTTGCGGTTCAAAACCCGTACGAGTATCTGATCTACGGCGGTACAGCCCCCTTCGCCGGTGACGGTGACGGAATAAAGACCCGGTTCCGAAACGACTATCTGGTCGCTGGTGCTGCCGGTATTCCATTGATACTGCCAACCCGGAGCGCCGCCGCCCAGACTAATCTGCGCCCCTGCCTGAATTAGCGTATCCGGCGGACCCAGGTCGAATGCCAATGCGTTTGTTGCCTCTACAACCATCGTATCAGCAGCCATACAACCCAGAAGATCGATAGCCATAACGGAAAACGTACCGTTTGTTCCGGCCGGCACTTCCAGGGTCGCCGAAGCGTGTCCGTTACTCCAGAAGTAAAGACAGGAGTCGCAGGCAGGAGATACTGCTGTCAGGCTCAACATTTGTTCCTCACAAGACAATGCAGGTTCGCCAATATTCACCTGCAAATCACATTCGGTTGTCAGGACCCAAAAGTCGTTGACGCCAAAAGATGCCGCTGATTTTTCAAAACCAATGCCTGAATCGGAATGCCCTCCCATGACAAAAGCGCCATCGGGCAGCATGGCGATACGGGTCGGGGCGTCGTTTCCACTTCCGCCGAAGGCGCTTTGTCCCCTGACGATGCCCGTTTGGGGCGCCAGTGTTACAACCCAAAAGTCAAAGCCGCCGCGCGGAACGGCTGTTTTATTGCCTGATACCCCGGAGTCGCTTACCCCGCCAAGCACCAGCTCTCCTCGTTTGTTTTCCTGAATAAAATACAGATCGTCCAGCCCACTCCCACCAAAACTCCATTCATTTGTTTTCCATCCATTCAGATCCAGTTCAAGGAGCCAAAAATCGCTGTACCCGCCATATTTGGGCGTATTTTTCCCATTGTTGAAGACCGTTGGCTGAGCGGTATCGGAAGCGGAGCGTCCGCCGAGGTATATTTTTCCCGAGCCGGACAAGGTTAGTGCGTAGGGAAAATCTTCGTTGTCGCCGCCATAACGATGGTTCCATAACAATTGCCGGGCATCCGGGTCAAAAAGGCCCAGCCAAAAATCGAGGCCGCCACGGGCAGAGTCCTGTGCGATTTCACCCGAGCCGGGGCTGGAAAAAGTACCGCCGGAAATCAAAATATTGCCGTCAGGCGCCCACAAAAGATCTTGTACCTGGTCATAATTATCGCCCCCCAGGGTTTTATCCCAAATTAAACTGCCGTCGGCAGCTGTGCGGATCAGCCAGAAATCCTGCCCTCCTCTCGATGGTTCGGTTTTATCGCCGCCGGCTCCGGAATCGGAATGACACCCCAGCAAAAAACCGCCGTCGGGCATCTCCAGTGCAGAAAACAATTCGTCGCGCCCCGCTCCGCCGAAGGCTTTGTCCCAGAGCAGGGCTCCTGTTTCATCGAGGCGGAGTATCCATACGTCCATATCGCCACGAGAGGGTTCTGTTTTGTCGCCGCTGACCCCCGAATACGAATACCCGCCACACAATAACCCGCCGTCTGATGTGGGGATCAGCATCCAGAGACGTTCGTCCTGATCGCCGCCGAAATGAGCCTCCCAGATCAGGTTGCCATCAAAATCTGTTTTTTGTAAAAGTATGTTCCAGGAAAAATCGGCGGGATCGCCAAAAGTCAGATTTGATTGGGTAGAACCGCCAATTACAATCCCGTCAGGCACTACCAAAAGTCCGTTGAGTTCTTCATACCGTTCACCGCCAATGGTCGCATCCCAGGCAACCGTGTACTGAGCCGACAGAGTACACGGGCACACGGCCATCCATATCATTAGCCATGAGGAAACACCAGCACGGTAAAACGTTTTAGAAAAACCCATTCCTTTGCCTTTGGTTCGTGTAACATAAGAATCATGCCAAGCCATTCATGGCAGGCAAGATAATTGAACACAATGGCTTTGCTTCGACAGGGCAAAGGGATTAACACGCTCTGTGATCGATCCGACAAGTGGTTATTGGCCGGAAAAACGACGCAACAGGCTCAGCGCCAGACCAAACAGCATCAGCAGGGAGCCTGCCCAAACCAGATTGATGCCCGGGAAAATAATCGCTTCCAGTACGATATAGTCGGAACGCGTCACATTCTCGGCAATTTCAAGGGGGATTTTGCGCTGTTCTTCGGAGGCCTGGGCCACACCGATCGTAAACTCACCGGCATTCGGATCGATATTGGCAAAGTTGAGATGCAGTCCGAATTGAGGAAGTTCGTCTTTCAGGCTGTACGGTTGGTTGCCGCGGATGAGGTACACCGGATGCGCCTCCGCTTTTTCGCCATTGGGCGCCGTAATCTCGAGCGCCGCGGCAACGGCAATGTCGCCGGGTTGAGCGGTATAGTTCGGGTGATTGAACTCTCTTTCCGGTCGGGCAAATTTGATGCGGTAACCCAGCACGCTTTTTTCTTCCCCATCCTTGAACCGGACCGGCTGGTAATCGAGCGATTCCTCGGTTTTCAGTATTCTATCCATCGCCCGCTCGCCAAGCCGGATCTTCATTTTCAACGGATTAATGACGGCTGGCAAAGCGAAGGCGCCCTCGCCAGGCCGGATGAACATCACCGGTTGGGTTTCGTACGCCGATGTATCTTCCAAACTCCTGGCTTCCAGCTGAACGCCGAAGGCAAGATCGTCGTCTTTGTGTTTGTACTCGGGGTGTTCGGGGCGCTTCGTCAGACCTTTTACAACGACGTAGTGCTTTTGTGTAAAAATCGTATCGCCGACTTTGGCTTCATACGGCAAATAACGCAGGCTATCCTCCTGCGCCCTGGCGAATTCCTGATCGGTTTCACCCCTGGGCAAAGCAGCTACCAGGGTAAAAATGTCGTGCGTCCAGTAATGCTCTGTCGAGGGATTCTGTGCGACAATCTTTTTGAACTGCCGGTCGTACATCACGTTGGGATAAACCAGAAATGAATCCCGTTTCGGGTTACCATCTTTATCGAACCGGCGGATTTTTACGGTAAATGTCCGGGTTTGCCGCTCGATGGAGTCTGCCAGATAAGTTGCCTCAAATCGATCCTGAATCGGCATGGGCGCCTCTTTCAGCAGCAGCACCGTTTTTTTCATGTCTTCACCCGTAGCGCCTTCAATCAGGCCGTCCATGGCGAAGGTATTGGACGAAATCCAGCGCTTGTTGAGACCAGTGCCCAATACGCCGAGGATCAGAATCCCAAAACCGAGGTGTGAAATAGCCGATCCTGCCAGTTTCAAATTTCCCTTGATGACGGCAACGATATAATCCGTATTCGCCACGAAAGCGAACATGGCAGAAAAGAGCAGGATATAAAACTGCCAGGCCTGGGTATCGATCCAACTCAGGTTTACGGCGGTCAGAATGCCGGCGCCTACGATGGCGACACCAATGTGGAAAACGAATTTTTTCGTCCAGCCTTTCCAGTTACGTTCGCCATAACGGAGCCATTGGGCAATGCCGGTAAGCAACCCTATAAACACCGCGATCCAAAGTTGATAACGGTTGTGGTGTACGACCTGATCTTCCAGGGCCGCCCCCATGTAGTCGGGGTAAAATATCTGCGTGATTTTATTCCAGACCGGCAGCGAGGTAGCAAGTGTGATCAGTATCGAAGAAAACAACAGCACCAGCGCGCCGACAAACATCCAAAACTCCCTCGATCCAGTCGACTCTTCTTCTGCAACTTCAATGGTATCTTCTGCGCCGTTTTTACGGGTTACCTTCTTTTGAGTGGTTATCTGGGGCACGTTGTTCCATCGGGCAACCCAGGGCAAAAAGCCGACCAGGAAAAAAACTACTCCCATGAGAATCAATTGTACCCCCAGGCCGATTTCGGTAAAAGCGTGTACCGACGACTCGCCCAATACACCGGAACGGGTCAGATACGTTGAATAAAGAATCAGGACAAAGGTTCCCAGGTAAAAACCGTAAGCAGCCCGTATGGAATGCCCGGTTGAACGCGCCACCAAATTACTGTGAATGCCGCCGACGAGCATGATCCAGGGCACCAAAGAGGTATTTTCAACCGGGTCCCAGGCCCAATAACCGCCAAAAGAAAGGGCCTCATACGCCCAGGCGCCACCCATAAGAATACCAAGCCCCAGAATAGCGCCGGAAAACAGCGCCCATTTCAGTGCGGGCCGTAGCCAGTCTTTGTGCAAACGCAGCCAAAGGCCCGATACTGCGTAGGCAAAGGGCAAAATCGTAGATGCGAAACCGAGGAAAAGTGTAGGCGGGTGGATGGTCATCCAGTAATTCTGAAGCAAAGGATTAAGTCCGTTACCCTGAATTTTGCTTAAATAATCCGCCTCTTTGAAGATCGGAGCGTCCATTGTGTTTCGCAACAGGTCGAATGGGCTTGCTCCGAAACGGAATTCGCCGAAATACAGCCCCAGAATCATCGAAGCAATAATCGCTTCCGCCAGCATGATTACGGTCATAACCGGCATTTCCCAGCGGCCTGCCCGAACGACCACAACCAGCGACAAGGCAATATGCCAAAAACTCCACAGCAAAAAACTGCCCTGCTGTTCCTTCCAGAACGCAGAGAACGTGTAACGGAACGGAAGATCGTCCGACACGTTCGACCAGGCATACTGGTATTCGTAGTACTTATTGACCAAAATAAAAAACAGGGTGCCGATGATGGCCATGGTGGCTACCCCGTGTACGAGAAACGAAAATCGTCCCAAGGTGCGCCAGCCATCTTGCCGGGCCGGATTGCCTCTGAAACGATCCAGAAGGAATAAGGCCGGCCTGGCCAGCAACAACAAAACCGCAACAGTCCCCAATCCGAATGAGATAAAACCGGCAATGGCTGCGGCAGTGTATTTTTTATGAAAAAACTCGCCCTGAAACACCGGTTTTTCGCTTCCGGTAATCAAACCGTCGATGAAGGGGACACTCAATGACGAACCCGGCTCCGCTCCGAAAATAGCGGCTGAAAGCAGGAATATCCCCGACAATACGGCCAGTACCGCTACAGACAGCCAGGAAGGCTTCCAGGAATCGACTACACTCGGATACTCCGTTTCGGAGCGGGCCTGAGTAGCCAGAAAATAGGAAAAAAACGAAAGCAGTGCCGCCACAAACGACAACACTGCGAAGAAATGCCCTAATTGACCGGGCAAAAGATGTTCGCCTACGTAAGCCATAAATTTGTCTTTTTCAAAGTGCCACCCATCAGGATAAGCAGAAATCAGGACTTTTTCTCCCGCACGTACACCTCCTGATCCTTGTATTTGGAGGGGCATTTCAAGAGCATATCCGAGGCTTCGAACACCTCGCCTTTCATTTCGCCGGTCAGGACAATTTGTTCCGAGCGCTCGAAATCCTGCGGTTTACCGGCATGCAAAACAACCTGCCGAACTTCGCCGGCATCGTCCTGTACGTAAAAAGACAGATAGTTGGGGTCTTTTTCCGGGTTGTACTCAACCGGGCGGTCCTTGGCAAGTTGGCCAACCAGTTTTACCTGATCGCCGCTGGCGGCAGCCTGTTCAAAATTGGCATACGTCGTCACGTCGCGGCTGGCGGAAATCAAAATCCCGATGCCAAGCGCAACCACGATAATGGCTATGATGTGTGTTTTTTTCATGTTCGTTCAATTTTGGCGCAAAATTAAGACGTTTTTGAAGGGCAAATGGTTGTCGAATTGTCAAAAACGACAACTCGGCCCTTGCGTCTTTATTTAGACGGATTAAAAACTTTAAATCACTTTGACATGGCAGACACCTCGATCATTTTGTCTTCCACCTGCCGTACCAGTTCGTTGAAATGCACACTGTGTTTTACTTCCAGATTCCGGTTGAATGGCAGATCCACCGTCACGTGGTGCACAAATCGCCCCGGATTGGCAGCCATGATGTAGATATCATCGCCGAGGTATACTGCTTCTTCGATATCGTGGGTTACAAAAACGATAGTTGGCTGGAATTTCAGCCACACCTCTTCCAGCATATCCTGCATTTGCAGGCGGGTATTGATGTCGAGTGCGCCGAAAGGTTCGTCCATGAGCAAAATTTCGGGGTTTGCAATAAGACTACGCGCAATGGCCACCCGTTGCAATTGGCCGCCGGAAAGCGTCGGATACACAGCGTATTTGTGTTCATGGCCAGCCAGACCGACCAGTTCGAGCATTTCCTGCGCTTTCAAACGACGTTCTTTTTCCTCAACACCCTTGTAATCGAGTCCGAGTTCCACGTTTTCCAGGACCGTACGCCAGGGGAGGGACGAATATTGCTGAAATACCATTCCGGCGCGTACCCCCGATTGTTCGACGGGTTTGTCGCGCAACAGCACTTCTCCCGAAGTTGGCTTTTGCAAACCGGCGATGTAACGGAGCAAGGTGCTTTTTCCGCAACCCGAAGCGCCCAGGATTACGACAAACTGACCCTGACCGGGTTTGTCCTCCACCAAAAAATTCAGGTCTTTGAGAATCATCGATTTACCTCCGTCGTACGTTTGACTAAGGTTTCTGAACTCGATGATATTGGGCAACGCAGTATCCTTGAATGTTACCATAATGGTGCAAGTCTGTTGAGGTTTATTAATTGCGTTGAAGGTTTTTCATCAATTTCAACTCTCCCATAACGATCATACCAAAGGCCGCCAACGAAACAAGCCCTGCGCCCTGCCAAAGCCAGTCGCCGCCCTCTGCGAACAAGGGGATCAGGATTGCCAGTGCAAAAACGCCCAGAATAATGGCAATACCCAGTTGAACTTCTTTCTGGCCGTCCACCTTGGTCTTGTAGTATTTATGCGGAAAAAGGCGTTTGTCGAGGTAGACAAAAAGGCGGTCTTGAATTATCCCGATTAAAATAACTAAAAGTAATACGGCGAACACCTTGTCAGTTTTGTCGCGTCGCGCCATCCAGTATAACAGCGAACCGAGTCCCCCGGTATTGTTCAGAATTTCGGCGATAATGATGTAGGTCCACGAAATTGCCGTCAGCACCCGCAGGTCTTCCATAAATTTGGAAAAAACAGAAGGCAAAAAGACCGTTCGAAGTGATTGCCAGTTGCTGGCGCCAAGCGTGTAGGCTGTTTGTACGTGCACATCCTCCACCTCACGTATTCTCTGAACGACCACAGGGATCATGTAAACGAGAATACCGAAGGCCAGAAACGCCACTTTCATCCCGTCTCCCAGCCCGAACCAAAGCATAAAAAGACCGGTCAGCGCAGAAATCGGCAAATAACGCAAGGCATCGATCGGTCTGGAAAACAGGCCATTGAACAAAGGAATAAAGCCGATTGCGCAGCCCAGCAAAATGGACAGGAGAATGGCCCAGAAATAGCCTTTAAAATTCAGCCAGACGGAGTGAAAAGTATGCGCAACCAGTTTGTCGTCTTCGGTCAGTTTGGGGTACGCCTGAACCACTTGCATCGGCGTCGGCAGTATTTTGTAAATCTTGCCGACGGTTTTGGCATTGGCAAACTGGATACTGTCGGCCCGCAGCAGAGAATCCCGGTTGAGGTGCTGCAAAGAAGGGTCATCCAGCGCAGGCGCTCTGTAATCGAGCGCCGGCACGGCAAGCCATTCAGCCAAAAGCCACCAAAAGGCGATCAGCAATGCGCCGCCGATGATGCCAAAAAGGATACTTTGAGTGCGGGATAACTGACCGCGAAGTTGAAACATATTGCGTATTCGAGGATTTGAAGATGCGTAGATGCGATTTTGGGCCCCAAATTTAATCTGATTTGGCCTGTGCCAAAACGGATTTTGCCGCTCTTTCCGAAGCGCCGCCCGAGCCGAGCAGGGTACGGAGTTCGTCGTAGCCGGCACGAATTTCAGCGGCTTTTTGCGTATCCAGGATTTCTTCAAGCGCCAAACGAAGATTGTTGCGGTTCAAATTATCCTGAATCAGCTCCTTAACCAGAGGCCGGTTGAGCACCAGATTGACGAGCGAAATGTACGGCACTTGTACCACTCTTCGCGCAATTGCATACGACATTGGGCTGCCAGCATAACATACCACTTGCGGCGTGCCGATCAGCGCCGTTTCAAGCGTCGATGTGCCGGATTTAACAAGCGCCGCATCGGCTCGCTGAAGCAGGCTGTACGTTTCTCCTTTTACCAGACTGACAGCTGGATAGCCTGCAAGAAAAGTTTGATAAAACGTGTCCGGTAACGACGTGGCGCCTGCGATGACAAAGCTTACGCCCGGAAAATCATTCGTGACCTCGAGCATTCTGGGTAAAATCCGGGATACCTCCTGCCGGCGGCTGCCGGGAAGGAGGGCGACGAGCGCCTCACCCCCCGGCCCCCTCTCCAAAGGAAAGGGGGAGAGCGCCCCCGGGTTGATATCGACGCTCCCTCTCCTTTGGAGAGGGGACCGGGGGGGGAGGCTGGCAAGGCCATCCAGCAGCGGATGCCCTACAAACTCCACGTCCATGCCATATTTTTGATAAAAATCCTTTTCAAAGGGCAGAATAACCAGCATTTTATCCACATCCCGCCTGATGGCATGCACCCTTGAAGTATGCCAGGCCCATATCTGGGGAGATATGTAATAGATGACTTTAATGCCCTGTTTTTTTGCCCATTTAGCCATCCTGAGATTAAAACCGGGGTAGTCGATCAAGACCAGTGCATCGGGTTGAAATTGCAGGATGTCTTTCTTGCAGAAGTCCAGATTGCCCAGAATGGTGCGCAAATTCGTCAGCACCTCCCAAAATCCCATAAATGCCAGGTCGCGGTAATGCTTTACCAGGGCGCCCCCGGCGGATTCCATCAGGTCGCCTCCCCATACGCGGCATTGCAACGAGGGTTCCAGGGTATACAGCGCTTTCATCAAATTGGAACCGTGTAAATCGCCCGACGCTTCGCCGGCAATAATGTAAAGTTTCATAAGAAGAATCGATCAGTGCGGGGGGATGAGCTAAGGACGGGGTTTTCGCCGGACGCACAAAAAAAATGCGGCTGCCGGGTTTCGGCAGCCGCATCGTATGGGCAAAAGATCAAGGATTGATTACTTCACTACGATCCACTGCATTTGAGCCATACCGGCTTTTCCCTGCAGTACTACACGGTAGCTGCCGGAGTTGTAACGGGCGGCGTCGAGGTTGATGACATGCTGGCCGGCAACGAGGTCGCCGAGGATACGGCTTTCTACAAGGGCGCCATCCATGCCGAATACCTGCATGGTGAGCGCTTCCGGCTGATCCAGGTTGATGCGAACTTCGGCGCTGGTGCGGGTCGGGTTCGGCTGGATAGCGAAGTTGGTCAGCGAAGTCAGTTCTTTCGTACCGGTGGTCACGGCGAAGTTGACGTTGTCCATCCAGAGGTTGTTACCATAGCCGCTCTGACCTTTGAAACGAACCATCACTTCCACGCCGGCATAGGCGCTCAGGTCAATGGATTCGGTAATCCAGTCATTTTCGGTCGGTACGAAGCTGTTGGCGGAGGGATCAGCCGTAGCCAGGTCGTCGCCTTCTTTGTTGTAAACGGACGTCCAGGTAGAACCGCAGTTGGTCGACACCTCGATGATCAAGCGGTCTTTGAACACATCGGCGCCGCTTACGTAGTAGGCGTAGGCATAGTCGAAGTTGAGCGTCGCGCTGATTGCATTGCTGAGGTCAATCTTCGGCATGTACATTTCGAGCGTACCCGACTGGATGGAATAGAAATTGGCCACCAGGGAAGCGTCGCTGGAACCGTAGGCGCCAAAACCGCCGGTTACCTGTTGCCACACGGCGCCGGTGCTGGTGGGTTTCAAGGCCCAGCCGGCAGAGGGGAACGTGGATTCAAAGTCGTCAGAAACCGGCGGATTGAAGGCTTCGTAGAAAGTATTCACCGTGATCGTACCGGAAGCGTCTACCTGGTTAATTTGCGTACCGTTGTTGGTGGAGGCGATAAAGATATTGATCAGGTGTGTGCCAGGCGAGGTGAAAGAAACTGCCGGCAGCGAAACGGCCGTCGTCAGGTTGGCATTCAGGTTGCCCGTCCAGGTGTAGGTGCTCCAGGGGCCGTCGTCGACGCGGTACTGGATGTCAGCCGAAGTCAGCGGCTGGGTACCTACGTTTTTCAGGTTGAAAGAAGGAGCGATGTTGTCTTCGCAGATGAGTTTGTAACCGGCAGCGGCGCTGAGGCTCACTTTGGCGAAGTTGCCGCCGGGGATCGTCGTGTTCGGTTCGGAGACTTCCGACTGCCATACTTCTTTGCTGTCATCGTCTTGCAGCCAGGCGACTACTTCTACTTCGTTCAGGTTGTAGTAGTTGGCCAGCTGCCAGCTGAAATTGTAGGTTTTGGTTTCGCCTGCTGCAAAAGCGCCTGTAGCCGTACCGTCGGCGTCGGGCAGCATTTTGCGCATAACATTGGTGAATTCCTTTTCACCGTTGGAGCCGGGAGCGGCAGCGAAGATGATTTCGCGTTCAGCAACAGCCACGCGCAGTTTGAGGTTGCCGGACAAGGCCGCGTCGGAGGTTACGTTTACCGTAACGTTCACCGTTTTGAAGTCGGCAGAAAGCGAGTGCGTCAGCGTCATCGTCACCGGCGTCAGGGTGTTGTACGCTGCCTGGATATCGCTGGCCGAATAGCCGCCGGGGACACCGAAGTTAACACCGTTTTCGATGCCGTTCGGCACGCCGCTTACACCGTAGTAAGCAACGCGCGGATCAACGTCGGCTTTGGTCTGGTTGTACATCGGGTCGAAGCCCGGCCACCAAACCTGGTATTTGAGCGGGGTAACGAAGTCGGCATTGGCTGCGAGCGTAGCGTTGAAAGCCGGGTTGTTGGCTGCGCAGGGGCCGCAGGAGGCATTCGTGAATTCTTCCACCATAACGCGGCGGTTGTGCTGCGCATAAGCGGTCAACGACAGGCCGAACGCCAGGGTCAACAGAAGTGCAAGTTTCTTCATGGAGAACTGTAGCTTGGTTAAGTTTGCGAAAATGAGAAGGATACGGTTCAAGATTACCCCGTTGAATGATCGAGGCAGTATGCAAATGTATTAACACATATCGGGTTGCCTGTCATTTTGAAAAAAAATGTCGATTCACGACAATTCATTTTTTCCAAAACCTGTGATAAATCGGCACTCGGCGGAACTTGCATGACCTTTAATTGTTTGAGCGACCAAGCATTGCCCAAGCGCTACAGGATTGGTTTTTGCCCCATACTTTTGCCCCTTATATTGATTTTGATATGCTATTTGAGCCCAAAGACGTTTTTCAAAAACTGGAGTTCGACAAGGTGCTGGCCTTGCTGGAAAAAGAAGCGCTTACCCCATTGGCGGCCCAGGAACTTGCCGCACTCTCCCCGTTCCAGCGTTTTGAAGAAATTGACCAACGCCTGCGCGAAACCCGGGAATTCAAACTCGCCCTTGAAAAAAACGATCGGTTTCCGCTGGATGCCTACGCCGATATTCGTCCCGATCTGCGCATGCTGGACATCGAAGGCTACACCCTTTCGGCTGAATCTTTCCAGGCAATTCTCCGTATCCTGCTGATTGTCAGGGATATTTTTAAATATTTTGGCGGCGGACCTAAAAAAGAAATCTACCCCAAACTATACGAAATTATCCGACCGCTTTCGTTCGACGAAGGCCTGATTAAAGCCATCCTCGCCGTTTTCGACGAAAAAGGCGATATCCGACCCGATGCCTCGCCCGAATTACAGCGCATCCGCCGCGAAATGCAGCATAAACTGCGCGAACTGGATTCCCGCTTCCGCCAGATTATTCAGGAGTACCGCGCCAAAGGCTGGCTGTCCGACACCCCCGAAACCTTCCGCAACAACCGCCGCGTACTGGCTGTGCCGGCAGAACACAAACGCAAAGTTCGGGGTATCATCCACGACGAATCCGATACCGGCCGAACCGCCTTTATCGAACCCGACGCCATCGTTGAAATTAATAACGACCTGTTCGACCTCGAACTGGAAGAACGCCGGGAAATATTCCGCATCCTGAAAGCACTCAGCGAACAACTTCGCCCCTACGGCGAGCTTCTGCACCATTACCTCGACGCGCTCATCCGCTTCGATGTGATTCAGGCCAAAGCCCGCCTGGCCATGGCGCTGCGGGCCAACATGCCTATATTAAAGGAGAAACCGGTGATTGGCATCCGCAAAGGCTACCATCCGCTGCTTTTTCTCAAGAACAAAACGCTGGGCCGAAAAACCATCCCGTTCGACCTTCGCCTCAATGCCGAAAACCATATCCTGATCCTCTCCGGCCCCAACGCTGGCGGTAAGTCAGTGGCCATGAAATCGGTCGGGCTTCTCCAGATCATGGTGCAGTGCGGACTGCTCGTCCCGGTACATGAACTGAGCGAATTCGGTATTTTCAGGCAGTTTTTTGCCGATATCGGCGATCAGCAGAGCCTCGACGACGACCTGTCGACCTATTCTTCCCGCCTCCAAAACGCCAGGGTATTTCTGGAAAAAGCCACCCCGCAAACCCTCGTCCTGATCGACGAAATGGGCAGCGGAACCGACCCCAAGCCGGGCGGAGCCATCGCCGAAGCCGTGCTGCGCGCCCTGCACCGCAAAGGAGTATATGCCGTAATCACGACGCACTATTCCAACCTCAAAGTATTCGCGTTCCGGAACCCGGGTATCCTGAATGCCAATATGAATTTTGATAAAGACAGCCTGTCGCCGACCTACGAACTTCGCGTGGGCCGACCCGGCAGCAGCTACGCTTTCGAAATCGCCGCGAAAAACCAGTTGCCCAAAGAACTGATCGACTATGCCCGTCAACGCTCCGGTAGCGAAACAGCCGTCGATGATATTCTCATCGAGTTGCAGCGCGAAAAACAGGAACTTGAGGAAAAACTGCGCGCCCTGTACGAAAAAGAACAATCGCTCGATCGCCTGATCAAGACCTACGACAGCCTGCACAGCGACCTGGAAGTGCGCCGCAAACGACTCAAACTCGAACAAAAAGAGTTCGAACTCCGCCAAAGCGCCAATACTTCGCGGGAAGTGGAGAAACTGATCCGGCAATTGCAATCCGAAAAAAACCTCGACAAAGCCAAACAGGTCGCCGCTCAACTTCGCCAGGACCGGGCTGAAAAAGCGCGTCAGGTCGACGACGTAAATGCCGAAGTGGTGCGCCTTGAAGAAAAAAATGCGCCCTCGGCCGCCGCCCGGCCACTAGCACCCGGCGATTTTGTCCGCCTGCGCGCCGGCGGCGCCACAGGCAGAATCGAAAGCATAAAAGGGCAAAAAGCCATTGTAGAACTCGGCGAACTAAAAGTCACCGTACTGCTGCGCGACCTACACCCCGCGGCCGAACCCTTGCGCCAAACGGCGTCTATAGGCAATACAGACCTGCAAAAAACCGCCACTTTCGACGCAAAACTCGATCTGCGCGGCATGTCGAAAGACGAAGCCCTGAAAGTCATCGAACGTTTTGTCGACAATGCCTTGCTGGCCAATGCCAATTCCCTGCGTATCCTGCACGGCAAAGGCGACGGTATCCTCCGGAGAGTAGTGCGGCAGAAATTGCGCGAATACGGCGGCAACATTGCCCAGGTTTATCATCCGGAGCAAAACGAAGGCGGCGATGGCGTGACCATTGTGGAACTGGCCTGATTCAGCGCTTGCTCCACTTCCAGTCGAGCATTTTTATAAAATACCCGCCGACTACCGACCGGGCACGAAAACCCACGGCCCTGCCGTCGGTCGTTTCATGCCAGTCGGAAAGCGGTACCCGATCGGGCGTTTCCATGGCAAATTTGTGCACCGGAAGGATAAAAAATCCAAAATCCTCCCTTGTATCAGCCAAAGTCGCCGTCCAGAGAATCCAGTCGGACTTGGTGTAGCCTCGGCGATTGTCGAGCGGAAGGCCGTAGGTCTGTTGTTGGCCGGCGTAATACTTCAGTTCTTTCTGATACAGTTCGTGTGGAAAAAGGCCAAGCCCAAGCAGTTTGTCCCATACCAGATTGTATTTCTGGCTCCAGGTATTTTTTTGCCCGAAAGCAAGCGAATAATGCTCACCGTCGGCGGCCAGTTTTTGCCACTGGGCAGCGTAGGCGGCGGCGAGAGCATGGTATTTGTCGGCAGTCTCTTTTTCGCCCAGGTCGGCGGCCATTTGGGCGTAGGCGCCCAGGGCCACTATGGCTTTTACCGAAAGATTGGCGTTGCGGGCCAGGTGTCCGGCAAAATCGTCGGTACATAATTGATTGGTCGGATCAAGCCCTTCTTTTTCAAGGTATTGCGCCCATTGGCTCAATACCCGCCAGTGTTGCCGCGCATAATCCGGCTTGCCCTCTGCTTTCACGATCGCCGCAGTAAGAATGATCATATTGGCGCTTTCTTCCACCGGCATATCGGCCGGATACGTTTGGCCGTTGGCCAGCGGATAGGTGCCTAGATCGTGGGGCGCAAAGGGCTTGGTCCATTTTCCACGCTCCACGTAGTAAAAAATGCCGTTCAACATGCCTTTGAGCAAATCCGGATTGTAGCAGAGATACAGCGGAGCCGAAGGATAGGTCACATCCACGGTCCCGATCGAACCGTTGGAAAAATTTTCCTTGCTCAAAAAAAGGAGTTCACCATTCGGGCCGCGCACGATTTTATGGGCTGCAATCGATTGCCGGAACGCCAAAACGCACAATTCCGGATAGGGTTCACCACCTGCGGCCATCGCATCCTGATACAATTGAACGTCGAAGCGATCGCAGCGTTCCAGCAGGCGCGGATATTCCCGCAGGCCGTTTTTTAACAAAGTCAGCATCTCCACGCTCCCACCCTGCTTCCACCAGGGCTGGCAATTTTGGCCAAAAAACTGCGCCGAATACTGGTCGTCGTAAGCCATCGCCACAAGCGTCTCACGGGGCAAATCACTACCCACCAGACTGTAATCGACAAAAGTGTTGAGAAAAAGCGAACGCCCGGCTGCCGTATCGGAACCCACCAACACACCTGCATTGACGAAAAAGGGCCAGATCGTTTTGGCTTCGCCTACGCTTTGCCGGGTGTCGGGTCCGGATGCGACAAACACATGCCCCCAATCGATGCGCACATCGTCGCCTGAGCGCTGTAGCACCGGCTGAGACTGCGTACCGGCCCGCAAATAGTTGATTTGCATACTGTTGCGGGCGGTCGCTGCAACCGGTTGAATCGTTTCGTGTACGGCCAGATCGGTGGATACGCCGAAATACAACTGCACTTTATGTGCGTCACCGTCTTCGGAGCGTACGGAAAACCGGACATAGGATAGCGGGCGAGCGCACAATTCCAGGTCTTGCGGCAACAGCGGAGAAAGAAAATCGACGTGCAGCCCGACCGGACCGCATTGAAAATAGTAATTGGTTTGGGTGGCGGTCATCCAGCGGTTTAGTTGCACGGCGGGCAATGTCGAAACGCCGGCGGGGCGCGTAGCCAGGCCAAAATCGAGAAAACCCAGTCCGCCCGTATTCGTCACGTGTACGGCCAGCAGGTTGCCTTTGGGTTTCAGCAGCGTTTTCCATTTGGCTTTGATTTCGATGCTTTGATACGAGTTGGCGCAGCAATTGCCGGCGAAGATTTTTGTCCCGTTGAGAAATACCTCAACATCGTCGTCGTAGCGTATCCGGAGATAAAGGTTGTTGAGCGATTGCCCGGCCGGCAGATCAAAACTTCTGCGCACCCAGATTTCCTTTTCCGTCCATGGTGTTGCCGGGTTCTGTTCTGGGGTGCCGAATTGAGCGGGGCCGGCGTTCCATTTTCGATCGTCGAAAGCGGGCTGTATCCAGAGCGCGCTGCGCGGCGCAATCGTCGTAAAACGGCCGGTCCACGAAGATTCCGAAGCGGTCGGCAGCACTGTTTCCAGCGGGACATCCGGCCGCCCCATGAAGCGGTAGGTTTTGCCGTCGACCCTCAACATGCCTACCAATGGATGTTCGCTGCCGGTCCAATGGCGGGTGGGCGATGCAAAAAGGGTGTCGTCGAACGACCAGACGCTGAAATACGGATCATTGACGAGCAAGGGATAAGCCGGCGCGCGTTGTACCTGGGCAAACGGCGAAAGGTGCCCTAATACGGCCATACAAAGAAGAAGGATGCGATTCATGGCAGAAAAGAATGGCTTGTGGAGTGTAAAGCAATGAAAAAAGGCGATTTCAACCGCGGTTGAAATCGCCTTTGTAGCCACAATTCTTCAAAAACCGGCAGATCAGGCCAGTTTGATCGATTTGTCGAGGTACACGTCCTGAATAGCGTTGAGCAGCGCCACACCTTCCTTGACGGGCTTTTGGAAAGCTTTACGACCGGAAATAAGCCCCATGCCGCCGGCGCGTTTGTTCACCACGGCCGTGATAACGGCCTCCTGCAGGTCGGTGGCGCCTTTGGATTCGCCGCCCGAGTTGATGAGGCCTACTCGGCCCATGTAGCAGTTGGCCACCTGGTAACGGCAAAGGTCGATCGGGTGATCGCTGCTGAGTTCGGAGTAGACTTTGGCATGGGTTTTACCAAAATTGATGGCCGTATAGCCGCCGTTGTTGGTCGGCAGTTTTTGTTTGATGATATCGGCCTGAATTGTCACGCCCAGGTGATTGGCCTGGCCGGTGAGGTCGGCGGCGGTGTGGTAATCGACGCCGTCTTTTTTGAAGCTGTTGTTGCGCAGGTAACACCACAAGATAGTGGCCATGCCCAGTTCGTGTGCCAGTTCGAAAGCCTCGCCCACTTCCTGGATTTGGCGGCTGCTTTCATCGGAGCCGAAATAAATGGTGGCACCGACGGCTACGGCGCCCATATCCCAGGCATTTTTGACGGAGCCAAACATGATCTGGTCAAACTTGTTGGGATAGGAAAGAAACTCGTTGTGGTTGATTTTGACCACAAACGGAATTTTGTGGGCGTATTTGCGCGCAACGGAGCCCAATACGCCGTAGGTGGAAGCCACGGCATTGCAGCCGCCCTCGATGGCGAGCCGGACGATGTTTTCCGGGTCGAAATAGGCCGGGTTCGGGGCAAAAGACGCACCGGCAGAGTGTTCGATACCCTGATCGACGGGCAGGATGCTCACATATCCGGTATTGGCCAGACGGCCGGTACCGAGAATTTGCTGGAGGCTGCGTAGGGTTTGCGGATTGCGGTTGGAACCAGCCCAGCTTTCGTCCACGTGGTTGCGCGAGGGGGCATGCAGTTGTTTTTTGTCGATGGTGCGGCACTCGTGTTCAAGGTAGTAAGCAGCCTTGTCGCCGAGCAGCCCGACAATTTTAGCATTCGCCATTTGGAAAATACAATTTGGTTAGAGAATAAAAATTTGGCTAAATTAGTTGCAAAGATATAACAACAACCCTTGTAGCCAATTTTTATTTGTCTCAAATCTCAAAAGCCGTAGGTAAAAGCGAAGCGGTAGAGCAAGGGATTTTCATCCCACAAGGTGTTGCTGTTATCGATGTCGTTGGCAATTGCGAAGTTGTACATGACACTGATTTCCGTACCGGGGCCGCCGCTGCCATTCGAGAAATTGTAACCGATTCCGGCGTATTGATTGAAGCGCGATACTGTGCGTTTCAGGATTTTGGTGCCGACCTGTTCGTAGGGGTCCTGGCGCCAGCTGTTCGACAATTCGCCCTGAAGGAAAAAGCCTTTGAAGGCCCTGCAACGCAGGAACGCACCGGCTTCGGTATCGAACAAGGCTACGGCGCGGGCGCCCGGGATTTTGAGTGAGGTAAAGGTGAAGGAAACCCTGGGGCCGGCCGATAAAGGTCCCCAAAACTTGTAACCGACCATGGGCGCCAGGCCTACGCCGAATGCGTTCTGGCCATTAAAAGCGTTGAAGCCGAGGTTGAGGCTGCCGCCATACCAAAGTTTGGAAGCAAAACCGGTGGCGCGGGGTTCTTCGCGCTCGCCCCGGTCGGGGCCGCGGTAGGAGCGGTCGTCGTCTTGCGCCTGTATGGCGGTGGCGCCCAGCAGGCAAAGGAAGAGAGCAAAAAGGCTTTTTTTAAGCAGCATGAGCAGGACAAGGTTGTGTCAGAAAAAAGGAGCTGGCAAAGGTATGCGTTGTGATCGAGCCGAACCAGACAAGGCGTCAGGATTCAAATAACCCTGTAACGAAAACCTTCCGAAGGGGTTGCGCACTCGACTGAACAAACGTCCGTTATTTGCACAATCATGCAATTTTTATACGGTTTTGTAAATGAATTATGCACAAATAGTACTTTCGCGTGCTGAAAAATACCTATCCGGTTTTATTCCGGGGCTCTCCCGGTTGTCCCATTTCCGATACAGGTAATCCTCCCCCTACATTCGTATTTTCCTCATCATTATTAAACTACAATCCAGACCATGCTTTGTCGTTTACGTCTGTTTTGCTGTTGGCTCCTGACCCTTGTGTTTCTTGCCGGAACGGGTCAACTGACGGCACAAAATTTTTCAGGTGAGAAGGTTGAGTATACCTCTCTGAGCCTGAAAAAGAAGTTTACCAGCTGGGAAGTTTTCAGCATCGATGCCGAGCCTATCCACGAAGCTGCGAAGAGTACCATGTTCAACCCGGCGCCTATTTCTCTTCAACTGGACGGGCACGATTGGACGTTTTATTTGTCGCCCAGCCGGGTATTGTCTGAAAACTACCGTCTGCAGGTCGTGAGCGACGACGGCATCCAGTACATCACTCCCACGGAACAAAAAGCGTTCTTTGGCTTCGAAGTGGGGAGTAACGGGCATGTCCGTTTGACGCTCGACAACGACTTTATTTACGGCTTCGTTGAAAAAAACAATGATACCTGGTACATCGAACCGCTGTGGTATCTCGACCAGAACGCGCCGTTTGGGCTTTACATCGTTTACCCGGCCAGCGCGGTGATTCATACCGATGAAAACAAATGTGCTTTGCGGGAAGCCAACGAGGAATTTCAGCACATTCAGGACCAGTTTCAAAATGAGCCCGAAGAGTTGGTCGCCGATGCAATGGCCTGCTACGAAGTCGACCTGGCTATCGCCTCCGACTGGCTGATGTTTGACAAATACGGCTCTGTTGACGCCGTTGAAAACCACAATATTGGCGTTATCAACAACGTACAGACCAATTACACCGGCGTATTCAACCACGACCTGGAATTTGTGATCGTAACTCAGTTTGTCGTGACGAGCCAGAACAGCGATCCCTGGACGACCTCGACCAGCGCTAGTGCACTGCTCGACAGTTTTACGGCCTGGGGCAACGCCGGCAACTTCGGCGTCACGTTCGACGTCGGCGAACTCTGGACCGACCGCGATTTTCAGGGCGGCACCATCGGTATTGCCTGGCTGGGCGGCGTTTGCAACAGCATCAAATACCACTGTTTGCAGGATTTCAGCAACAACGCCGATTTCCTTCGCGTACTGACGGCCCACGAGATCGGACACAACTTCAACTGCAACCACGATGCTTCCGGTTGCCCGAACTCCTGGATCATGTGCCCCTCGGTAAACACTTCCAACTCCTGGAGCAATGCCTCGATCACTGCAGTCAACAACTATTTGCCCGGAAAAATCAACAGCAACTGCCTGACCCCCTGCGGACCGCCGCCGCCGCCGCTGATTGCCGATTTCGAATGGTCGCCCAATCCGGCTTGTGAAGACAGCCCCGTTCAGTTCACCGATCTTTCCAGTGGCAATATCACCAGCTACGCATGGATGTTCCCGAGCGGCACACCGCCCACGTCCACACAGCAAAACCCCACAGTCACCTGGGCTAATCCGGGTACTTACAGTGTAAAACTAACGCTTCAAGGCACCGGGGGCCCGGTAAGCATTACCAAACAGGTCGAAATCAAAGCCAAGCCGGTTGCTAATTTTACCTACACGGTTGATGGTACAACAGTTACGTTTACCAATACCTCCAGCAACGCGACTTCCTTTGTTTGGGATTTTGGCGACGGCCAGAGTAGTTTTGACGAAGACCCGGTTCACACGTACGACTTCGGGGGCAATTATTTCGTAACACTGACGGTGGAAAACGAGTGCGGAACTTCCACCAAAACCGCATTTGTGAACACAGCCCCCACCGCTGATTTTTCGGGATCACCCACAAGCGGTTGTGCACAATTGGCCGTCCAGTTCACCAATGAGTCGTCGCCCAATACCATTGCATACAACTGGCAATTCCCGGGCGGCATCCCGTCGACGTCCACGGCTCAAAACCCACTGGTGCTGTATAATTTCTCCGGAACTTTCCCGGTGACCCTAACCGCCACCAACGCCGTGGGCTCCAACACGATTACCAAGACGTCTTACATCACGGTGCAAACCACGCCGAATGCCAATTTTACACAAGCGGTAAACGGCCTGACCGTGAACTTTAGCAACACCTCCAACGGCGCTGCTTCTTCGCTTTGGGATTTTGGCGACGGCAATACCAGTACCCAGACGAGCCCGACGCACACGTATGCCGAAGAAGGCACCTATACCGTAACCCTCACGGTAACCAACGATTGCGGCACCAATACTGAAACCCAAACCGTAACAGTGCTTGCCCCTCCGGTTGCCAGTTTCACAGCTACTCCAACCGTCGGTTGCGGCCCTCTGACGGTTCAGTTTACCAGTACTTCTTCAGGCGATCCGTCGACATACAACTGGCTGTTCCCGGGTGGCAACCCAGGCACCTCTACCGATCCGAATCCGGTTGTCGTGTACAATAATACCGGTTCCTACACGGTCACCCTGACGGTTACGAATGCAGCCGGCAGCAATACGGCCTCCCAAACCAACTTTATCACCGTCACGCAGGCGCCGACCATGAATACGCCGGCGGCGCAAAACGCATGCGGAGGCGCCCCGGTTTCCGTCGCCTTCAATGGCACCAGCGGCGCCAGCTATGCCTGGACCAACTCCAATACGGCAATTGGCCTGGCTGCCAGCGGCTCGGGCAACCTGAACTTTACTTCGGCTAATGTCAGCAATACGCAAACAGCGACCATCACGGTAACGCCGTCGCTGCCGGGTTGTGTTGGCACGCCGGTGAATTTTACCATTACCATAAATCCCACACCGACGGTTTCCAACCCCGGCGACGCCAGCGCCTGCGGCGGGACTTCGGTAAATATTCCGTTCAACGGTACCAACGGCGCCAGCTATGCCTGGACCAACAGCAATACCGACATTGGACTTGCGGCAAACGGAACGGGTAATATCATCTTTACTTCTGCCAATGTCAGCGCACCCACCAGCGGCACGATATCCGTCGTACCCAGCCTGGCCGGTTGTACAGGCAGCGCAGCCAGTTTCGACATTACCATCAACCCGACGCCGTCGATGACAGACCCGGCCGATCAAACCGCCTGTGGCGGCGCCCCGGTTGCCATCAATTTCAACGGTACTAATGGCGCCAGCTATGCCTGGACCAACAACAATACCAATATCGGCCTGAGCGCCAACGGCACAGGTGATATTGCATTTACCACTGCCAATGTAAACAGCGCTCAAACCGGCACGATCGCGGTAACGCCCTCGCTCGACGGTTGCAACGGCGTGGCGCAAAACTTTACGGTTACCGTCAATCCCACGCCCTCGATCAGCGACCCTGCCAATCAAACGGTATGCGCTGGAGAGACGGTCATCGTCAATTTCAACAGCACGCCCGCCGGCGCTTCGGTCAGCTGGAACAACAGCAACACCAATATCGGTCTTGGCGCCTCCGGAAGCGGAAATCTTTCGTTTACAGCGGCCAACGTGAGCAGCACCCAAACGGGAACGATCTCCGCAGCGCCCAGCCTCAACGGATGCACCGGCTCGGGTGAAAACTTTACGATTACGGTTGAACCCGCCGCTACAGCCGGCTTCACCAGCTCGGCCAACGGACTCGACGTCAGCTTTACCAATACGTCGGCCAATGCGACCAGCTATTCCTGGGATTTCGGCGACGGCAACAACAGTTCGCAAAGCGACCCGGACCACACGTATGCTACCGACGGTACTTACACGGTAGTGCTTACTGCAACAGGCCCCTGCGGCACGGCTACCTCTACCCAGACGGTTACTGTGTCAACCGCTCCGACGGCAGCTTTCACGGCCAGTCCGACTTCCGGTTGCGGCCCCCTGACGGTACAATTCACCGATGCCTCCACGGCCAATGCCACCAGTTTCAACTGGCAATTCCCCGGCGGCAGTCCGTCTTCGTCGAATGAAGAAAACCCCACGGTTACGTACAGCGTACCTGGCACCTACTCCGTCACACTGACGGTCAGCAATGCCGCTGGCAGCAGCACGGCTACTCAAACCGACGTGATTGTTGTAAATGCCGGTCCGAATGCCAATTTCAGTTCGTCGGTAGCAGGAGCGACAGCCAACTTTGACAACACGTCGTCCAATGCCAGCACGTATAGTTGGGATTTCGGCGACGGCAATTCCAGCACAGATGCCGAGCCTACGCACACGTATGCGACCGACGGCACTTATACGGTCGTGCTCACGGCTACCAATGCATGCGGTACCAGTACGGCTACCCAGCAGGTCGTTGTGATTACATCGCCCAATGCCGGGTTTACGGCTGCCACTACTTCCGGTTGCGGTCCTTTGCTCGTTCAATTTACCGATTTGTCGTCCGGCAATACAACGGAGTGGAACTGGACTTTTGAGGGTGGCACGCCCGCTACGTCCACACTGCAAAACCCGGAGGTTGTTTTTGACAATCCGGGCACTTACGACGTCACGTTGGTGGCTGTTTCTGCCGGTGGCAGCAGCACGTACACCCAAAACGACTTTATCACGGTATTGCCCGAACCGACGGCCGGTTTTACCTCGAGCGTGAACGGCGCAAACGCCAGCTTTACCAACAACTCGTCCAATGCCACGACCTACGTCTGGAACTTCGGCGACGGCAGCACCAGCGGCGAGGCCAACCCGAACCACACGTATGCAACCGACGGCGTGTATACGGTAACGCTCACTGCAACCAACAACTGTGGCAGCAACACAACTACCCAGCAGGTAACCGTCGTTACGCCCCCGACAGCCGGTTTCAGTTTGAGCGCCAACAATGGTTGCGCTCCGTTTGAAGTACAGTTTACCAATACTTCCAGCGACAATGCGACAACCTTTGCCTGGACCTTCGAAGGGGGCTCGCCTGCAACGTCTTCGGATGAAAACCCGACAGCAAGCTGGTCGCAAGCCGGAACCTACACGGTGACCCTGGTGGCGACCAACTCGGCTGGCAGCGCCACAACGACGCAAACTGTAACGGTCAATACCACTCCGACAGCCGGTTTCAGCATCCAGACCGCCGGCTTCGGCGTGGTGCTGACCAACACGACTACCGGAGCAACGTCATACCAATGGGCTTTCGGCGACGGCAGTTTCAGCAATGAAACCAACCCCTCGCACGACTACGGCACCCCGGGCATGTACAACATTACCCTGTTTGCTACCAATGCCTGCGGCACCGTAGAAATCAGCCAGACCATTGAAATTGCTGGTTCAGCTCCGCTCGCAGCGTTCAGCGCCAACTGGAATGAAGGTTGCGCGCCGCTGGCGGTACAATTCACCGACCAATCGGCCGGCGACCCAACCAGTTGGAACTGGACCTTCGAAGGTGGTAATCCGCCTGTTTCGACACAGCAGAACCCGACGACAACCTTCAATTCGCCGGGAACTTATACGGTTACCCTGACGGCTACCAACGCTTTTGGCAGCAACACGACCACCCAGGACATTGTTGTCAACAGCCTGCCGAATGCAGGTTTCACTTACCAAAGCTTCGGCAGTACCATCCTGTTTGCCAACCAGTCGCTCAACGGACTCAGTTATTCCTGGAATTTCGGCGACGGCAGCTTCAGTAATGAAGAAAACCCGACGCACACTTACTCAGCCAGCGGCACATACACCGTCGAACTCACCGTGGTGAATCTTTGCGGCGCCAGTACCCTGCAACAGACGATCCAGGTGATCGTATCGGGCGCCAGCGACCTGAGCTGGCTGGAAAGCTTCCGTCTGTTCCCGAACCCGAACGATGGCAAGTTCAGTATCGAAATGAGCGGCCTGCCGGAAGAGAAAATCGAATTTTTCCTGTTCAACAGCATCGGCGAACTGGTCCGTCGTGACCAGGCTGATTTTGGTACCGGGCACTTGTTGTATCAGTTCGACTACGGCGACCTGCCAGCCTCGGTCTACTCCCTTGGCGTACGCCGCGGCGACCGAACGATCTTTGTTAAAGTAGTCGTACAGCAGTAAGAAGGTTTTCACTTCAAATACAGTAATCGGCAGGGCGGGTCAATGACCCGCCCTGCTGTTTTTATTTACCTTTGGCCAAAATTTGCGCGGTGAAAAAAATCCTTTTCTTCATACCAGCACTGTGGCTTTTTGCTGCTTGTTCTCATACACAACCCGGCCAGCAACCAACTACTGCCAGTGGCCCCGCCAGGGCAGAATGGCCCGTTAAACAACTGGACTTGGGCGAAATCCCACAGGGCACACCCGTTACCCGCGAATTCATTGTCAACAATACCGGTGGCTCCCCCCTGAGCATTCGCGAAGCATTGGTCACCTGTCATTGTATCACGACCGATTGGCTCCGCGAACCCATTCCGCCCGGCAAAAGCGGCTGGGTGCGCATCACGTTCGATGCGGAAAAAGCCGAAGAATTCTACCGGTTCGTACCGGTTAGCACCTCTGCCGACAGCGTCGGACAGGGCACCGCCCTGATACTGCGCGGCAAAGTGATTCCCAAACCTGAAAGCGGCAACTGATGAAAATGTCACGTCCGATACGCAGAAGCCTGATTGGCTTGCTGCTCGTTGTCTTCCTCTATCTGGCCGGCGTTTTTGCATTTGGCTGGGCCACCGACTGGGAACCCGAACAAACAGTAAAACTGGAACCGCACCAGTTCTTGCCCATTACCATTCTGTCCGACAGTGTATTCCGGTTTGTCACCTGGAATGTAGGTTTTGGCGGTCTGGGCGCCGAGTCCGATTTTTTCTACGACGATCAGGGTATGTGGTACTCGGGCAACAGCATGGTGCATTCGCCCCGCCCGCTGGTGGAGAAAAACCTGCGCGGCGCACTCGATTTTTTCCAGCAAAAAACGGCTGACTTTTACCTTCTTCAGGAAGTAGACGTCTCGTCCGATCGCAGTTATGGGATCGATCAATACAGCGCCTATTGTAGTACACTTAGCGGCTATGCTTCCACCTACGCCCAAAATTACATCTGCCGCCGTGTCCCGATTCCGCTGCTGGAGCCCTGGAATGCCTACGGCAAGGTCAACTCCGGGCTGGCAACTTTCAGCAGGTGGCATCCGGAAACATCGATCAGGGAGCAACTCCCCGGGCACTATCCGATGCCCGATCGTATGTTTCAACTGGACCGTTGCCTGGCCATACATCGCTTCCCAACCAACCGGGGCAAGGAGTTGGTTGTCATCAATCTGCACAATGCCGCTTACGATCCGGGCGACAAAATCAAGGCGATTCAACTGCCCTATCTCCGCGATTTGGCCCTCCGGGAATACGAAAAAGGCAATTACGTGGTACTTGGCGGCGACTGGAATCAATGCCCGCCCTATTTCCGCTTCGATACGTTTATGCCCGGCAATACACAGGGTTACGAACAAGGCAACATTCCGGCCGGTTTTTTCCCCGACGACTGGCATTTTGCCTACGACGCCACGCAGCCAACCAACAGGAAAGCGCGAGATCCGTATAAAAAAGGGGAAACCTTTGTCACACTGATCGACTTTTTCCTGGTCTCGCCGAATGTTCAAATAAAAAAGGTTCAAACCGTCGGCCAGGATTTTCAGTTTTCAGATCACCAGCCCGTCTGGCTGGAAGCAGAATTGAATTAACCAAAACAAGGTGAATGAATATTGACCTTTTATACAACAACCTTACCAACCCCACCCTGCTCTTTTTTATTTTAGGAGTAGTTGCCACCCTGCTGAAAAGCGATCTCGAGGTACCCTCCAACACCTCTAAATTTTTGTCTATTTATCTGCTCTTTTCGATCGGGTTTCGCGGGGGGCAGGAGTTGTCGCACGGCGGAAACATGGCTGATATTTTCAGCACGCTATTTCTCGCGCTGTTGTTTTCGGTGCTGACCCCGATCGTTGCGTTTTTCCTGCTCAAAAAGCGATTTGGCATTTACAATGCGGCCGCGGTTGCCGCGACGTATGGTTCTGTGAGTGCGGTGACCTTTATTACTGCCTCCGGTTTTCTTGAATCGGAAGGGGCCCACTATGGAGGACATATGGTGGCTGCCATGGCGCTCATGGAAGCGCCTGCTATCATGATCGGTTTGTTTCTGGTGCGGCGATTTGCAGAAGATGACGTAGCGCATCCCAAGCACAGCCTTTGGTACGTTGCGCGCGAAGCCCTTACCAACGGTTCAGTGCTCATGGTGCTCGGAAGCCTGATCATCGGTATGCTGACCAGCAGCAAACAGGCGGCAGGTATCAAACCCTTTACATCCGATATTTTTCAAGGATTCCTGGCTGTCTTTCTGCTGGATATGGGTATGGTAGCCGCACAGCGTTTCAAAACATTTCGTCATTATGGCCGAACGGCTACGCTATTTGCCCTTTTGCTTCCCATGTTGAACGGGCTGATTTGCATCCTGATAACCGGTTTGATGAGCATGAATCCCGCCGACCGGCTCATGCTCACTGTTCTGGCAGCGAGCGCATCCTACATTGCCGTACCGGCAGCCATGCGATTTACGATTCCTCAAGCCGATCCGGGTCTTTACATACCCATGGCGCTCGGCGTTACTTTTCCGTTCAACATAACCATTGGAATACCGCTTTACTGGTCGATCATTCAATATACCGGATAATATTTTGGACCGGCCCCAGGCATATTTAAATTAGAGCACAGTGGCACAAGCGGGCAAATTTTATTTCAGGTAAAACAAATTTTGCAGCCATAGCAAGAAGCCTGCGAAAAAAATCCAGCGCAGATTGAAATAAAATTTGCCGCTTGCGGCCCGGCAAATGAAATTTAAACGTGATCTAAGTGCTTCCTTTGCCGCCAAAGGCCTAATTTTGTGCCTTCTACCAGGAAAATACACAAAAATCGTTCATCAACATATCGAAAACAAATGGCTAAGAAACGCATCGCCATCAATGGTTTCGGCCGTATCGGCCGCCTCACTTTCCGCAACCTGGTCAAAGACCCCAATGTGGAAGTCGTCGCCATTAATGACCTCACCGACAACCAGACCCTCGCCCACCTGCTCAAATACGATACGATGCACGGCCGTTTCGACGGCACCGTCACTGCCGACGATACCAGCATCACCGTCAATGGCAACCGCATCGCGGGTCTCGCCGTGAAAAATCCCGCCGAACTGCCCTGGAAAGACATGGGCGTCGACGTCGTGCTCGAATGCACCGGCATTTTCCTCGACAAAGAAAAAGCAGGCCTTCACCTCCAGGCAGGCGCCCGCCGCGTGGTGCTTTCCGCGCCGCCCAAGGCCGACGACGTGCCCACCTTCGTCATCGGCGCCAATGCCGATCAGATCAAAGACAGCGACACCATCCTGTCCAACGCCTCCTGCACCACCAACTGCCTCGTGCCCATGATTATGGTGCTCGATAAAGCCTTCGGCGTAGAACAGTTCTTCATGAACACCATCCACGCCTACACGGCCGACCAAAACCTGCAGGACGGACCGCACCGCGACCTTCGCCGCGCCCGCGCCGCCGCTCAGAACATCGTGCCCACCAGCACCGGCGCCGCCAAGGCCGTTGTACTGGTTGCTCCGCACCTCAAAGGCAAAATTGCAGCGCACTCCATGCGCGTACCCGTCGCCACCGGCTCGGTAACCGACGTTGTGGCGACGCTCAAAACTGCCGCTACCGTCGAGCAGGTCAACGCCGCTTTCAAAGCTGCCGCCGACAGCCACCTCAAAGGCATTCTGGAGTACAATACCGACGAAATCGTCAGCTCCGACATCGTGGGCAACAAACACTCTGTCGTGTTCGACGCTCCGCTGACGCAAGCCAACGGCAACACCGTGCGCATCGTGGGCTGGTACGACAACGAATCGGGCTACTCGGCCCGTCTGGCGCAACTGGCTGCAATGGTATGAATTGGTGAGGATTCGAGGATTTGAAGATTCGAAGATTTGAATGCAAAACTCAATCGAATCCTCGAATCCTCGAATCCTCAAATCTTCGAATCCTCAAACTTTCCCATCCATGAACATCAACTTCAAAGGCAAAAAAGCCCTGGTCCGGGTGGATTTTAACGTGCCGCTCGACAAGGCTTATAACATTACCGACGATACGCGTATCCGCGAAGCGGTACCGACCATCCGGCAAATTCTCGACCAGGGCGGCTCCGCCATTCTGATGTCGCACCTGGGCCGGCCGCTGGAGAAAAAGAACCCTGACGGCAGCATCAACCGGGAAAAGTTTACACTGAAACACCTGGTCAAACACCTGCGCAAAAAACTGAAAGCCAAGGTTCATTTTGCCGAAGACTGCGTGGGCAAACCCGCCGAGAAAAAAGCGGCTGCCCTGAAACCGGGCGAAGTCCTGTTGCTCGAAAACACGCGTTTCCACC
The DNA here is from genome assembly GCA_016787345.1 of Saprospiraceae bacterium. GTDB lineage: Bacteria > Bacteroidota > Bacteroidia > Chitinophagales > Saprospiraceae > M3007. The sequence continues at coordinate 31,666 of JAEUUU010000175.1, read as the reverse complement.
CCGAAGAAGAAGCCGGCGACGAGGCATTTGCCAAAAAACTGGCCGCACTGGGCGACGTGTACATCAACGACGCATTCGGCACCGCGCACCGGGCGCATGCCAGCACGACCATCGTGGCGCATTATTTCGATAAAAGCCACAAAAGCTTCGGGCTTTTGATGGAGCGCGAGATTCTGAATGCATCCCGCGCCATCCACAACCCTGCCAAGCCGGTCACCTGCGTCACCGGCGGCGCCAAGGTCAGCGACAAGATTCTTTTGCTGGAAAAATTCCTCGACTACGCCGACAATATCCTGATCGGCGGCGCCATGGCCTACACTTTTATGCTGGCCAAAAAAGGCGCCACCGTTGGCAATTCGCTCGTGGAAGCCGACAAATTGAAAATCGCCAAGGATTTTTTGAAAAAAGCCAAAGCGGCCGGCGTGAAAGTCCTGCTGCCGAAGGACTCGGTTTGCGGCGACAAGTTCGCTGCCGATGCCCAGACGCAGGTCTGCCCCAGCCACCAGATTCCCGACGGTTGGATGGGCCTCGATATCGGCCCGGCTGCCGCGCGTGCCTTTGCCTCGGTGATCCGCAAAAGCCAAACCGTGATCTGGAACGGCCCCATGGGCGTGTTTGAAATGCCCGCTTTTGCCGACGGTACCAAAGTGGTCGCCAAAGCCGTAGCCTCCGCAACGAAAAAAGGCGCCTTCACCATGGTAGGTGGCGGTGACTCGGTAGCCGCGGTCAACCAATTGAAACTGGCTAAAAAAGTCAGCTTCGTCAGCACCGGCGGCGGCGCCATGCTCGAATTCCTCGAAGGAAAAGAACTGCCGGGTATCAAGGCGATCGGGAGTTAGGTGTTGGGAGTTGGGTGTTGGGAGTTGGGTTTTGGGTAAAAGGGTTGTTGCTGCTCTCGGGTTGAGTTACGAGGCAAGTAAGCTTCGTCCGAGCAAATCCTGAAATTGCTGTCAAAATCAGGGCTGTATCGCCACGTAACCCGAGAGCAGCAACAACCCTTTTACCCAAAACCCAACACCCAAAACCTAAAAAACCACCGCCCAAAGCCGCCAGCAACCGGCATCTGTCACCACGGTTAGACGGCACGAGCCGGGCGGCGTATTTTCAGGAAAAACAACTGATAGTGTGCTGACCTTGTCCTGTTTATAGTTCAGCAACTGAACCGGAACACGGTTCCCCAGGCCGTCGTGCAAATACACGGCCTCAATATTTCCGGGTTGGTTGAAGATCAAAAACTGCAACTGATTATCCCTGGAAGCAAAAAAGCCCTCCCGGCAATCATTGATCGATGGCCCGGAGGCAAAGCCTGCGAGTTGCAGCCAGGCCCGGTCGAGATCGGGAATGCCATAGCCTTTCAGGTTGTCGGGGCGATTGCTCTGATCGGCGTTAGCCAGCACTGTTTTCAATATTTCATTGGCTGTTTTATCCCTGTTGGCACTCCAAAGGGCCGCCAAGCCACCGCACAACATTGGCGAAGCCAGGGAAGTACCGAAAGCCAGATCAAGCTCCGCGCCGCGGCCGGCCGTGGAGATGACCGGCGCCCCCGGGGCAGATAAATCCGGCTTGATGCGGCCGTCGGCCGTAGGGCCTTGTGAACTGAATTCGGCGCGCCGGCCGTCGAGATCAACAGCGCCCACGGCGATCAACCCGGGGGCATCGGCCGGAACGCCGATGTACCGCCAGGGGCCGTCACCTTCGTTGCCGGCGCTGTTGCAGATAATCATGCCTTTGGTCGCCGCGATTGCAGCCCCGCGCGAACCGATGGCCGTTCGTCCGTCGAGTTCGCGGTACCAGTGCCCGAGCGTCGTGTCGTTGAACTGCGTATAACCCAGCGAGGCATTGACCAGGTCGATTCCCATGCTGTCGGCCCACTCCACCCCGGCGATCCAGTTGGCCTCTTCTACCGGAAATTCGCCGCCGGTATCCTCCGTTTTTAATAAAAAATAAGTCGCATCGGGCGCGCCGCCGACAAACCAGCCCGGAATATTCCCGGCCATAACGCCGAGCACAGAGGTGCCGTGCGCAGCGCTTTCGTACACGGCGCCGTCGCGCTCCACAAAATCGCGTCCCTGAAACAAGCGGTGATCAAGCGCTATGCTGTCGAACAAGGCAACCGTATCGGCATTGGTAAAACCGCCGTCCATTACAGCAATCCAGATACCCTCGCCGCGGTTGCCGGCTGCGTGCAGCAAATCGAGGCCCAGAAGGGAATTTTGCCGGCCTGCATAGCCCCAGACACTGTTGCGGCCCTTCACTTGCGGCACTTCGGTGAGTGGCGTTCGTTTTTTGGGCAGCCGGTCGGGCGCATTTTTGATGCGGATATGCGGCCCCAGATAGCTTACTTTTTTGACAAATGCCAAACCGGACAAGTCGGCGGCCGTAGCCGAGTCGGCGATCACCGTCGCGGCATTCAGCCAACGGGAGGTATTGTGCACCAGCGCTCCTTTTGCCCGCAGTCCGTCAAGGTAAACCGGATTGACGGGCAGGTCGTTTTCTTCCACGGGAATACCCGCAAGTGCGCGACGATCGAGCGTACGGGCGGAGAGGAACTCTTCCGGATGGCACAGGCAGTAAGGCGAGTTGTTTTTGTCCGTCAATTCGACCCAGTATTTTTTCAAAGCAGGCGGTTTTTGGGAAAAAACTGCTGCGAATTGGGCCGCAATGAAGAAAAAGAGGCAGGAAAGAAACAATCGATTCATTGTGCAAAATAACAGGGAGATGCGCTTACGTACAAAAAAAGAAGGCGGACAACCTCGGTTGCCCACCCTCTCAACGACAAGTTATCAACTAAATGGTTTATAAGGTTTATAGGGTTTATAAGGGTTTATTGAACAAAATCTGGTGGTATGATGCATTCCGGGTCAGTCGCCGTCGGTCAAATCATACATGACGCCCAGACTGGCGGAGATGCCGCGATGGCGGACCTTTTCATTGACAATCGGGAAATTGTACAATTCTGTAAAACCGTGGGTATAGCGCGCGTCGGCAAACAGTTTTACATGGTTGAAATTGAACTGTACGCCCAAAGCGCCTACGGCCGACACTTCGAAGCGCTCGTAATCGAGATTATCGAGGTTCAGGTCGGTTTTGATGGGATCGAGTTCGACTAACAGGCGCGGTTTGGTGATCAATTTGCCATTCAGGGCATAGCCGAAGGCCGGACCAACGGCCACATAGCCCTGGACGAAATCATTGCCCAGTTTGCCTTTGGCCAACAGGGGGATTTCAAGATAATTGGTCCGGATAAGCGCTTCGGCGCCTATGGGTATGTCAATATTGCCGATTGGTACGCCCAGCGATTCGTCCCAGCGAAAACCTTTTTGCACCCAATTCAACTCCGGTTGCAAGGCGAAATAATCGCCGAAATTGATTTCGGAAACAACACCCGCCGTAAATCCGGGCGAAAATTTGAAATCAGGCGTGAGTTGATCGAGTGTTTCGGTTACGCCGACGGTAGAAAAGTGACCGCCGGTTTTGAGCCCGACGGCGATTTGGGCAATTGCGATTTGTTGACAGAACAGGGCCAGCACAGCGGCCAAAAGGATTTGCTTCGTGGTTTTCATATTTTGCAGGTCAGTGGCTTAAACTGACGGGACAAATATCCCGGCAGTGGGTTGTTAAGTGGTGTTAGGGGCTTGTTAGGGGAAACTTAAAGTAAAAGCGGGGGCATTAAATAGCGTTAAGCCAAGGTGATTTTACGGTATGTTTTATTCCGCTTTCTTGCGGGTTAACTGTACTAACTTTCGTACCTTCGCGCACCGTTTTTCCGGTGGACGGACGACGGCAAGCGACCCAAACGGGCTATTAACCCATACTTTTTTCACCGCAAAAGAATCTCTCCGTCCACCCTGTACCGTTTGCCGTCCATCGTTCCAAAGTAGTGTATGCAAGAATCGCGGATTGTCCCCATCAATATTGAGGAAGAACTTAAAGTCGCGTACATCGACTACTCGATGTCCGTCATTGTTTCGCGCGCCCTTCCCGATGTGCGCGACGGCCTGAAACCCGTACATCGCCGCGTGCTTTACGGCATGCTCGACCTCGGCCTCAACTACAACAAACCTTACAAAAAATCGGCCCGTATCGTCGGTGAAGTGCTGGGTAAATACCACCCGCACGGCGACGCCTCGGTGTACGATACCATGGTGCGTATGGCCCAGGAATGGAGCCTGCGCTACCCGCTCGTCGACGGCCAGGGCAACTTCGGCTCCATGGACGGCGACTCGCCGGCTGCCATGCGTTATACCGAAGCCCGCCTGCGCCGCATTACCGATTCGATGCTCGACGATATCGACAAAGACACCGTCGACTTCCAGCTCAACTTCGACGACTCGCTCGAAGAGCCTTCGGTCATGCCTTCCAAATTGCCTAACCTGCTGATTAATGGCGCCTCGGGTATCGCCGTCGGTATGGCCACCAACATGATGCCGCACAACCTTCGGGAAGTGTGCGACGCGGTGGTGGCCACGGTCGACAATCCGGAGATTAGCGTGGACGAGTTGATCGAATTCGTCAAAGCGCCCGATTTTCCTACCGGCGGTATCATTTACGGCCTTTCAGGTGTGCGCGAGGGCTTGCGTACGGGTCGCGGCCGCGTTGTGGTGCGCGCCAAAACGGAGATCGAAACCGACGATAAAGGCCGCGAAAGCATCATTATTACCGAAATTCCCTACCAGATCAACAAGGCCATGCTGATCGCGAAAATCGCCGAGCTGGTCAATGAAAAAAAGATCCTGGGTATTTCCGACGTCAGCGACCAGTCGAACCGCGAGGGTGTACGCATCGTCATCGAAATCAAACGCGATGCTGCTGCCAACGTGATCCTGAGCATGTTGTTCAAACTCACCCCGCTGCAAACCAGCTACGGGATCAACAACATCGCCCTGGTCAACGGCCGCCCTAAAACGCTGAATCTCAAAGATCTGATCGAGGAGTTTATCAAGTTCCGCCTCGAAGTGATCGTGCGCCGTACCCAATACGAACTGCGCAAGGCCGAAGAGCGCGCACACATCCTCGAAGGCCTGCTGATCGCCCTCGACCACCTCGACGAGGTCATCGCGCTGATCCGTGCCTCCAAAGACGCCGACGAAGCCCGCGAGGGCCTGATGAGCAAATTCGGCCTCAGCGAAATTCAGGCAAAAGCCATCCTGGCCATGCGCCTCCAGCAACTCACCGGCCTCGAACGCGACAAGGTGAAACTCGAATACGAGGAGTTGATGAAAAAGATCGGCGAATTGAAAGCCATCCTCGCCGACGAGGGACTGCAACGCGGCATTATCAAAACCGAACTCGGCGAAATCCGCGAACGCTTTGGCGACGATCGCCGTACCAGCATCGAGGTCGATGAAGCCGACATCAGCATCGAAGACCTGATCGAAGACGAAGAGGTCGTCATCACGATCAGCCACGCCGGCTACATCAAACGCACGCCCATCACCGAATACCGCGCCCAGGGCCGTGGCGGACGGGGGGCGCAGGGCGTCCGTACCCGCGGGGAGGATTTTGTGGAGCACATGTTTACCGCCACCAACCACCAGACCCTGCTGCTGTTTACCGAAAGCGGACGCTGCTTCTGGGTCAAGGTGTACGAAATTCCCGAGGGCGCCAAAAACACCGGCGGCCGCGTGATCCAGAACCTGCTCAATATTCCCAAAGAAGATAAAGTCCGGGCCTACATCATCGTCAAAAAACTCGACGACGAGGAATTTATCAACAACCACTATATCATCTTCTGCACGCGCCGGGGCCAGATCAAAAAAACCCTGCTGGAAGAATACTCGCGTCCGCGCCAGGGCGGCATCAACGCCATCGGCATCAACGACGGCGATGCATTGATCGAAGCCAAACTGACCAACGGCAACAACGAAATCCTGCTGGCCGTACAAAGCGGCCGTTCCATTCGTTTCAACGAGTCCGACGTTCGCCCGATGGGCCGTACCGCCGCCGGCGTGCGTGGTATTCAGGTCGACGACGAGGGCGGCGACGCCGTAGTGGGCATGGTATGTGTCGATCCGGCCGATACCAGCGCTACCATTTTGGTCGTTTCGGAAAAAGGAATGGGCAAACGCTCGTCGCTGGATGAATACCGCACACAAAGTCGCGGCGGAAAAGGTATCAAAACGATCAACGTTACGTCTAAAACCGGTCACCTGGTTGCCATCAAATCCGTCACCGACGACGACGACCTGATGATTACGACTACTTCGGGCATCACCATCCGTACTGCCGCCAGCGAACTGCGCGTCATGGGCCGCGCCACACAGGGCGTCAAGCTCATTCGCCTCGACGATGCCGACGATATTGCAGATGTAACCGTCGTCGCCTCTGCTGAACCCGAAGAAAACGGCAACGGAGAAGGCCAGTCGGAAGAGACGGCATCCTGATTTTTTACCAATACAATTTGCAAACCATGAAAAAAACGCTTTTTGCTCTTCTAACCCTCCTGTTTACCGCCAGCTTCGCGACGGCCCAGGATGAAGGCGCCAAACTGGCCAAATCGGCCGGAAAACTTTTGACCCGCTACTACCAGGATCAGAGCAACAACGACGCCAGCCTGAAAGAAGCCAAGGAAAAGATCGATCAGGCCGTTCAAATGCCCGATGCCCAGGGACTTTATACCGCCTGGTATACCCGCGGCGAGGTGTACAGCGCCATTATTCAAAAAGAAGCAGCCATGAAGGTACTCAACCCGCAGGCCGCATTCTCCGGCGATAACGACGCGCTTGTTTCCTTCGAATCGTACAATAAAGCTTTCGACCTGGCGACCAAAAAATACGAAAAAAGCGACGCGATCAAGGGTGTCGGTACGGTTTACGCCTATCTGGTCGACATTGGCGTGGCCAAATATGAAGCCGGCCAGTACGAAAAAGCATTCCTGTCGTTTCAGGGCTCCCTCAAAGCCCACGACTTGTTGAAAGCCAACAATCAAAAAAGCATTTTTGACGAAAAGGAACGCTACAACAATCAGTTGTACATCACGGCGCTTTCCGCCTGGCAGGCCCAGCGCTGCGCTGATGCGATTCCGTTGTTCAAAAAGCTGATCGAAGCCGGTACCGATCAGCCGACGGCCTACGAAGGTTTGTATACCTGCACACTGGAAAGCGGCGACGAGGCCGGCGCCCAGGCTGTTCTGGACGAAGGCCGCAAAAAATTCCCCGAAGACTCGGGCCTTTTGTTTGCCGAAATCAACGCCTACCTCAAAGCTGGTAAACTCGACGAACTCACCGGCCGCCTGAAAACGGCCATCGCCAAGGAGCCGAACAACGTAGGCCTCTACGTGACCCTCGGCAATGTGTACGACAACCTGTACCAGCGCGAATTGCAGGCGAAAAACGATGCCAAAGCCAACGAGTACTTCGAAGAAGCAAAGAAATACTACTCGCAAGGCGTTGAAAAAGACCCGAAAAACGTGGACGCCGTTTACTCGCTCGGTGCTTTGTACTACAACAAGGCCGCTATCCGCACGCAGGAACTGAATGCCATGCCCGAAGATTTTTCGGCTGCCGGCATCAAGAAATATGACGCTATCAAGAACGAGATCAATACGCTGTTCGATCAGGCCCTCCCCTACTTCCAGAAAGCCGAAAGCCTCGACGCCAACGATCTCAACACCCTGATCGCTCTGAACGAAATCTACGCCCGTAAGGAGGACGAAACCCTTTCGCCCGAGTTTAAAAAGCGACTCGACACGGTTAAAGGCGGCGGCAAAAACACCAAATCCTATTTTAAAAACTGATTCAATGACCGAAGGGATTCATTCGGTTTGAATCGGATTGGCCGTCGCGGGTATACTACCTGCGACGGCCCTTTTTTTTCCCAAGGCTGAAGCCTTGGGCTGATAGATGCCTTGGGCTGATAGATGCCTTGGGTTGATAATTGCCTTGGGTTGATAATTGCCGAATTTTACCATGCAACCGCGTTTTTCAATCATCACGATCAATTACAACGGCGCTGCCCTGCTGGAAGGCACCATGGAGAGCGTGCGCCGGCAAAGTTACCCGTACATCGAATACTGGGTAATCGATGGCGGCTCAAAGGATACCTCGGTGGAGGTTATCAAACAATTTGCCGAACAGATGCCTAATCTGCGCTGGATCTCTGAACGCGACAAAGGGCTGTACGACGCCATGAACAAAGGGCTGCGCCTGGCAACGGGCGATTTTGTCTGGTTTCTCAACGGCGGCGATCACCTGCACGCACCGGATACCGTGGAAAAACTGGCGGCCATGGCCCGGCCTCAAACCGGTGTGTTGTACGGAGAAACACTGTTGGTCGACGATAACAGACGTCCAGCCGGCGTCATGAGCGAACTGAGCACCCGCACACTACCTCAACAACTCTGCTGGCGCGATTACCTGGGCGGAATGCTGGTGGTACACCAGTCGTTTGTCGCGCGGCGCAGCCTGGCGCCGGAATACATCATGGGCAACCTCTGCGCCGATTACGACTGGTGTATCAAAATACTGAAACAAAGCGAGGAAAACATCCATACCGGTCTGATCCTGAGCGATTACCTCATGGGCGGCATGTCGAAACAAAGGCATCGCCAGAGTTTACGGGACCGGTTCGAGGTCATGCGGGAACATTTCGGGTTGGCGGCGACGTTTTGGGCCCATGTACGTATTGTTTTCCGGGCTATCTTGCACCGATTTCGACGTATGGGAAAACCCAAATACTGAAGCCCATTATGAACACCGATCTCCTGAAATCCGAACTTGAATACCGCACTTCCCGATCGGGCGGCAAAGGCGGTCAAAGCGTCAACAAACTGGAAACCAAGGTTGAGGCGCGTTTCAACGTCGCCGAATCGAATGCCCTGAGCGACGCAGAAAAAATCCTAGTACAGGAAAAACTCGCCCACCTGATTTCTTCCGAAGGAATATTAAGTGTAACCAACCAAACCGCCCGCTCCCAACTCGCCAACAAAGACCTGGCCACCGCCAAACTGATCACGCGCATTGAAAAAGCCCTTCGTCCGCGAAAAAAACGCCGACCGACCGCCATTCCGGAAGAGGTCAAACAAGCCAGAGCAGAAGAAAAACGCCGACGTTCAGCCATCAAGGCCAACCGCAGAGGAGATTGGGAGCAGTAGAGAAGCAGTCCGGCTTCTTTTTATACATTTACCCCGCCTTCGGTCCGACCCATTTTTACTTCCTTAAACAGAAAACATGCTATGCGCAAAAAACTCCCCCTCTTGTTTTTTCCCCTGTTTTTCCTGTTCCAACACCTCTCAGCCCAAAACGGCACCCTGCAAGGCGTAGTGACCGACGCTGCGAACGGCGAACCGCTCATCGGGGCCACCGTAAAAGCCGGCGGCACCGGCTCATCGACCAACGAAACCGGCGCCTATTCGATCAGCCTGCCCGCCGGCAACTATGAAGTTGAATTTTTGTACACCGGTTTCGAATCGCGCCGGCAGACCGTAAGGTTGGTCGCCGGACAAACAACCACCCTCGATGTTACGCTCGGCGATGCCAACAACCTGCTCCAGCAAGCCACGGTAACCTCCGGCAAATTTGAAAAGCCGCTGGGCGAGGTCACCGTTTCGCTCGACGTTTTGAAACCCCGCCTGATCCAGAATACCAACACGGTCGCCATCGACAACGTACTGGGCAAGGTGCCTGGCGTGAGTATCATCGACGGACAGGCCAGTATCCGAAGCGGCGCAGGTTTTTCTTATGGCGCCGGCACCCGTGTTTTGCTGCTCCTCGACGACATGCCGGCCCTGCAGGTCGACGCCGGCTTTCCGAACTGGGGCGATTTCCCGGTCGAAAACATCAGCCAGGTGGAGGTGCTCAAAGGCGCCGCTTCTGCCCTATACGGCTCTTCGGCCATGAACGGCATCATCAACCTGCGCACGGGCTACGCCCGCGATGTGCCGGAAACCGAGGTCGCTGTTTTTGGCAAAATCTGGGGCGCCCCCAGAGACGAAAACAAAAAATGGTGGGGACGCGATACGTCTTCCATCGCCCTGCCGATCGAAACCGGTTTCAGTTTCAACCACAAGCGCAAAGCCGGTCGTTGGGACTTCGTGCTCGGCGGCTTCGGGCTTTACCGCGATAGTTACAACCGCGACACGTACAGCCGCTATGGCCGCATCACGCCCAACGTTCGCTATCGCGTCAACGACCGGCTTACTCTGGGCCTGAATACCAATGTCAACTTCGGACGCAGCGGTAGCTTCTTTATTTGGGCCAACGATGGCGCCGGCGCCTATCAGGCCGGCCTCGGCTCTGCATCCAGCTCCAACGGCCGCCTTCGCTTCACCATCGACCCCTCCCTCCAGTATTTCGACAAAGGCGGCAACCGACACAAATTCCTCGGCCGTTATTTCTACGTGCACAACAACAACAGTGGCAACCAGAGCAACGACAGCCGCATGTACTACGGCGAATACCAGTACCAGCGCCAGATGGACGACATTGGACTGGTAGCTACCGCCGGCGTGGTGGGCATTTACACCACCGTGGATGCCAACCTGTACAGCAATGGCGACTTTACCAACGAAAACTACGCAGGCTACCTTCAACTCGATTATAAAGCCTTCCGCCGGCTCAACTTATCGGCAGGCGTTCGCTATGAGCGCAATGTGCAACACAGCCCTGAAATTATCCCGATTACGGCAACCCGTACCGACACAATTCCCAATGGCGTCACCCGCGAATCCAAGCCGGTATTCCGCCTGGGCGCCAACTACCAAGCCGGGCGGGCAACCTATTTCCGCGCCTCCTGGGGACAGGGCTACCGTTACCCGACGATCGCCGAAAAATTCATCAACACCGATTTCAGCACGGGCAACGTGGTACGCCCAAATCCCAGTCTCGTTTCCGAAACCGGCTGGACCGCCGAAGTGGGCGTCAAACAAGGCTTCCGGGTAGGCGAATGGATGGGCTTTGTCGACCTGACCGCCTTTCAGTCGCGTTATTTCGACATGATGGAGTTCGTTTTGGCCGAATTGACTTTTGGAATCGACCCCGGTCCGCCGCCGGCGCTGGTCCCCCTGGCCAGTTTCGAATCGCAGAATGTAGGCGACACCGAAATCAAGGGATTCGAGTTTTCACTAACCGGACAAGGCAAACTGGGTGGCGGAACGCTGGCTCTTCTTGGCGGTTATACCTGGACGGACCCGAAATATACAGAGTTTACCAACCGGATCGATGAAGGCTCTTCGGTAGATTATAACGTATTGAAATATCGTTTTAAAGAAACCTGGAAACTGGACGCAGAATATGCCTGGAAAAAATTCACTTTCGGAGGCGCTGTAAATTATAACAGTAAAATGGAGGCAATTGACGCTATCTTTGAGGTCGAAATTATCGAATCCTTTGCAGCCGTCAAACGTTTCCGCCAATCACACGGCGCATTTACTACGGTTGACCTGCGAACCTCCTACAAGATCTCCGATCATCTGCGCGCAAGCGTTTTGTGCGGAAACTTGTTGAACGAAGAATACTCGCTTCGACCCGCTTTACTGGAAGGCCCGCGCAATTTCACCCTGCGGCTCGATTGGAAAATTTAAATGGGGAAACCTGTCCCTGCGGGGCATGACTTACGAGTTGTGCTCCGCTTTTTTTCAGATCCGTTATGAAAAATATCATCCCGCTACTCCTCGCCTTGTTTTACCTGCTCGCAGGCTGCCAGTCTTCGGAACAACAAGCATCGGCGCCCGTCTCGCCTGACAAAGCCCCGCCTGCCGGATATTATTTCCAGTTCAGTCAGGCTGAAATGAAAAACGGCTCTTTGCAGGACGGCGATCTCTGCAACGGTGAATTTTCCAAAGAAGTACTGGTCTACCCCGACGCGAGCGACCTCAACAAACGCTGGTTTATCCTCGAAGAAGGGTATTACAAGGTCATGATCAACGGAAGCAAGGGCGTTTCGTCCATTATGCTGAAAAGGGGGGCCGGTAAAGCCATCGAGGTAATCAGCAGCGCGCAATTCCCGATCTGCCTTTCCAGTAAAAGACACATCAGTTTGAAAGAAAATGCCTCGGAATGGGGGTACGACAACGAAGGCGGCGGTATAAAATACAAGGTCAATGTAGTGGATGAGAAGGGCTGGCCGCGTATCGAATACATCCTTCCGCCCGAAGGCCAATACGGCATCGTGGCGGCGCGTTGCGCCAATTGTCAATAAATTCCCGGTATTTCCCGGCCGATTACGAACCATAAAATCTAAACAGGTCCGCTTACGCGAGCCTTAAAAAATCTTTTCAAATGAAATTATCCCATTTGATCCTGTTCGTCCTCGCGCTGCTCTTTTCCAGTTGTCAAAACAATACCCCACAACCCGCCAAACCCGAAGAAAACGTCGCAACCATCGACACGACCATGATTGCGATACCCGATCCCAACGATTTGTTGGAAACGCTGAGAGGTTCCTGGCAAAGCATTTCAGATCCGGCTTACCGGATTGTTTTTGCCGACGACACCATGATCCACTACCACAACGGTCAGCAACAGCGCATCAGCACGGTCGTGATCGATCCAACTTGTGCGCTTCAAAGTTGCACTGCCGGCGGGCGGCCCGAAGATGGCTGGTGTTTTGTTGAAAAAACAGCCGGCGACGGGCAGCAATGTATGCTTGTGTTGAAATGCAACGGCAAATCGCTCGACATCGCGCCGCTGGGCGCTTCTTCCGCGACCCTGAGTTTTGTCAAACAATAAGGAAAAGCATTTGCTCCGGGTCGTTGCGAATGCTCCGGGCTCCGTACCTTCGCGGCTCAATTTCTGAAACAACACTTCCATGTTTACAATCAATGTTTATCTCCGTCTGGCGCTGATCGCCGGCGGTTTTGCAGCCGGCGCAATTTTGTGGGCGGCATACGGATTTTGGTACGGATTTCCTTTCCTGCTGATCGCTATCGTGTTGCTGATCGGGTATCTTTTGTTGGGAACCATCCTCTCTACCAACCAATTGTTGAGTAAGATGCAACTCGAAGAGGCTGAAAAACGCCTCAAACTGACCCTGTTCCCGGGTTTACTGCTCATGGGCTACAAAGGGGTGTACTACATGACGCACGGCGCCCTGGCCATGCAAAAAAAAGACATGAACGGGGCCGAAAACTGGCTCAAAAAAGCGCTTGCCTCGGGCTTGCCTTCCGATAACGAACGCGGCGCTGCTATGCTCCAGCTGGCCGTGGTATACGGCTCCAAAGGCAACCGCCAGTCGGCCATCAACCAAATTGCCGAGATCAAAAAACTGAACATCACCGAGCCGATGTTGAGAGAGCAAATCAAGGACATGGAAAAGCAACTCAAAATGATGCAACAATCCATGAATCCGAGCATGGTCGGTATGATGGCCAAAGGATTCCGCCCTGGCAGCAAACGGCGCCAGCCTCGGGTCCGGTAAACCAGAATAAAATTTTCAGGACATCACCCTCTAATCTACCCGGCCTGCTCCCAGAGCTCGATCTTGTTGCCTTCGGGGTCCATGATCCAGGCAAATTTGCCGTATTCTTCATTGAGCGGCTCGCCGATCAGCGGCACGCCCGCCGACCGCAGTTCGGCAACAAGGCTATCCAGATCGGCCACCCTGAGATTGAGCATAAAGGGCTGATCGGAAGGATCGAAATAATCCGTACTTCTTCGGAAAAAACTGAGCACCGAATACGGCGCCGAGTGCGTATCGTCGGACCAATTGAGCTGGGCGCCCCATTCGTCCATGTTGATTCCAAGGTGTGTTTGATACCATTCGCGCGTTTTATCGCGATCCCGGCATTTGAGAAATATTCCGCCGATTCCGGTGACTTTTTTCATGGGAAAGCAGGGTAAGGTTTTGTTTTCAGAACATTAATTGCGTGGCAAATGTACATTTTTACCAATACTTTTAAAACAAAATGTATATTTTATGCAAATAATTGCCCCCCATGCCAGCGCCCGCCTCAATTGTTAATAATCCTCATTCCGCCTCGTTAACATTTTTTAAAGCCAAAGAATGGCTCAAAATCACTTTGTTACATTTGCCCCGACGGAATTATGAGCCAGACGACTATTCAGTTCAAAGAAGTCATTGCGCACTGTCGCGCCTTGTTTCTGAAAAAAACTGCCGATTACGGTACGGCCTGGCGTATACTGCGCCCTTCCAGCATCACCGATCAGATCAATATCAAAGCCTTGCGCATCCGGAGTATCGAGGAAAAAGGCACGCAGAAAGTATCAGACAGCATCGAATCTGAATTTGTCGGCCTGGTGAATTACAGTATTCTTGCGCTCATACAGCTTGAATTGCCCGCCGAAGCCCCGCTTCAACTCGATGCGGAACAGGTAGCGGGACTGTACGATGAACAAGTGAATGCAAATTTGCAGTTGCTCGACGCCAAAAATCACGACTATGGCGAAGCCTGGCGGCTGATGCGCGTAAGCAGTATGACCGATCTTATCCTTCAAAAAATACTGCGAATCAAACAGATAGAAGACAACGCCGGTCAGACGATCGTTTCGGAAGGCCTCGAAGCCAATTACCGCGACATTCTGAACTACGCCGTCTTTGCCCTCATACGACTCCAGGAAAACCAAGCCGAATCCGTTCACTCCTAACATCTCCAAGGATAATGACCTCTCTATCTACTCTGATCCTGTCGTTCGCCCTTGTGGGCCTTTTATTTACCGTGCTGACCCGCATGGCCAAACGCACGGAAAATGTGTTCTGGACATTCCTGCAACATTTTACCGGCGTATGGTTTGTTTTTTCCGGCCTGGTCAAAGCTGTCGACCCGGTGGGTACTGCCTACAAAATGCAGGACTATTTCCGGGAATTTGAAAACACTTTCGCCGGCCTCAACAATGCATTTAAAGGGCTGGCGCCTTTGTTCCCCTGGCTATCAAATTTCAGCACCGGTTTTTCGATTACCATGATCGTGCTGGAGATCGCCCTCGGCGTCATGCTGATCGTCGGTTATCGCCGCAAACTGACCGCCTGGCTGTTTTTCCTGATCGTGGTATTCTTTACCCTGCTGACGGGCTTTACCTTCCTCACCGGCTTTGTTCCTGCTGAGGCCAATTTCTTCGATTTCGCCAAGTGGGGCCCGTACGTCAAAACCCAGATGCGCGTGACCGATTGCGGTTGTTTCGGTGATTTTATCAAACTCAATCCGCGCACATCCTTCTTCAAAGACGTCGGCCTGATGGTTCCGGCGCTGCTGTTCCTTTTCCGTTCGCGCAATATGCACCTGCTTTGGACCGACCGCACCCGCAATCTGCTGGTTGGCGGCACGGTGCTGGTTACGCTGCTGTTTTGCTGGCGCAATACCTACTGGGATCTTCCGATGGTCGATTTCCGTCCGTTTAAAATTGGCGCCAACATCCGCGAACGCCGCGCGCTCGAAGCCGAAGCCCGCAGCAATGTGGAGATCCTGGGTTATGTGCTGGAAAATACCCAAACCGGCCAGGTCGTGACCTTTATGGAGCCCGACCCGAAAAAACCCTATTCGTACATTAAAACGTACCCGAAAGACCAGGGCTGGAAGGTAAAAGATCAGATCAAAACCGAGCCTTTCATCGAAAAAGACGGCAAAAAAGAGATTATCACCGAAACCAAAGTGAGCGACTTTGCCGTAGAAGACGGTGAAAACGGCGAAGTGACCGAAGAGCTGCTCGAAGAAAAAGGATACAGCCTGATGATCGTGGCCTTCCATCTGGAAGGCGAAAAGCGCGAAGAAACCGTGACGGTTCGCGATACCGTCTGGGCGACCGACACGCTCCGCATCAGTCCGGACTCCGTACAACTCAGCCGCCGTATTGCCAGCATCGATGCCCGGGAAGAAACCCGTATGGTGATCGATCCCGCGCTCGACTATGCCGACGTGTTCCGCTCCAAAGTCAATCCGCTCGCCGAAGCAGCCCAAAAGGCCAACTGGAAAGTGTACGCCATCGTCAGCACCCCCGACAGCGATGTGGCGACCGACTTCCAGCAAAAAATCAACGCGAAATATCCGTTTTACAAAGCCGACGACAAACTGCTGAAAACAATCACCCGTTCCAACCCGGGGCTGGTGGTGCTGCGCGACGGTCAGGTCGTCGATCAGCTGCACTGGAGGCACTTGCCAGGGGTCGATGCGTTTATCGGGAAATACAGGTAAGCGCCGCGAGCATCTTACAGGATCAAAAAGTTCAACACCCTTGCTTTACATTTGAGGCAAGGGTGTTTTTTTATCCTTCAATAAGCCAATTCCTTGAAAATGACTGAAATTGAAGAAAAACTCAATCTGATTTATCAGCATGCAACAGATATGATCAAGTTTGCCGAAGCTAAAAATGCAGGCTTGATTGCTTTTAACGGCGCCGTAATAGTGGGTATGGTCGCGTTGCTCAAAGATGTGTACAACATTAAATGGCTGGCCGGCTATCTGATATTTGTCATTATCATGAACCTGGTCTCGCTATTTCTGGCGATGACGGCGCTGACTGCCCTTATTTTGTTTCGGGAAAGGAAGCCGGTTCATTTGCCCGGCGACAACCTCCAGTTCTTCGGTACGATAGCAGATTACGATCCGGAACTGTTTTACCGTCGCTTTTGTGAAAAATACAAGCTTGCACCAGAAAAAGAGTCTTTTGAACTGGATTTAGCACGGCAAACCGTCATTGTTTCTCAAATCGCGCTGAGGAAATTCCGATTGTTCAACCTGGCATTACTGTGGACGTTCGCCGGCGTCGCAACCCCGGTCAGTGTGTTGGTCTTCAAATTATTTTACAATCCCAGCGACAGTTATTATTTCGCTGCGAGAAAAATGCGCAAAACCCGAAAGATCAAACCGCAATAAACGGGAAGGGCCTTTACAACCGGTTTTTCTCGATCAACTCCAACAGATCGTCCCGGTAGTTTTTACCGATCGGCAACAATTTCGGCTTGTCTTTTTCCATGACCTCCACCATGTTGCCCTCGATGGCCGTGATTTTGTCCATGGCGACGATATAGGAGCGGTGAATGCGTTTGAAGCGGCCCTGTGGCAGCCGGTCTTCCAGGCTTTTCATCGTTTGAAGGGTGATGACGCGTCCCTGGAGCAGGCGGATGATGACATAGTCTTTGAGCCCTTCGATGTACACGATGTCGTCAAAATTGACTTTGACCAGTTTTTTATCGGCTTTGACAAAGAAGAACTCCTGATTATCGGCTGCAGCGGCGGCGCCCTGATCGCGGTGATTGCTTCCTGCCTGATCGATGGCCTTGTTGACGGCTTTCATAAAACGGTCGAGCGAGATCGGCTTGAGCAAATAATCCAGCGCATTGAGGTCGAAGCCTTGAATGGCGTAGTTCGGATAAGCCGTGGTGAATACCACCATTGGCGGCTTGGTAAGCGTTTTGACAAAGTCGATACCGGTCAGTTGGGGCATCTGGATATCGAGAAACATGAGGTCGATGTCGGTGGCTTTGAGGGCTTCGTTGGCTTCGAGGGCGTTGCTACAGCGGCGCACGAGTTGGAGTTCGGGCATTTGACCGATATAGGTTTCCAGCACGTCCAGTGCCAGTGGTTCATCGTCGACAATTAGAACTTTCAGCATAGTGGGAAGCAGGGCTTTATGATGTCAAACGGCTCTAAGGTATAATCTCCGGGAGATTCGGTCTTGTTTTTTTTACAGCGTTCAGGTCATTTTAAGATGGAGCGTCACGGCAAAGCGGTGGGGGGCATCGTCGACGCTCAGATCGTGCTGGTCGGGATATAAAAGGTTCAACCGTTGACGCACATTGGCCAGCCCGATGCCGCCACTGCGGGGATGTTCCTGTCGCGGGGCGTGTTCGGTTTTGCTGTTTTCAATGTAAAATTCCAGGTCCTCACCCGATACGCTCAATCGGGCGCGCACGAAGCCGCCGCCCTGAACGTAATGATTGAGTCCGTGTTTGAAACTGTTTTCCAAAAAAGGGACAAACAGCAAAGGTGCAACCATCTGATCGCTGATGTGGCCCTCCGTTTCGAACCGGATGTCGGCGTTACCCGTCTGGCGCAAACGTTCGAGATCGAGGTAGTTGTGTATGTACTGGATTTCTTTGGACAACAACACGCGTTTTTCATTGCATTCATACAGCATGTAACGCATGATTTCGGAAAGTTTCAGTACGATCTCGGGGGCTTTGTCGCTTTTTTTCAGCGTGAGTGCGTAAAGGTTATTGAGGGTATTGAACAAAAAATGGGGGTTGATCTGACTTTTCAGAAACCGCAGTTCCGATTGCATGGTTTGCGTCACCAATTGTTGTTTTTCACGCTGGTACCGCCACCAGTCGGTGAAAACTTTCAGCAGGGTCGAAAACAAGGTGACGACTATCGCACCGATAAACAGAAAACCCTGGCTCTCCACCAGCCTTACCCGATAATAGGGTAATCCGCTGAATTTCAGGTACAAAACCAACACCTTGATGGGCGTGACGACTGCGCAGGCCGCCAGCACCAGGCCCGTGTACAGCAGAACGTGACGGGCCAGATAATTGGGTACCAGATATCGAATGTTGACGTACACCAACACGGCATAAAACAGCAGGTTGATCAACTCATTCGACAAGGTAAACCAGATGGAAACCGCGGGATTGTGACCAATAGCTACGGCCACGGCAAACATGAGCAACCAGAACAACCCGTGGTATACAGGCCGGCGCGTCAGAATGCGGTAAATGACATCGAAAAAATTCCTGGCGGTCATTGTTGCAAAACAAGACATCGACGCCGGCAAGGTGCGGGTTTTTCGATCAATATCGCCGATGCAAGGATAAAGCAACAACGGCAAGCCATAAAAAGTAGCCGAAAACCATTCCGGGTAGTTTTTCGTTTAAGCTTATAATTTTGGGTCTCCCGAACCGGACCAACCTTTACAAAGCACATGGCTTACAAAAAATCCGACCGTTACGACGAAGCGCTTACCGACAAACTTCGGCTCAACTACCACGATATTCTCACCGGAATCGGCGAAAACATCAGCCGCGAAGGCTTACAGAAGACCCCCGAGCGGGCTGCAAAAGCCATGCAGTTCCTTACGCAAGGCTACGACCAGGACCCCGCCGAAATCCTGCGTTCGGCCATGTTCAAGGAAGATTACAGCGAAATGGTGATCGTAAAAGACATCGAACTCTATTCGTTATGCGAACACCACATGCTTCCGTTTTTTGGGAAGGCCCATGTCGCTTACATCCCCAATGGCTATATCGTCGGGCTGAGTAAAATCCCGCGTGTTGTCGACGTCTTTGCCCGGCGCCTGCAGGTTCAGGAACGACTAACTATCGAAATCCGGGACGTGATTCAGGAAACGCTCAAGCCGCTTGGCGTAGCCGTTGTGATCGAAGCTTCACACATGTGCATGATGATGCGCGGCGTGCAAAAACAAAACAGTTCAACCACTTCCTCCGCTTTTACCGGAGAATTCAGGAAGGCTGAAACGCGCGCCGAATTCATGAATCTGATCGGCGCCAGACTACACTAACTGTTTTTACGTGCTTGTCTGTAATGCAGCTGTACCAGGCCGCTCGCAAATGATTTTGTGTCCAGAAGTTCCCAGCCCGATTCCATTGTGCCCGTTTGAAAGAGTCGAATCCCGTCGCCAAGCAAAACAGGAATGATCGATATGATCATCTCATCCACCAGCCCGAAAGCAAGAAACTGACGGACAAGCTCGGCTCCCCCATCGCAATAAATATGCTTGCCGGGCTGGCTTCTGATGTCGTCGAGTAAGCGGTCGACAGGTTGGTTGACAAAGCGGACATTTCCTTCCGGTACTCGGTGTTGTCTGGTCAGTACATACACCGATTTGCCCGTATAGGGCATTTCAACACCCATTTCCAATACTTTATCGTACGTTTTTCGACCCAGCACGACGGTGTCAACCTGATCCATGAATCGTGCATAGCCGTAATCTTCACCGGGCGCCTCTACCCGCGATAGCCAGGAGATGTCGCCATCGGGGCGAGCAATATAGCCGTCGATGCTGCAGGCGATAAAGAGAAACAATTTGCGATCTGAATTCATACCATTAGGATATACGCAAAGGTACAAAGGTTGCACACCCAGTGCGGAATCCGGACATTTGTCCAATGCGGAACGTATGGCCAATGTTGCTGACCCTGCTGGCGATTGCCGGTTTCGTCTGGTCCAACCAGCATCATCCTTTCTTTTGGGACACCGTACAACTGGGGTCCAAACACGCGCATTTTTTCTACGAAAACGACCTGCAATGGAGCCCCTTACCCGCTGCGATCGATAGCGGTCACCCGCCCGTATTCGGATGGCTGCTGGCAGCCTGCTGGACCCTCTTCGGCAAAACCCTGCCCGTAAGCCACTGGATGATGTTCCCATTCCTGGCTGGTATCGCAATGTTGTTGTGGTATATCGGCAAACGGCTCGGCAGTCTGGAATGGGCCCCATGGCTGCTGCCGCTGGTATTGCTCGATCCGGTACTGGCCGGCCAATCCGCACTGGTCAGCCCCGATGTCGTGCTGGCTTTTGGTTTTCTGTTGTCGGTTTCGGGCCTGATGTACGGTAAAAGATGGTGGGTAATGCTGGGTATTCTGGGACTGTGCAGCATCAGTATGCGCGGGATGATGACGGCAGGCGCGGTGTTTGTCTTCGGAATCTGCCTTGCCTGGTCGAGCGTACGCAGAGATGCCCGGTTTGCGACGATCCGGTATTTTTTTCAGTCTACCCTACCCTTTCTGCCGGGCTTCCTGTTTGCTGCATGGTTTCTTTGGTGGCATCAGAAAAACACGGGGTGGACCGGATTTCACCCGGATTCGCCGTGGGCAACGGCGTTTAAACCAGTCGGCCTGGCAGGAATGTTGCGAAACGCGGCGATTGTTGGCTGGCGTTGGACCGATCTGGGTCGTTTCGCAGAATGGTTTTTGTTGTTCATTTTGCTTTTCCAGAAAAGGAAATTCTGGCTGAGTAAACTATTCTGGCTTTGGGCAATTTTGGTCGTCTTTCTGACTCCCTCCGCTTTGTTGCATCAAAACCTGTCGGCACACCGGTATTTTTTGCCGGCATTTATGGCCTTGCATTTGATTGTATTTCAGGTTGTTGCCAATAGCGACCTGGACAATCTGCGCCGAAAATTGCTGTACACAGCCCTCATTGTCTGCCTGGCAAGCGGCAATCTTTGGATTTACCCGCGCGGTATTTCAATGGACTGGGATGCCACCCTGGCCCATCTGCCGTATCACCGGCTTCGAGCGGAGACAGTTGATTTTCTTGAGCGGGAAAAAATTGATTTCCAAACAGTCGGCTCCGCTTTCCCCAACCTCAATACGGGTGAAAACCTGATGTTGGACGGTGATGACCGCCAATTTGCCGAACTGGATTTTTCAACAAATACCTACATCCTCAGTTCAAACGTCTTCAACGACATCGATGTGGAGGAATACAAGCAACTTGAAACGGACTGGCAACTGGTCAGACGGCAGGAGATGGCCGGCGTCTGGATGGAACTTTACAGAAGGAAATAATAGCGGGACTCAGAAATTCATGCCGATCTGCACCCCTGTTTTGTAATAATTTCCGCCAAAAAAGGCAGAGGCGATGTGCACCCGGAAGGGACGGAAAAAGTCGAACCCGATGTTTTCAAACCCGAAGGCCGCCTCCCAATACGGCAATTGACGCTGATAGTCCGGAAGTTCAAACGCCTGTTCGGTCCAGTAAAAATTGAGTCCGATCACCTCTTTCCAGTTCAGTTTGCGCACCAGCGGGATCTTGTCAAGCAGCCAGCCCTGCAAGTGGTGTTGCACGTGCGCTTCGACAAAAGGCTGGTCGGTGCTGTACGCGTAGTACGGCAGGAGGTAGTAACTGTTGGTGTATCCCACCGGAGAATTCAGAAAGGTCTGGTTGCCGTTGGCATGATGGAAATCCATAAACGCCAGTCGTTCCTTCTGGATAAACATACCGGCCACGACGTTCCAATCCGTGTAACCGCCGAGCCCCCAGGAAAGGTGGTCCTGGCGAATTTGTACGCTCACATAATCAAAATTTGCATCGCTGCCGGCTACCCCGGCAATTGCCTTGCGGTATTGCACAAACACATCGGGCCAGGGCGTATCGTCGTACGAACGGAAATCGGGATAAGTGCTGTACGTCTGTCCAAACCGGAAGCGAGCTGTAAGGCCGAAAATGAATGCCTGGTTTTCTTCAAACGAGGGTTCGTTGGGGCCCTCGGGGAAAAGCGGATCGTTGCTGGTATAGCGGTGATCGGCCTTTTTTGTCCAACTTTCGGTCGAGTTGTTGATCAAAGGCCGGCGGTTGGCATATTCCAGTCGGGCGCGTAGGAAAATTCCGGGCGTTGCGTACTGGCTCCACTCTACCCTGCCGAAAGATTTTTCATACAATTTCAGGTAGTTGCGCCGGTCGAACAAGGAATAACTGGTGTTGATGGCCGGACTGATCGGGTCGTTCGGATTGAATTGGCTCGTCAAGACTCCACCCGACACTTCGAGATTGGAATAACGAACGCTTTCAAAACGACGCTGGATTTTGGCGCCTGCGCGGAATTTTTTTTCTGAAAACCCGTAGTTGAGCGTTCCCTCTGCCCGCCAGAATTTATTGCGCCGCTCCCCTTCATATCGGCTGAATTCGGGCTGCACATTGAGCGCCCAGCCCTGCACCGTGTTGAACTGAATCCACTGCAAAGCCGCCGGGTACGATACCGATATCTTTTTGTAAGAATTACGCCAAGTGTACCCAAACAGCAGGTTGTTCAACTTGAATTTGTTGTCCTTACGATCGGTGCTGTCAAGATAAGCCTTTGATTCCCAGATTTTTTGCAAACTATCCTTTCTGACGTAATCGCGGGATTCTTCGGCAGTTAGCGGTACAGGACGTACCTGTTCCCAATACAAGCTATCCCGTTCTGGTGCGTCTTTTTCAATTTTAAACGTTTCCCTGCCGAAAAAGCCCGATTCGTACTGGGGTTTGATGTTGTAGCCGGAAAAAACCGAATTAAACAAACCCTGAATTTTAAAACCGAACACGCCAAACTTGAAGGTTGTCACCTGCGACAGGAGGCACCATTTGTCGGGTCGCTCAACGGGCACGAATTCCTGAACGATACGCAAGGTATCCAATACCGGTTGTTTGATTGCCGCTCCGGTAAGGGCCAGATCAACGCCGGCCAGGTTCCACCATTCGTCGACCACGTAGAGGTTGCCCGAAAACGTCGGGTCGCCGACACGGCGCGGTATCACGCTGATTTTGTAGATATCATAACCATTTTCGTCCTTGTATTTGCCTAACAACTTGAAATTGTAGTAGTTAAAAGCGTTGTCGGCCAGCGGCGAAAGGATTTCGCGATCGATTTCGAGGTGTTCGTCGTACAAATTAAAATCGGTGAGGGTGGCCCGATTGAGGCTGAAACCATTGTCGCGGCCGCTGACCTTGCTCGAAACCATGACTTCGCGGGTGCGTTCGGGCCGGCTTTGTACGTACAGTTTCGACACGGATTCGGAAAGGTAGAGCACGCCCGTCCGGTTGGTATCGAGTATGCCGCCCATGTCGCCGACTTCTTCGCCCATTATTTTATCTGGGGCGTCCATGAGTTTGTGAAAACCCTTGATGTACACGTCGCAGGAATAATCAGGCACCCTGTTTCGGTAATATTTGCGCCGTTCGATCACATTGCGCATGATCCGAACGGCCGGGTCTTCGGTCGTGATGACCACCTCCGTAATTTCCAGGTTGCTGGCTTGCAGGGTTACGTCGCGCCGCACCGGCGATTTTTCCATCTTCACTTGCTCTATATGTTGCTGGTATCCAATATATTGATACACAACTTCATAATCGCCGGGCGCGAGCGGCAGGCGGTATTCGCCGTTGGCATTGGCCGTGGTACCGGTTGTACTGTTTCGGACGTATACTGATGCAAACGGAAGGGGTTCGCCGTTTTCATCGAGCACCTTGCCCGACAATTGTGCCAGCAGCAAAGAGGGGAAAATGGAAAGTAGGAACAGGCTGAGTTTTGGCAAGATTGCTTTCATAAATAAATTTTGCAGGTCAAAAATCAAATTGCACGTTCAAACGACCTAACCTTGTTTTTGGTTTAAAAGGATTTTAACCCAAAGTCTTAAAAAGACGATAAGCCCTTAATTTTGGTTGCTCAAATCAGTGTAATGCAGGAACGCCTTCTCGAATATATCCGCCGCTTGCATTTGCCATTGCCGGACAACAGGCCGGTCCTGCTCGCGGTAAGCGGAGGGCTGGACTCCGTTTGTCTGGCGCATCTGTGGAGCGCCCTGCAATGGCCCGCGGTGATTGCACATGCCAATTTTCAACTGAGAGGCGAAGAATCGGACGGAGATGAAAAGTTTGTGTGCAGGTTGGCTACTCAACTGGATATGCCCGTGCGCGTCAATCGCTTCGACACGCTTTCTTTTGCCGAACAGCACGGTATTTCCATTCAAATGGCGGCACGCCAATTGAGATATTCCTGGTTTGAATCACTGGTCGAAAAAGAACAACTTGGAGCCATCGTGACGGCGCACCACCGCAACGATGCCGTGGAAACCCTCCTGATGAATCTGGCCCGAGGAACAGGGCTTAAAGGCCTCGGCGGCATCAGGCCCCGACAAGGTAATCTGCTCAGGCCCCTTCTTTTTGCCATACGCGCAGAACTGGAAGAATACGCCGCCGAACAGGGCCTCGAATGGCGTGAAGACAGCAGCAACGACAAAGACGACTACGTCCGAAATGCCGTCCGGCAACATCTCATACCGCGTTTCGAGCAGCTCAATCCGCAGTTCTTGTCTACTGCTGTCAGGAATATGGAACGTTTTCAGGCGGCTGCCGACAACCTGGAATTTTTGCTTCATCAATGGCTCGGCATGCGGAATGGCGATACTCTGGTGGTTGACAAAACCAGGCTTACAGCACTGCCTTCACCGGAAGAGGCCCTTCGCATCTTGCTGAAACCGCATGGTTTTACGGCAGAGCAAGCCAGACAAATCGCCGAATTGCTTTCAGACACCGGCCAGGAATGGCAGGGCAGTTCCGGTCTGCGCTTGCTCAACGACCGCGAGGCGCTCCTGCTCACGCCCAACAGGGCCTTGCCACAGGCGATCCGGATCGAGGCGGACGATCTGTTGCGCAAACTCCCCGACAACTCAAGCATTGTACTAACACCCGCCAGCCCATCGCCCCCCTATCCCGACGGCCGCCGGACGACACTGGTAGATAGCGACCGATTGCGATTTCCCTTACTTTTGCGGCCCTGGCAGCCGGGCGATAGTTTTCAACCA
Organism: Saprospiraceae bacterium; assembly: GCA_016787345.1. GTDB lineage: Bacteria > Bacteroidota > Bacteroidia > Chitinophagales > Saprospiraceae > M3007. Next base: position 6,475 of record JAEUUU010000175.1, on the reverse strand, counting down.
ATCGGAATGGGCGGCCAACACCAGAAAATCCAGGACTATTTTACCAATCAAAAAGCATCCCGGCTGGACAAGGAAAAAACCTGGGTACTGACGGATGCCGACGGACAGATTATCTGGCTCCTGGGCTGGCGCCCCGATGAAAGGTTCAAAATCACGCCCGTCACCCAAAACGCCCTGAAAATCAGTTGGCTGCAAGACCTTCCCTGAGCGAATAAATTCTGTACCCTGTTGCGACGTCATCTTTCCGTTTTCACCTTTCCGCTACGACTGCTGTCGTTCTGGTTCCTGTTTTTTGCCGTGTTCCGCATTTGGTTCATCGGATGGTTTCACGACCGCTGGCCCGAAGAAGCCCCCTATTCGCCATGGGCAGCACTTTGGAAAGCATGGCCCCTCGATTTGAGTACAGCGGCGTATTTGATGTCGTTACCGGTATTGCTTTGGGGAATCGGGTTGGCATCGGGATATAAAACACGGCAATTCGCTCTTCGCAGCATCCTTGTTTTCAACATTCTGGTTTTCAGCATTTTGGTCTTTGTATTCGGAGCCAATATTTTTCTGTACGAAGAATGGCACACCCCCTTGAATAATCGAGCGATCGCGTATTTCAAGACGCCGGCGGCCATGCTCGACTCCATGTCTTTCGTGTTCAAACTGGGCAGCGTGCTGGCCTACCTGCTGTTTGTGTGGCTGTGGTGGCGCTTGTACAAAGCAATTGTCGGCATCCGGGTTTATCCAGTTGCAATGAATCGCTGGCATGCGCTTTGGGTACCCGCGCTGCTGGGTTTGCTGTTGTTGGCCATCCGAGGCGGACTGGGTGTGATGCCGATCAATGAAAGCGCGGTGTATTACTCGCCGCACCTCTTCAACAACCACGCCGCGACCAATACATTCTGGCATTTGGTGCACAGCCTGGTAGAAACCCGCTCGACCAAAAACCACTACCGGTTTATGGACGATGGCGAAGCAAAACGTCTTTTTGACCAACGAATGCAGGCCCCCAGTGCGGTCGGCCTGCGCAATGACTGGTGGCCCGACAGCAATGCCGCGAAGCCCAACGTAGTGTTTATCATCATGGAAAGCATGACCGCCCAGGTAATTGAAGAACTCGGCGGACAGGTCGGCGTGTGCCCCAATCTCAGCGCCATGATTCGAGAAGGCATTCTGTTCGACAGTATGTACAGCAGCGGCTACCGAACCGACCAGGGCCTCGTGTCGGTATTAGCCGGCTACCCGGCGCAGCCCGACCAGTCGATCGTTCTGCTCGACGACAAGGCGGCGACACTGCCTTCGCTGCCCAAAATGCTGAGAGACTCGGGGTATCAGACCTTGTACGTGTACGGCGGCGAACTCACTTTTGCCAATATCGGCGTCTGGCTTACGCACCAGCATTTTTCAAAAATCCTGTCGGAAAAAGATTTTAACAGCGCGGAAAAAACACAACGCTGGGGCGTCGATGACCACCTCATGCTGCAACGTTCGATCAATGAAATCAACGGGCTTCGTCCTCCGTTTTTTGCCGCATTGATGACTCTGAGCCTGCATCCGCCCTATGATGTGCCGTATGAAAGCAGCTGGAACGGTCCCACCGACTCTGAAAAATTCAGGCATTCCGCGGCTTTTGCCGACTACGCTATTGGCGAGTTTTTCAAAGCAGCGCGGCAGCAGCCCTGGTACGACAACACCTTGTTCGTACTCGTGGCCGACCACGGCAATTCCATGCCCGGCGGATTGGGAATGGATCAACCCGAATCGAGGCATGTCCCCCTGATTTTGTTTCATCCGCGCTTCAACGAAGGCTGGAAAAACAAACACAGGACGGGATTGGCCAACCACCACGACATTCCGGCAACCGTCGGCGACATGCTGGGTATTCCAAACTACCCCTTGCCGTGGAGCCGCAATCTATGGCTATGGGAAACCAATGCCAATCCACTCAGGCGGGTTGACTATGGATTTGCCTGCTATGCCAACGAAAATGGTTTGGGATGGATCGATCCTTCGGGAAAAGGGTTTTACAGGTTTCAGGATCAAGCCTGGCAGTTCTACGGGACAGCGCTCGACTCAACGGCGCAATCGACCGCAAAAGCCTATTTACAAATGCTTTACGATGATTTTTTGAGGCGTTGAAAAAGAAAAACCGCCTGCGCCATTACGGCAACAGGCGGCACACCTAAAAAACCTATTCAAAACAAAACCCTTTTTATTTTTCGGAGAAACGACGAGTCGTTCCGTAATTCCGATGGGCAAATTTAAGATAGTCTGACCGGCTTACGCAAGCTTTTTGCCAATAGTTGTCAAAAAAAATATTTTTCAGTGCTGCGAATGCAAAGCCACAACGTTGCCCTCGGTGTCGTTGAAAAAGCCCATGTAGCCAATCTCTTCCGAAATGAGTCCCTTGGGCATTATCACCTGTCCGCCGGCTGCCTCAACCCGCGACAATACGATATTGAGATCGCTGCCGCCGTTGAGGTACACCTTCGGACCGTTGGCGCCGGCCGGCTGATAACCTTCCCCGTAACAAATGGCGCCACCGACGCCTTCGTTCTGGTCGGACAACAGAATACCCATGCGAATATGCCCCATCTCCATGACCGGCATATCGAAATCGAAAATTTGTGAATAGAACCGTTTGGCGCGTTCGAAATCGGTTACCGGAATTTCGAACCAGTTGATGGCATTTTTGACCATTTCCATAGCTTAATCATTTTATTTAGTGAAATAATAAAGGTTTCAGGCCTGATTTATTCAAATCCCAGGGCAAAAATAAACAAATTGTATTTATTAAAAACAATTTGTTTTTTAAATAAGAAATTATATCTTGTATACATTTGCCCAAACAGGTTTCTCCCCGAAAGAAGCCAAATATGTCAGGTACACATCCATTTTTCACCAAAGGCAATCACTCCAACTGATGAATCGCGAAATCCACCAGTGGTATTCTCCCCGACTGAACAAAAACATGGAAATCGCCATGTATGGCCATTTCGGCTTTGCATTGCTGCTGTTGCCCACAGCTGCCGCCGATTTCCTCGAATACGAACGCTTTCACCTGATTTCCGTACTGGAACCGTATATCGAAGCAGGCAAAGTCAAAGTATTTTCGATCAACAGCATCAACTCCGAGGCCTGGCTGAACAACCGCATGCACCCGCGCCACAAAGCGATCCGCCACCAGCAGTTCAATGCTTACGTGGAAGAGGAAGTGGTGCCCTTTATCCGGATGCACACCAGCGCCGACACCTCTATCATTACCTCCGGCGCTTCGCTCGGCGCCCTGCATGCCTGCAACCTGTACCTCCGCCGGCCCGACTTGTTCAACGGCACAATCGCCATGTCGGGTGTTTACGACCTTACTTCGTACACAAAAGGTTATTTTGACGAAGACGTGTATTTCAATTCGCCCTGCCACTACATGCCGGGGCTCAACGACGAACATTTTCTGCCGAGGCTACAACAAGCCCGACATCTGCATATTCTGACCGGTTCGGGCGACTACGAAGACCCCGAAGCCTCGAAACGACTGTCCAATATTCTGGCATCGAAAGGCATCCCCCACGAACTCGACATCTGGGGCCCGGATATGCGTCACGACTGGCCTACCTGGCGCGCCATGCTGCCGTATTATGTTGCCAGCCGATTCTGAAAAATACGACAAGAGCCACTCCGAAACGAGTGGCTCTTGCGCTTTTACATTTAGTATTTCAGCACGACAAACTCGGTTCGGCGATTCATTTGATGTTCTTGTTCGGTGCAATTGACCCCGTCGCGGCAACGATTGCGCAATTGGCCTTCACCGAAACCCCTGGCGGCTACCCGCTTGCCATTGATACCCTTGTTAATGATATATATAGCAGCCGATTCGGCACGGCGCTGCGACAACAATTGGTTGTAATCGTCGTCGCCCCGACTGTCGGTGTGCGAGCGCAATTCGATTTCAAGCGTGGGATTGAGTCGCATGATCTCCACGATTTTATCCAGTTCTTTGGCGGCATCGGGGCGAATGTTCGATTTATCGTAGTCGTACAGGATGGGTTTGAACTGGAACCCGCTGATGCTCAGGTTCTCATCGATGACATTGACTTTTTGCAACTCGATAACGTCGATCGAAAGGAACAATTTGACGTACAAAGTGGTCGTCCGGTCGAGGCCTTTTGTCGTCGCAGTTCCGATGGTGGTGAAATAGGCATCTTTTTCTCCAAGAATTTGATAATCTGTCTTTTGCGCCAGCTGGAACGAAAAATTCCCACCGGCATCCGACAGCACGGAATCCACCTTCATGGTTTTCAGGTCGGTGAGGCGTACCAGTACGCCGGGCACACCCGATTTGGATTTGCCGTCGATGCACTGTCCGCGCAGGGTGAAGCGCGGGTCGTTGTGCTCCAATTCTGCAAACAGTTTGTCGCCAGGCTGCAAAGGGCCGGTTTCTTTTTGCACGGTATTGGTCGCCACGCCGTTTTTCAGACCTTTTATTTCGTACTTACGATTGGGTTTTATCGGTACCACGCATTGTCCCTGGGCGTTGGTGAGGCCCTTCATGACATCGCCGCTGCTGAGGTCGCGCACTTCCACTTCGACACCCGGAAGCGGAATCCGGGTAAATTTATCCACTACCTGCACCGTCATTTCATTGGCCGGGCGGAGCTGCTTGAAGGCGTAAATATCATCGGTGCCATTGTCGTTGTTGCGGTTGCTGGCAAACCAACCTTCTGAAAGATCACCCTTGCCAATCAGGCTGAAATCATCAAACGGCGAATTGATCGGAAAACCGAGGTTTTGAGGCTTTTGCCAGGCGCCGTTTTCAAATTTGCTGAGAAACAGATCGAGCCCCCCGATCCCCGGGTGCCCATCGGAGGCAAAAACCAGGCTTCCGTCTTCGGTGAGAAAGGGCCAAAGTTCGGCGCCGGGTGTATTGATCACCGGCCCCAGCGATTGGGGGGCCGACCATACCCCGCCCGTTTTTCGGCTGATAAACAGGTCGAAAGAACCGAGTGTGCCGGGTCGGTCGCTGGCGAAAATCAGGGTTTGACCATCGCGGCTGAGCGCGGGGTAGCCGCTGTTGAATTCTCTGGAATTGAACGGCAAGGCGCCCCCGATCCGCCATTTTCCGCCATTCAGATCGGCTTGCTGCAAACTGAGGTAGAGTACGTCGCTCCTGCTTTTATTCTGGCTGTTGCGGGTAAAAAACATGACTTGTCCATCGGCCGAAAAAGCGGCTGCCGCGTCGTGGAAGGCGCCATTAACGCCGCCACGAAGGGGTTCGGCCTGGGCAGTTCCTTGCCGGGCAAAATAAAGCCCTGTGAACGAACGCCCCGAACCCGCATCGTTGCGGTCGCCAGCCCCTTTGCGATCGGAGCTGAATACCAGCCCGTCGGCATACCATACAGGGGCAAATTCGGCCGCGTCGGGCGTATTGAACGGCGCGGGGCGCAATTCGAACCGGCCTTCATTTTTGTAAAAAAGTTCCATCTCGTGAACGGCCTGCCGGAGCGCCAGTCCGCGCGGATCGCCGGGTTTGTTTTCCAGGAACAGCTGGGCCTGCCGGTCGGCGGCTTCACGTTGCTGGGTACACAATAACATTTGCGCATAGTAGAGGCGGTTGTCGGGGTTGCCGAACGGCGACTCGACCACCGCGGCATACCACTGTACGGCGTTTTTATACTGCTGGGTAAGGCGGTAACTATGGGCCAGTTTTTCAGCCGCCTCGGGATTATTGCCCTCTTCGAGCACCTTCAGGTACAACTCGATGGCGCGGGCGTATTCGAAATGCTCGTATGCTTCATTGGCTTTTTCCAGGTTGCGCTGGGCCAAAAGCCCCAGAGGCAACAGCAGCCAAAATATAAATACTAACTTTTTCATTTTCAACAGGTTTTAAAATTCCTACAATCAGAACCGGCCCGGATTGCGCCGCACGCCGGTGACGCGCAGGTCGTTGATAAAATTATACCCGACCATGATCTCGTGTGTGCCGTCGGACACATTCCGGATGGGCGTGATCGTATGGTCGAAAGCATAAGCTACCGAAAGGCGTTTGTTGATCGGCACTTCGATCATGATCGACACGGCGTCGTTGGTACGGTAGGAAGCGCCGAAAGCGATGACGTTATTGAACCATACGTTCAGGTTGATGTCGGCTTCGAGCGGCGCCGAGGGCTGGTATTTCAACAAAACGGAGGGCTTGAGGTCGATCCGGTTGTCGAGGTGAAACACGTAGCCGGTATAGGTATTGAGGTGCATTCGCTGAATGCCGTTGCCGAGGGGCGTGAAATTCAGCCCGTCGTTGCGATTGTCGAAAGCAAACAACGTCGGCATGGAAACCCCGGCAAAAAAATCGGGTGTGTACCAGTACGCCCCCACGCCGAGCTGCGGCACCACGCCTTGAACATCGCCGGATGAATACACCGGGTCGCCATTGTCGTCGAGTACCGCCGAGCCGAGCAGTGATTTGTAATAAAAAGCCCCGGCTTTCAGTCCCAGC
>JAEUUU010000136.1 GCA_016787345.1 Saprospiraceae bacterium | reverse complement strand
GGCTAGCTGGGCCTCCGTGAGCGGCTGGCTGTCGGGAAGGCCGAGGGGGCGGAAAGCGGCCAGTTCACTGCGCAGCTTCGACTGGAATTGCCAGTTGCCCAAACCCGGCAGTACGCCGATCAGGGCAATCAAATTGGCGATCGTTCCGAATTTGGCATCCTGCCAGGCGCCGAAAATCAGGATTTGCGATACCGCGATACCCAGGGCTGCAGGCGCCCACCAAAGGTCTTTTTTTAGTAAAAACAAAGCGGTAGAAACGACAAACAACAAGGTTGCAGCCTGCCATCCCAGACCCGCCGGTTTGGAAATGTCGGTGTGGAGTTGAGAAACCTCGGCGAATTTGAACGCTTTGGTAAATCCCATCAGATGAATCAACCCGTGAATGAGCAGGATAAATGCAAATAGGAAGCGTAACATGGCTTAGTTGGATTTTTGAAAATATCGCATCACAGCGGGCCACAACGTGAGGATCAGGATGCCCAGTCCCCAGCCAAGAAACAAAGGCTGCATCCAGAAATGGGGCACCAGCGTGATTTGAACCGTAATCCAACCGATCAGCATCAAACCGATCACCAATGAAAAGGTCCAGGCCCAGTGGCGGTCGCGGTAAATGTTCAACACATAACCCAAAGGGAAAAACTGCCGGCGCAGCAGCCCGGTCGCGACCATGAGCGGTAAAACGCCCAGCAGAAAGAGGAGAAATAGCCCCGGAATGGTATAACTGCCAAAAGGCGACTGATCGAGCCATTCCGGTTTCATGCCAAATCCGATCGGGTCGGTCAGCAGCATCCAGCCGCCGTACAGCGCGCCGACACCCAGCACGATGTGGAAAAGTGCCAACACATAAAGCAAGGGAGGTCGTTTCATGACGTTCCGGCGTTTTGGGCTTTGTAGGGCATAAAGGTGAGCCCTGTAAGCAGTCTTGAAAATGATGCCGGTTAACAAAAAAAATGATTCCGGTCGGGCGCTTATTTTTAGCGTTTCAATGTCAAGTTTAAACCGGACCACGACATGTACAAACTGCTGGCTTTTTTGCCCTTCCTGCTCTTTTCTTCCTTGTTAAAAGCGCAAATACCTGCCGCTTCGGTCGGCAAACTGGTACATTACGACAAGTTTTCCTCCCGGCACGCCGCGCCGCGCAACATCGACGTATGGCTGCCGGAGGGCTATTCTCCCCGAAAAAAATACCCGGTCCTGTACATGCACGACGGGCAAATGCTCTTCGACAGCAGCATCAACTGGAACCGGCAGGAATGGGGCGTCGACGAAACTTTGAGCCGCCTCATTGCAGGGCGAAAAATCCGTCCCTGTATCGTCGTGGGCATCTGGAACACGCCCGACCGCAGGGTGGAGTACTACCCGGCCAAAGCGTTTGCCTTGTTGCCCCCGGCCTTGCAGGATACGCTGCGCAAAGACCTGGGCGACCCGACGGCCCAGCCCCGCTCGGATGCCTACCTGCGGTTTATCGTCGAGGAACTCAAACCTTTTATCGACAGCGCGTATTCCACCAAAAAAGACCGCAAAAACACCTTCATTATGGGTTCGAGCATGGGCGGACTGATTTCCATGTACGCCATCTGCGAATACCCCGAGGTGTTCGGCGGGGCCGCCTGTTTGTCGACGCACTGGCCGGGCAGCGTCTTCCGCAACGACCCGAATATCGCCGCCGGTTTTATCGCCTACCTCGAACAACACTTACCCGACCCCGCCACGCACTGTTTTTATTTCGACTACGGCACAGCCACGCTCGATGCCTGGTACGAGCCCTATCAGAAAGAGGTGGACAAACGAATGGTGCAGCGCGGCTATACGGCCAAAAACTGGGTTACGCTGCGGTTTGAAGGAGAGGAGCACTCGGAACGGGCATGGGGGAAAAGGCTGGAAAAGCCGCTGCGGAAGATAATGAAGAAATAGGTTGATGAGGGTTGATGGGGTTTATGAGGTTGATAAAAAAGGGTTGTTTCTGCCCTCAGTTTATTGGTCTTTTCACAAGAGCTCAATAAAACAGAGGGCAGAAACTACCCTTTTTTATCAACCTTATAAACCTTATAAACCCCATCAACCCTAATCTCACATCCACCCCAAAAACGGTTCTTCCAGAATCCGCTTCAATTCCACCAGGAAACGCGCGGCGTCGGCGCCGTTGATCACGCGGTGGTCCCAGCCGATGGTCATGGGCATCAGGAGGCGGGGTTCGAAGGCCGTGCCGTTCCAGACGGCTTCGGTCGTGGCGGCTGTGATGCTCAGGATGGCCACCTGCGGCCAGTTGACGATCGACAACATGTTGGTGCCGCCGATGCCGCCGATATTGGAAATAGTGAAAGTGCCGCCGTCGAGGTCGTCGGGTTTGTTTTTGCCGTCGCGGGTGCGGGTACTGATCTCCGTCAGGTCGACGGCGATCTGTTGCAGCCCTTTCTGATCGGTGTTGCGGATCACCGGCACGAGCAGGCCGCGCGGGGTGTCGACAGCGATGCCGACATTGACGTATTTTTTAAAAATAACCTCTTGCTTTTCAGCGTCGTAGCTCGCATTGAACTGCGGCATTTTTTTTAACAGCCCGCTCACGGCCTTGGTGATGATGGCTGTAGTGGTCAGGTTACCGCCGGCGGCTTTGACCTGCTCTTTGTATTGCTGACGCAGTTTTTCGAGTTGGGTGATGTCGGCTTTTTCAGAGATCCAGGCATGCGGAATCGTGTTGAAAGCGTAGTGCATGTTCTCCGCCGTGATCACGCCGATGCGGCTCTGGGGCTGGCGTTCGATCTCGCCGAATTTGGCGAAATCGGGCAGTTTTTTGTGCGGCATGGCGCCCGCCACGGCGCCGGATTGTCCGCCGCCCGTATCAATTTTGTGTTTGACGTAGTCTACCACGTCTTTGTACGAGATGCGGCTGGCGCCCTCGGCGGGCCGTACGTCGGAGAGGTTGACACCGAGTTCCTTGGCGCGTTTGCGGGCGAGCGGCGATATGCGGAACGACGAAGCGGCGGATGCGCTAGCCGGTGCGGCTACCGGTGCGGCAGGGGCGGGTGCGGCCGGCGCTGCGGGTGCGCTGGCTACCGGAGCAGGCGCGGGCGCAGCTGCAACCGGTGCGGCGCCGCTGGTTTGCAGGCGCAGGACGACGGAGCCCTCGGTCACGTCGTCGCCTTTTTTGACCAAAACCTCCACGACCGTGCCGGCGGCATCGGCAGGGATTTCAGCGTCGACCTTGTCGGTGCCGACGATCAGTACATTCTGGTCTTTGGCAACGGAATCGCCGGGTTTGACGAGTACGTCGAGCACTTTTCCGGTGACGCCTTCGCCGAGCGAGGGCAGTTTGAATTCGTAAACCGCGGTGGCGGCAGCCGGTGCAGCGGGCGCCGAAGCGGCAACCGGCGCCGGGTCGGCGGCCTTGGCAGGGGCCGGTGTGGCAGCGCTGCCGGCGCTTTGCAGGCGCAGGATGACGGCGCCTTCGGTTACGTCGTCGCCTTTTTTTACGAGGACTTCTTCCACCACGCCATCGGCATCGGCCGGAATTTCGGCGTCCACTTTGTCGGTGCCGACGATGAGAATATTTTGATCCTTTTTGACCTGGTCGCCGGGTTTGACGAGCACTTCGAGTACTTTTCCGGTAACGCCTTCGCCGAGGGAGGGTAGTTTGAATTCGTATGCCATACGGTTCGCGACTTTAAAATTTGGGTGGGCAAAGATGGGGCAAGTTCATGGTAATACAAATCCCGGAAAAAGGTTGCAAGCAGGTATCCACAATTTTCCGGCTTAAAGAACGCTTCACCCTACCTTCACACCTGCAATTTTTTAAAAAACGCAACATGACAACACCCTTGATCGACGAACCCGACCGCTCGCCACAACGTCTCCCGATCGCCCGAAGGGTAGCCATCGGCTTCGAAATCGCACTCTGGCTGCTGACGCTGGTCGGGTTTTTCCTCAAATTGGAATCCTGGGAAGGCGGCAGTGAAATCCTGATTCTGACGTTCAGCATTCTCATGTGCTGTTACCTTGCGCTGCCCATTCTGATTTTCGGCAGCAAGGGCGTCCGGCAGCATTTGGGCGCGCATGCCGTGGGGTTTGCATTGAGTCTGGGATTAATGGGCTGGCTTTTTCGCATCGAAGCCTGGGAGGGCGGGCACGAGATGTCGATCCTCTCATTTCCTCTGGTTGCGCTGCTGTTGCTTACCTGCATTGTTTTATGGGTAACCCGAAAAGAACAGCCGGAAAAGAGCCGCTTTTACCGCAATGCTGTTTTTCGCCTGCTTCCATTGACGGCCTTTCTGGCGCTATTTTTTTAAAAGATCTATTGGCCAAATATGTCTGTCCTGCGTTTCCTCTTGTTCATGGGGCTGATGTTGGGAAGCCTCTGTATTTCAAAGGCTCAATCCGAGCCGGCCAGCATTCCGGCTGATTCGCTCTCCCTCGCAAAAGCATGGGAAGCCACCCAAATTGTTGAGTCGTTTGTTGGTTATGTGGATACTTTGCGCGCCGAAATCTGGGCAGCTGCCGGCGGTCCGAAACCAGATCAGCCAGGTATGCCCGTGGAAGGCAGGAACAAGGAACTGACGACGCAAATTTTTTTATTGCAGGGAAAAGGCGCGGAGTTGAAGGCCAGGATAATTCAAACCCGCAAAGACTTGCTGCGGCTGGCGCCAAAACGCAAAAGAGCCAAACTGGCCAGGGAAATGCCCTTGCAAATTGAACCGGTGCCCAAACACAGCACAGCCAAAAACTGGGGGGAATTCAAATTCAAACAACTTCCGGTCGTTGCGGTTTTCCCCATTCTGGGCAAAATGCAATCCGATGCCAAAGCCTCCGGCAAATTGATTATCCAGGCTATTATGGACCATTAAAGGCGCGTTTGCTCCCATTTTTTCCCTGATATCAATCATCTCGCCACTACTGCCGCTCCCTTGATTCGCACACCAAACCGTATTGACCCGGTGTCAAAAAGTATCGATGTCGGCGTACGAAAACCGAAGGGACGTCAGATCAACGGAGGCTTCCAATGCTTTTCCGGCGACGACCCATGAAGTGTGTGGAACAATACGACGGCTCAACTCCGCTTGCAGACGGGTCTGTGGACTTACTTGAAATACGACGCGCCGCAAACCCAGACGCCTGGCCAGTTGACGCAAACCAGACAGCAGCGCATCGAAGTCGGTATCTTCCTTGAATTGGACGTCGCCAACCAAAAGCCCGCCCTCGGGTTTTACCCAGACGGGTGTGCCGGCAATAGTCAATAACCGATTGAATGTGAATTTTTTATACTGAAAATAAGCGGCATCATGTTTTATGCCGGAATAGCCTTCCACGAGTACGGAGTTGGGTATGGAGTCGGCTGGCAGGGCGTACTTGTCCATTATTTTTTCCGCAAAAAAGCGCCAAAGCCCCAAAAGTTTACATCGACGAAAAATCGCTTCGAAGGGTATTGTCGCCGCGGGCAACAGGTAATATTCCATCCGAACCAATGGGGTCCAGCCAAATTTATGAAGAACGACATGCAAGCTATTCTGGTTGCAAAAGCTGAAAAACAGCCGGATACCTTGCTTTTCCAGCGCTTCTATGGTCAGGCGCAGCAATGAGGTCATCAATCCCCGGCCCGTATGCAAAGGGTCTGTAAAGGCGTCGATCATCTGGGCAGCGGGTATGGGCTCCCCCTTGCCGGTAATATGGCAGGGCAGCGCCATCGTCATGGCCACGGGTTTGCCTGTTGCCTCTTCAAAAGCCATAAAACCCCACAATCTGCCGCCTGAAAAGGGGGAACTGTATTTACGTTGCAGGTATCGGGTTGAAACAGTTTTTTGAACCGCGACCCGGAACAAGTAAACGATATCGCCGAAGTTGTCGTCGGTGACTGGCCGGAATTGGTACATATTTAATATTTGCCCGATTGAATGGCAATCAATTGATTTTCAATAGATATAGTTGGGTTTATCGTCAGGCGGGCGCGCAAGCGGGCGTCGCGGGCGTCGGACGGTTGCCGGAAATTCACCACCAGCTGGCGTTCGAAACCCAGTTGGGCCGCGTAATCGACCAGTTGGGGGGAATACGAGCCGTCCGGATATGACAACGCGCAGACCCGGCGGCCTGAAACCGATTCAAGAAAGCGTTTGCAATCGTGCAATTCCTGGCAGGCGTCTTCAAATGGAAGCGAGGCGAGGTTGTTGTGCCAGTAGCCGTGGGCGCCAATTTCGGCCAGGGGCGATGCTGCCAGCCGGAGGATATCCGCCTGGCTCATCTGTTCCCAATAGTCGCGCAGGTCGGCGGCCTCCCGGAAAGCGCCGTTCGCGGTAAAGGCTTTGAACATGGCTTGTTTGAAGGGCCAGGGCGCTGTGCGCGCGATGTCGCGCAGTTTGCGGCCATCAGGGTGATGGTAATCGCCGCGCTTTTTTTTCTTTTGATAATCAATGCCTTCGATTCGCACAGGCAGATCGTATAACCTCGAACAAAGGTCCAGAAAATCGGTCCAAAGGTAGTCGAACCCTGCCTCCCGAACGGCAGTGAGAAAAAAGGTGGCAGGCAACCCATATCGATCCAGCAGGGGCAGCGCATAGTCGAGAGTGTTGCGATAACCATCGTCGAAGCTGAGGGCAAGCGTAAATACGGAGGGATCGAATCGGCCGGCAAAAAAGTCGCGGAGCGAAACGACCTGTGCATGGTCTTTAAAAAAACGCAATTGCGCGTCCAGTTCTGCCAAGCTGATAAAACGCCTGTTCAGATCCTTTCGACCGGCCCGGTCGATGCCGTGATACAGCAGGATGCACTGGCCCGGCGAATCCAGCAAAGCATCCACCCGTCGTAAACCCGCCGTAAAAAACACGTCGTTGGCAGCCCAACGGATACGGCGGGCAATTTTGGAGTACATCGTTCGGAACTTCATCATTAGAGGGCAAGCCGTTCAGCGCTTGTAGCGGCACGAATTTGATTCATTTTTACCGAAAAAATTGCCGCGCCCTGGCACGGCATCTACCTTCGCGGCAATGCTAAGAAAAAAAGCGGGTACAATGCCCAATCCTTGCGCTCACCTTTCTTGATCTGCCTGACACATGAATTTTAGCCTTGAAAAAATCGCCGGCCTGGCTCGCGAATATTACGGACTGGACGTCAGCGCGACCGCTTTGCCCGGCGAGATCGACCTGAATTTTCTGGTACAAACTGCATCCGGCGAAAAATTCACCCTCAAAATAGCCAACTCGAACGAAAAACGCGAGCAACTCGAATTTCAGCACGCCCTGATCGAACGACTGGCCGCTGCCGGTCTCGATTGGCAAATTCCGCGCGTCGTTCCTGCGCTGAGCGGTGAAAAGATCATCGCGGTCGCGGCCCCCGACGGCTCCTCCCGCTGGCTCCGGTTGCTGGGCTGGGTGGAAGGGCGATGTCTCGCAGAAGTGAACCCGCACTCGCCCGAACTGCTCGAAAACGTCGGCGCCCTGTGCGGCAAACTCGGCAAAGCCCTCGCCGGATTCGACCACCCGGCCGCGCGCCGCTGGATCAAATGGGACCCCTCGGAGGCGGCCTGGACGCGCGAACATTTGCAGAAGATCAAAGACCCCGAACAACGCAAACTGGCCGACTGGCTGCTGCAATCTTTTGAACGACAGGCAGTTCCCCTTTTTCCAAAACTTCGCCAAAGCGTCGCATACAACGATGCCAACGACTACAACGTGCTCGTCAGCGCCGACCCCGCCCGTCAGGAGGTGCCCGGGGTGATCGATTTCGGCGACGCGGTGTTTACCCATACCGTCAACGACCTGGCCATCGCGGCAGCCTACGCCGCCATGCACAAACCCGACCCGCTGACGGCCATTTGCCAACTGACCCGCGGCTGTCACCGGATTTTTCCGCTGACGGAACCCGAAGTGGAAGCCCTGTTTCCGCTGATCGGCGCCCGACTGCTCATCAGCGTGGTGTGTTCGGCTATCAACCTGGCGGAAAACCCCGATAATACCTATTTGCAAATCAGCGACCGGCCGGCCTGGGAATTGATCCGACAGCTGCGCGAGATCCCTCCCGGACTGGCGCGGGCTGCTCTGCGACACGCCTGTGGTTGGGAGCCCTGCCCCGATAACCCCACATTTGTCGCCTGGGCGCAGCAAAATGCTGCTAAAATGCGGCCGGTCGTGCCGGGCGAGCTCGACAAAGCCGTTTGGCTCGACCTGAGCGTGGGCAGCGCCGACCTGGGCAACTATGCCGATATCGAAGACGCCGGGGCCCTGCACCGACGCATATTTGCCGTGCATGGCGATCAGACCGGCATCGGTCGCTACGACGAAGTCCGCCCCTTTTACACCAGCGATGCCTACGAAGTGCGCGGCAACCAGGGACCGCAATGGCGAACCGTACACATCGGCCTGGATATTTTTATGCCGCCAGGTACGCCTGTTTTTGCCCCGCTGGAAGGGCGGGTGCACAGTTTTCAGGACAATGCGCACGACCGCGATTACGGCCCGACGATCATTCTTGAACACCAGGTGGCCGGCGATTTGCGCTTCTACACCCTGTACGGGCATTTGACCCGAACCTCGCTCGAGGGCCTCTCGGTTGGCCAGACGGTTGCTGCCGGCCAGGCATTTTGCCAGATCGGGCCCATGCCCGAAAACGGCAACTGGTCGCCGCACCTGCATTTTCAGGTCATACTCGATATGCTGGGCAAAAGCGGCGATTACCCCGGCGTGGCGTTTCCCGAACTGCGCGAGGTCTGGACAAGCCTTTGTCCCGACCCCTGGTTGCTGCTGACCGGGCAGTTTTCACCCCGGCCCGAGGCAAGCGGACCGGCGGAATCGCTTCAATTCAGAAAAGCCCATTTGGGAAAAAACCTCAGTGTTTCCTATCAAAAGCCCCTGAAAATGCTGCGCGGCTGGCGGCAATACCTGTTCGACGACACCGGTCGTCGCTACCTGGATACCGTGAACAACGTCGCGCACGTAGGCCACGAACACCCGCGAGTGGTGCGCGCCGGGCAGCGGCAAATGGCGGTGCTGAACACCAATACGCGTTATCTGCACGACAACATCCTGCAATTTACCGAAGCCCTGCTGGCCACTTTCCCGCCGGAACTCAGCGTGGCCTTCCTCGTCAACAGCGGCAGCGAGGCCAACGAACTGGCGCTGCGGCTCGCCAAAACCTGCACCGGGCAACAGGACATGATTGCCGTACAGGTCGGTTACCATGGCAATACCCAGGCGTGTGTAGACGTGAGTTCCTACAAATTCGATGGCCCCGGCGGCAAGGGCCGGCCGCCGCAGGTGCAGATCGTACCTTTGCCCGACGCTTTCCGGGGGCTGCACCGGAGACCTGCCGAAGCAACCGGTCTGGCTTATGCAGGTTTTGTGGATCAGGCTGTGCAAAATATCAAGGCGCAGGGCAGAAAGCCGGCTGGATTTATTTGCGAGTCGGTCATCAGTTGCGGGGGGCAAATACCCCTTCCGCCGGGCTACCTCAAAGCGGCGGTTCGTGCCGTGCGGGCAGCCGGCGGGGTGTACATCGCCGACGAGGTGCAAACCGGCTGCGGCCGCCACGGTCGCCATTTCTGGGCTTTTGAAGAACACGGTGTGACGCCCGATATCGTCACCATAGGCAAGCCCATCGGCAACGGCCATCCGCTGGGCGTGGTGGTGACGACGCGCGCCATCGCCGACGCATTTGCCAACGGCATGGAATATTTCAACACGTTTGGCGGCAACCCGGTGTCCTGCGCCATCGGGCTGGAAGTATTAAAGGTGGTGCGTGAGGAAGGTCTGCAGCAAAACGCCCTGGAAACCGGCGATTATCTGACCAGGGGCCTGCGCGAACTGGCTGCCCGGCATCCAGTTTTGGGCGACGTGCGCGGACCGGGTTTGTTTCTGGGCATCGAGTTGATAAAAAATCCGGCGCAACCCGAACCGGCGGGTGAAGCGGCGGGTTATCTGGTCAACCGGATGCGCGAACTCGGTATTTTGATGAGCACTGACGGCCCCGACCACAATGTGATCAAAATCAAACCGCCGATGGTTTTCAGCCGCCGCGATGCGGATTTTCTGCTGGAAATGCTGGAGCGGGTTTTCCGGGAAGACCGCTTTAAAATTTGAGAAAATACGATGATTATTAATGTTTTACTGGTTTTTGTCGGCGTCGCAATGGTATCCTACGGCGCCAAATGGCTGGTAGAAGGCGCTTCCAGCCTGGCGCGTCGTTTGGGCATCAGCGATCTCGTTATTGGACTTACGATCGTGGCCTTCGGCACTTCGGCGCCGGAATTGATGGTGACCCTGACCGCGACTTTTCAGGGCGTACCCGAGGTGGCATTGGGCAACGTCATAGGGTCGAACATTTTCAATATCGGCGTCATTCTGGGCATCAGCGGCCTGATTCTGCCCTTGCGTTTGCAAAAAAACACCGTACGGAAAGAGATACCCCTCACCCTGCTCTCGGCGCTGGTGGTATGGGCGATGGCTGGCGATCTGGCCATCGACGGCCGGGCGCCTTCACTGATCGGCCGCATCGACGGGCTGTTGCTGCTCGGCTTTTTTCTGGTATTTTTTTATTACACGATGGAACTGGCCCGGCAAAGCAAAGAGAACGAATCGACGCCTGATATGAAGCAAACGCCGGTCTGGCTGGCCGTGGGTTTGGTCATAGCAGGCCTGGCCGGCCTGACGCTCGGCGGCCGCCTGATGGTCGACAACGCGGTTGATCTGGCGCGAATGGTGGGTATCAGCGAGACGGTTATCGGCCTGACGCTGGTGGCGATGGGCACCGGCGTGCCGGAGTTGGCCACTTCCATAGCCGCTGTCGTGCGCGGCAACCCCGATATTGCCATGGGAAATGTCATTGGCTCCTGCCTGTTCAATTCATTCTTCATTCTGGGCATCAGTGCCGTCATTGCGCCGCTGCCGGTCGATGGGCTTTCGCCTTCGGATTTTATTGCCAACGTCGTGCTGACCGCGCTGGTTTGGGTGTTCAGCATGCGTTTCGACGGGAGTGAGCGGAAAATTACGCGTCGGGCTGCCGGCGTTCTGTTGGCGGGTTATCTGGTTTATCTGATCTGGTTGCTGACGCATATCTGACCCGAAACAAGCGGATTTGATACTTTTACCGGCATGAATAAATGCCTGTTGTTGTTGATTCTGTTCCCTTTTGTCGTGAGGGCGCAAATTCTTCCCGATTTGCCCGTTTGGGATGAAAGCCGTATTTACGAACGCCCGGCCGACTGGCTGGTGAAGCCCTGCACCGTCAAAGCGGCGGCGTATCGCAGCGCCGATGGCCGCGACCTGATCCTCTACAACGGGCTCCTGCGCCGCACTTTTCGCATCACGCCGGCCGTGGCTTGTACCGATTTTGTCAATTTGAGCAACAGGCAGCAAATCCTGCGGACCGTAGCGCCCGAAGCCCGGCTGGTGATCGACGGCAAAAATTACACGGTGGGCGGACTGACCGGCCAGCGGGAAAAAGCCTATCTGCAACCGCAATGGCTCGATGAATTCAGACCGCTCAGCGGCGATTTTCAACTGGTTCGGGTGAATGTCGAACCCTTGAAACCCTTTCTCGAATGGCGGCCCCGCACCTGGGTCATGAACCCCCGTCAGCCCGAAGGCTGTACCCTGGTATTTGAATACGAAGCCCGGACACCGGCACTGGAAGGGGTGAAAATTGCCGTCCAATATGAGTTGTATGATGGTATTCCATTGATCGTAAAAAAAGTTTCGGTTGGCAACTTTGGACAAAATAGTATAAAAATAGACCGCATCGTCCATGAAATACTGGCCTTTGTAGAAGAAGAAAGCGCCGTGGTGGGCAAACCCGAACAGATGAAAAAGCAGCACGGCATTTATGTGGAGACCAACTACGCCTTCAACAATGCCATGCGCTACGACATCAGCGACCAGACGACGCATTGGAAGATCGATTCCTCGTACACCTCGCAGGTCAATTACGACTACCAGACGCCCTGCATCCTTGAAATTTATCCGGAAAAAGCGCCGGGCATCGAATTGCAACCCGGTGAAGTAATTCATTCGACCCGCACCTGCGAACTGCTGCTCGACAGTTACGACCGCGAACGGCGCGGGCTCGCTATCCGGCAGATGTACCGAAAAATGGCGCCCTGGACGACCCAGAACCCGATTTTTATGCACCTCATCAGTCAGAACGACCAACAGGTGCGCGACGTGATCGATCAATGCGCGGCCACCGGTTACGAGGGCATTATCCTCAGTTTCGGCAGCCATTGCAACATGGAGGATACTTCGGCGGCCAATATTCGCCGCTGGAAAGAACTGGCCGATTACGCCCATTCCAAAAATGTGCTGCTCGGCAGTTACGCCCTGTTCAGCAGCCGGCGCATCAGCGATGCCGACGACGTGATCGACCCTCGGACCGGTCGGCCCGGCGGCGCTTTTTTCGGCAACGCCCCCTGCATGGGCAGCGTCTGGGGATTGGCATTTGTGGAAAAAATCAAGTACTTCCTGATGGAAACCGGTTTCGATTTTTGGGAAAACGACGGTCCGTATCCCGGCGACGTGTGCGCCTCCACCACGCACCCGGGCCACAAAAACCTCGACGACAGCCAGTGGCGGCAAATGGAGTTGCAAAAGGGCCTGTACCACTGGTGCAACGAAAACGGCGTGTACGTCAATGCCCCCGACTGGTACTTCCTCGATGGCACCAACAAGATCGCCATCGGTTACCGCGAAGTGAATTTCTCGCTGCCGCGCGACCAACAAAAAGTCCTCAACCGGCAGAACATCTACGACGGAACCTGGGAAAAAACGCCTTCCATGGGCTGGGGTTTCGTGCCGCTGACCCGCTACCAGGGCGGCGGACCGGAGGCGGTGCTGGAACCGCTGAGCGAGCATTTGGCCGACTACGAACAACTCATGGTGCAATACTACGGCGCCGGGGTGCAGGCCTGTTACCGCGGCCCCAGGCTCTACGACACCGAAGAAACCCGACAGATGGTGGCGCGTACGATAGCCTGGTACAAAACCCACCGGAAGATCCTCAACTCCGACATTATTCACCTGCGGCGGGCCGACGGGCGCGACTGGGACGGCATCCTGCACGTCAACCCCTTGTTGCCGACCAAAGGGTTTTTGTTGCTTTTTAACCCTTTGAATGAACCGATTACCCGCCGTTTGCATATCCCTCTGTATTACACCGGGCTGGAAAACAAGGCCGTGTTTTACAACGAGAGAGAAAAAAGAACCCTGCGGCTCAACCGGCAGTTTGAAGCCACGCTCGATGTAACGATCCCGGCCGGCGGCTGGGTGTGGTACGCCATTCGATGAATGCCATGAAACACTTTACCGCTGTTGTTTTCTCCACGAAAAACCCCGCCGGAACCTGGCATTTTGTCGAGACGCCGTTCGACGTGGAGGCCGTGTTCGGGCAAAGGACCAACGTGCCGGTGAGGGGCGCGGCCAACGGTATCCCCTTTACTTCCACCCTGTTTCACCGCGCCAACGGCGCCCCGCATCAGCTCTTTTTGAACAAAGACGTGCTCCGAAAAGCCGGCGTTGGCAGCGGCGACACCGTTGCCGTCCAGATAGAGAAAGACGAACGCCCCCGCGAAATCATTCTCCCCGAAGACCTCGAACTGCTGCTCGAGGAAGAAGGACTGCGCAGTACCTTCGACGCTTTGATCAAGGGCCGTCGGAAATACCTGGTCGACCTGGTCGAGGGCGCCAAACACATGGATACGCGCATCCGCCGGCTCGGAAAATGTATCGAACTGATCCACAAATGGGTGGCTGAAAAAAACAATCCGACAATTTGACTATGCCGCAACGCTACGCACTCCGGGCCGGTTCGCTGGCCGATCTTCGTCTTCAGGAATTTGAACTGCCCGCTCCGGCGCCCAATGAGGTCAGCATCGCCGTACGCGCCATCGGGCTCAATTTTGCCGATGTTTTCGCTATTTGGGGCTTGTACGGCGCCACTCCCAAAGGAGAATTTACGCCCGGACTCGAATACGCCGGCGAGGTGCTGGCAGTGGGGGAGGGCGTCGACTATTTGCGGCCGGGCGACAGGGTGATGGGCGTCACCCGTTTCGGTGCTTACACAACCCATCTCAACATCGACGCCCGGTACGCTATTCCCTTGCCGGCCGATTGGGACTTCGCCACCGGGGCCGCGTATCTGGTACAGACCCTCACGGCCTATTACGGCATGGCGCATTTGGGCAATTTGTCGCACGGCATGACGGTGCTGATTCACAGCGCGGTGGGCGGCGTGGGTTTGCAGGCTTTGAAAATTGCCAGGGCTTTCGATTGTTTCACGATTGGCACCGTGGGCAGTGCCGACAAGGTGCAATTTGCACTGAAACAAGGCTACGACCGGGTGATCGTGCGCGGGCCGGATTTTGCCGAAAAACTCGACCAGGCCTTGCAGGATCGTCCGCTGGAACTGGTGATGGACAGCGTAGGCGGGCCTTTTTTTACCATCCCATTCAACAAACTCGCACCCATGGGCCGGATGGTCGTGTTCGGGTCGGCGCGTTATGCCACACCGGGCGACCGGCCCAATCGCCTGCATTTGCTGCTGACCTGGCTGCGCCGCCCCAGGGTTGATCCGCAAAAACTGCCCGAAACCAACCGGGCGGTGCTGGGCTTCAACCTGATCTGGTTGTACGAGCGCGCCGCGCTGCTGCACCAGCTGCTGAAAGACCTGGAACACCTGAAACTCGATGCGCCGTACGTGGGGCACCGCTTCCCTTTCGGGCAGTTGCCGGAGGCCGTCCGCTTGTTTCAGACGGGAAAAACGAAGGGGAAGGTGGTGGTGGAGGTTTAAACGCTCATCGGATCTGCCTTTTCCGGATCGATGCCGTATTTTTTCATGAAATCCGCAACAGCCTTGTCCGACACTTTGCCCTGGCGCTGGAGCAGGCGCACGGCGGCAAAGGCAATGTAACGGGGTGAAATTTCGAAGTAATCGCGCAGGGCTGGCCGGCTTTCCGACAAGCCGAAGCCGTCGGTGCCCAGTGCGATGAAATCTTTGGGCATCCAGGGCGCCAGCTGGCCGGCGGTGACTTTCATCCAGTCGTTGGCGCTGACAAACACGCCCTCTTCGCTTTTCAGGGCTTGCTGGATGTAGGGTGTTTTTTCCTTGTCGCCCGGGTGCAGCAGGTTCCAGCGGTCGCAGGCCACGGCGTCGCGGTAGAGTTCGACCCAGGAGGTCGCGCTCCACACGTCGGTGCTGACGCCTTCCGATTCGAGTATTTCGGCGGCTTTCAGCACTTGTTGCATGATGACGCCGGAGCCGAACAGGTGGGCTTTAACGCCCGTTTTTGCCGACTTTTGCGCTGATTTCTGGTAACGGTACAAGCCGCGTTTGATGCCTTCTTCCACGCCTTTGGGCATGGCTGGCATCAGCAGATTTTCGTTGTAGAGGGTGATGTAGTAAATTTTGTCTTCTCCCTCGAGGTACATGCGGCGGATGCCGTCGTGTACGATTACCGCCAGTTCGTAGGCGAATGCCGGGTCGTACGAAATGACGGAGGGCATCGTCTGGGCGAGCATAAGCGAATGTCCGTCCTGGTGCTGCAGGCCCTCGCCGTTGAGCGTGGTGCGGCCGGCGGTGCCGCCGAGCAGAAACCCTTTGCACAGCATGTCGGCCGCGGCCCACACGAGGTCGCCCACGCGCTGGAAGCCGAACATGGAGTAGTAGATGTAGAACGGGATCGTGGGGATACCGTGCAGGGCGTAGGCGGTACCGGCGGCAGTAAAGGAGGCGGTGGCGCCATCCTCGTTGATGCCCTCCTGGAGTACCTGGCCGGTTTGGGATTCCTTGTATTTGATGATGCTCATCCCGATTTCCAGCGGGGTGTAGAGCTGCCCTTTCTGGTTCCAGATCTGGAATTTGTTGAAGAGGGGTTCCATCCCGAAGGTTTGGGCTTCATCGGGCACGATGGGCACGACGTATTTGCCCAGGCCGTCGGTCTGGATGAGTTGTTCCATGATGTTGATCATGGCGCCGGTCGTAGAGACAGATTTGGCGCTGTCGCCTTCGAGCTGGCGTTTGAACAGCTCGGCGATGGCCGGCAGTTTGAATTTCGGGTAGTCCACCACGCGTTCGGGCAGGAAGCCGCCGAGGGCTTCGCGGCGGGCTTTGAGGTATTGCGTTGTGGGTTCGTCGGCTTTGGGGAAGTAAAACTGCGCTTTTTTGGCCTCGTCGTCGGAGAGCGGTATTTCGTAGCGGGTGCGGGTTTCGAGGCGGCTGTCTTCGCCGATGTCTTTGGTCTGGTGGGCTTTGTTTTTGCCTTCGGCGGCTTTGCCCATACCGTACCCTTTGACGGTTTGCATGATTATGGCCACCGGGCCTTTGGCGCGCAGGGCGCGTTGGTAGGCGGCGTACACTTTGCGTGGATCGTGGCCGCCTCGGCGCATTTTTTTCAGTTGTTCGTCGCTGAGCGGGGCCAGCAGGGCGGCGATTTTTTCGTCGCCGTTGACCAGTTTCTGGCGGATTGCGGCGCCGTCGAGGTTGATCATTTCCTGAAAGTCGCCGTCTACGAGCGCTTCCAGGCGGGCGAGCAGGCGGCCGTCTTCGTCGTTGGCGAGCACCTCATCCCATTCGCTTCCCCAGAGCACTTTGATCACCTCCCAGCCAGCGCCGAAGAAGTGGCGCTCGACTTCCTGTATGATCTTGCCGTTGCCACGCACAGGGCCGTCGAGGCGCTGGAGGTTGCAGTTGACGATGAAAATCAGGTTGTCGAGGTTTTCGCGGCTGGCTACGCCGATGGTGCCATAGATTTCGGGTTCGTCGATTTCGCCATCGCCAATGAAGTGGAATACTTTGCCGCCGTTCAGGGGCTTGAGTCCGCGATTTTCGAGGTATTTGGCAAAGCGCGCCTGGTAAATGGCCGTCATCGGGCCCAGGCCCATCGATACGGTGGGCGCCTGCCAGAAATTCGGCATACGGCGCGGGTGCGGGTAGCTGGAAACGCCGCCGTGGAGTTCCTGGCGGAAGTCGGCCAGTTGTTGCAGGCTCAGTCGGCCTTCCCAGTGTGCGCGGGCGTAGATGCCCGGCGAGGCATGGCCCTGGATCATGAGCAGGTCGCCGCCGTAGTCGGCGCCGCGTTTCCGCAGGATATGGTGGAAGAGCACCTCGAACATGGTGGCGCAGGCCGCGTAGGTAGCGATATGCCCACCCAGGGCAAGGTCTTTGGCCTGTGCCTGGAGCACGATCGCCTGGGCGTTCCAGCGGATGATATTTTCAATGGTACGCTCCAGTTCGATATCGCCGGGGTAGGCGGGCTGATCGTCCGGTGCGATGGTATTCATATAAGGCGTGTTCAGAGCGGGGCCTCCGTTGGCTACGCCTTTGCGGGCCAGCAGG
This sequence comes from Saprospiraceae bacterium, assembly GCA_016787345.1. Lineage (GTDB taxonomy): Bacteria > Bacteroidota > Bacteroidia > Chitinophagales > Saprospiraceae > M3007. Next base: position 18,274 of record JAEUUU010000136.1, on the reverse strand, counting down.
CTGCGCAACCGCTGAAATAACTCGGCCGAGCGGGCCGTACCATGCGCCTCGATGACTTCTTCCAGCGCCTCGAGCCATTCATCCTGTTCAAGTTTCCAGTCGTCGAATTGGATTGCTTCTCCCATGTTGATAATGTGCTAATGTGCTAATGTGAGAATGTGCTAATGTGCTAATTGGGGAATGTGCTAATGTGCTGATGAGCGTTGTGTTTCATACCTTCGTTCATCAGGTATTTAAACCAAATTAAACAAAAAGGTTTAAGGCCGGCAAAAGTAGGGCTTATTCCCAAACCTTTTTACAAACCTTTGCCGCCTCCAAGTACACACTCCCACATTCCCCAATTAGCACATTCTCACATTAGCACATTCCCAAATTAGCACATTAAAAAATGATTACCCGAATACCTGCCCTGGACGGCGTGCGCGGCTTGGCGGCACTGATGGTGCTGGTGAGTCATTTTTTGTTTGAAGACGTCTGGCATGGTGAATGGTGGTGGCCTATGGCGCACAGCGGGTGGCTGGGGGTTGATCTGTTTTTCGTGTTGTCGGGCTTTTTGATCACGGGGATTTTGCTCGATACCAAACAGCGGCCCAACTATTTCCGGGAATTTTACCGGCGGCGGGTCTTGCGGATTTTTCCTTTGTACTACGCGGTATTGTTGTGGGCGGTTTTGGCCATCGTGGTAATCGATCAGGCGCCTTACCGGCTGTGGACGGGCTACGACTCGCTGGGTTGGTATTTTGCTTTTTTGCCCAATGTCGCGCTGGCGCTGAAGCAGGATTGGTTGTGGCAGACCAACTGGGCGGGACTGAGCCATTTGTGGTCGCTGGCCGTGGAAGAGCAGTATTACATTGTCTGGCCCTTTGTGGTATGGGTGTTGCCCCGGCGCTGGTTGTTGCCGCTTTGCGCGGGGATACTGATGTCGGGTGTGTATTTGCGGGAGTTGACCGACCGGCAGTTTGGGCAGCAATGGTCGATTGCATCCTATGTTTTGCCGTATTGCCGCATGGATGGTCTGGCGGCCGGCAGTTTGATTGCGATAGCTTTCCGGATGGAATTGTTGAAGGTCACCCGGGCAGGGCACGCGATTGTACGCGACCTGACTTTTGTGAGCGGTATGTTGTTGTTTTACTGGCTGGTGGCGGAAAATTCGCACTGGCGCGGCACCTTCACAGCCTTCTTTTTTACCGGCTTTTTATACCTCGCCCTCTGCGAAAAAAGCGGCGTGCAACGCTTGTGCAACACCGCTTTTTTGCGCCATTTGGGGCAGTACAGTTATGGCTTGTACGTTTTTCACCAAATGTTCCGGATGATTTATTTCTGGTGCTTCCGCCAGCCGCTCGAACAAACGGGCTGGCCCTTGCCGGTCGTACAGGCGATCTACATCGCATTGGCTTTCGGCGCCACTTACGGGTGCGCGCGCCTCAGCTGGAAGTATCTCGAAAAACCCTTCCTCGACAAGAAGTAACGCCCCCACACTCATCACTCATCACTCATCACTTCTTAAAGAGGTGTACCCATTTGCCCTCGTAGGCAAACTTGCCGGCATTGTCGTGCCCTTTTGCCTCCGGCGCTGCCAGTCGGGCTACCCGCTGAAATTCCTGCGCGACAGGGGCCGAAGCCGAAGGCGGCGTGTCGCCCTGTGCCACGGCATCGGCAGCATAGCCGTGCAGCAAATGTGGTAATTGGCGTTTGAAGAGGTCGGGGTGACCAAAAATATCGACGGCGATTACCTTGTCGCCGCACACGGCCACTACGCCCACCACATCGGAGCGGTCGGCGAATTTGCCGTCGAAAAAGCGTAGATAGGCGTCGCGTTGCGCTTTTTGTTCGCTTTCAGTGCGGTCGAGCGCGGCATAGGTCTTGGTGCTCGATTCGGCCCCATTGGCTTTGGTGATGTCGGCAACGGCATCCCATACCTGCTGCTGGCTGCCGGTGCTTTGCACGGCGGTGCGCACGCGCGGACTGGCTACGCTGAAATAACCTTTGAAGGCAGCGACCTGTTTTTCCGCTTCCGGGGCGCTTTCATCGTAGTAGGACGAGCGGCCCGCTTCGACGCAAAAGACGTCGATGTTTTTCACCTCCAGGCCGGCGATAACCTGATCCTGGGCCACGACGCGGTCCTGGTTGCCACCGGTCACCACGTCGCCGCTCATGAGGAAAACCGGCACGCCCGATTTGTTTTGCACGGTCAGGGCGTTATACCACTGGGCTTCCTGGCGGCCGAATTGCTTGCGTTCGAGAATACGAAAACCGCGGGTATCCATCGCTTCACCCAGCGTTTTCAGGTTGGTGAGATCGCCTTGTGCGGCAATCGTGGCCGCGTCGGCGGCGACGGGGTAAAGGCGCAGGTTTTGGTATTGCCATTCGGGGTTGGCTTCGTCGACGAGCGCGAGACCGTATTTTTCAGCGGAGGAAGTTTCCACCACGGTGCTGACGGTATCCTTCGGATCGTTGGCGCAGGAAGCCAGGAGCAGGGCCAGAATGGGTACGAGGGCTATTTTTTTCATATTGAACAAGTGTTTTCGTGAAATCGAATCATCAAAACTAAGAAACGCCGCGACAAGACTCAATGTTTTTTGGACGAATGGCGGTAAGGGTATGATTTTTAAAAAAAATTCAATGTCGTTGTAACATCCTTTTCGCAGGGGCGTCTTCTGTTTACATTGCCCCGATAATCAAACGGACGCACAAATACGACCGAATGAACTGGACGATCTTCAACCAACAAATTTTCCCGATCCGGCACAAGCTCTACCGCTTTGCGCTGCGCATCACGGGCAACGCCCCCGATGCGGAAGACGTGGTGCAGGAAGTGCTCGAACGGGTCTGGAAAACGCCGGCAGAACAATCGTCCAGCGTACAAAACTGGGAAGCTTGGTGCATGACCCTGACGCGCAACCGCTCCCTCGACCGCAACCGCTCGCGCTCGCTGCGCCGTACCGCCCCCCTCGACGGGCTGGCCGACCGCAGCAGCGAGAACCCGGGGCCCGCCCGCTCGGCTGAACTCAGCGACCTGGCGGCCCAGGCCCGGCGGATGATGGACGAACTGCCCGAAAAACAACGCATGGTGATGCACCTCCGGGATGTGGAAGAACTGAGTTATGAAGAAATTGCGGATACCCTCCAGATCTCGCTGGACCAGGTGAAAGTCAATCTTCATCGCGCCAGAAAAGCCATCCGCGAACAACTCCTTAAACTGGAATCCCAAATCGCCTGAGCCCAACAACCACAGCCCAAACCTGTTTCGAGAGCATCCACCCTCCTTTTCCCAAAACCCAAAACCCAAAACCCAAAACCTAAAACCCAAAACCTAAAACCTAACACCCAAAACCTAACACCCAAAACCCAAAACCTGAATCAAGTCATGAAATACGAACAAATCAACGCACTGCTGGAAAAGTACTGGGACGGCGATACTTCGCTCGAAGAGGAGCGCCTCCTGAAAGCATACTTCTCAGCCGGCCAGATCGATGAGCGTCTTCGCCAGGTCGCCCCGCTTTTTGCCGCGATCCGGCAGGAACAGGCCGTAGAATGGCAACGCAACACGGTCATGAAGGTCCAGGCAGGTCCGAGCGTCGTCTGGCGTCGCTGGGCCGCCGCTGCCGCCGCCGCGGTTGTTCTGCTTGCCGCCGGCTGGTGGTGGCTGAGTCAGCCGGTTGTACCCGATCAAAACCTGCTGCTGGCCGGCAACGACACCCAAGTGGAAACCCCGGCCGACCTGCCCAAAGCGGAAAGCCTGCCCGCAACATCCGCTCCGACCGTGGCTTTGCAGGCGAGCGTCCAACCGGCCAAACCCCGCAGCGCAAAACACAGACCTGAAAAAGCGACCGCGGAGCCAGCCGTTTCCGATGCCGAAACGGAAAAAGCGCTGGAAGAAATCAAGGCTGCATTGTCCCTTATTTCCTCCAAACTCAACAAAGGCAAACGGGAAGCCACCAAAAACCTGCACGAAATACAAACCCTCGACAAGGTGATCAAAACGCCCTCCGAAGGCTGAATATCAATCAACTAAGACAATTATCAACGAACACTTCAAATTCAATCAGGCTATGAAAAAGTTAGTTTTGATCCTGCTCGGCTTTGCCTGGATGACCCAGTCCGCACAAGCCCAGAACGACGCCATTACGCGTTTCTTTGAAAAGTACATGGAAGACGAGCGCTTCACCGTCGTCTTCGTCGCCCCCAAACTGTTCGACATGGTCGGCAAAATCGAAACCGACGACCCCGAATGGGAAACCTACCGCGAAGTAGTGGGCGACCTGACCGGCCTGCGCGTCCTCACGGCCGACAGCATCGGCGACGGCGTGGCCCTGTACAAAGAAGCCCTCAGCAAAGTGCCGGCCAACGAGTACAGCGAGTTGCTCACCGTGCGCGACGGCCAGGAAAACGTCCGCATCTGGGTCAAAGACTCCGGCAACATCATCCACGAACTCCTGCTGCTGGTCGGCTCCCCCGACGAATTCGTGCTGCTCAGCCTTACCGGCAAAATCGACCTCGACAAAATTTCCACCCTGTCCAAAGCCCTCGACGTAGACGGCATCGACCAACTGGAAAAAGTCAAAAGCAAAAATTAATTCGGTAGGGTTTATAAAGGTTTATCAGGTTTATGAGGGTTTATCAGGGTATATCGTATCCCTTTTATAAACTCTATAAACCTGATAAACCCTTATCAACCCTAATTATCAACAATCCTTCCACCATGAAATACATCTTTCTCAGCCTGATCATGTTCCTGGCGGCCCAGACCTTGCGGGCGCAGGACTACGGCCTTTACTGGAAATACAAAGATTACGACGGGGCCATTGCCGCCACCGTGCCGGCCTGGGCGATACACATCGGCACCTGGTTTATCGAAGATCGGGAAGAGCGCAAACTGGCCCAGAAGGTGGGCAAGGTACGGGTGTTGTTTTTTGAAGACGGCAGCCCGATTACCCCGCGCGACACCCGGCGCTTTGCCCGCAAAGCCAAACGCCGCGGACTGGAGGAACTGCTCACCGTGCGCGATGGCAAGACGCATGTCAGGGTGATGGCCAAGGAACGCCGCAACGGCAAGGGAATCCGCAAGGTGGTCGTGTTTGTCGATTCGCCCGACGGATTTGCCCTGGTGAGCGTGCGCGGCCGTCTGCGGTACGACGACCTTAAAAAGGTGCTCGACGAATACGGCGCGGATAAAAAGCCGGGCAAGGATCAAAAAGGTGCGGAAGAACCGCTGTTCAAGATACCCGTCTCCAAATCCTGAGCCGCAAGCAGTAAATAAAAAACGGCCCATCGCAACTGACGATGGGCCGTTTTTTTATTCCGGGAGCCGTTTTTACTCTTCGTCTCCCTCTTCAAATTTGCGGGTGTAGCCGGCGTCTTCCATCGATTCATTGTCGGGTTCCCAATCGTCGCCGCCGTTGCGCGGGGGGCGTTTGCCGCTGGCAATGCGCACTTTGTCGCCGATGGGTTTGGCCGGGCGCTCGTCGGTACCGGGGAAAGCTTCGCCGTCGCCGCCTTCGAGCGGAACCTCCTTGCCGGCATTGGCGATGTTTTTGCCGTCGATGCTTTTGGTCGCGTGCGGCACCAGGCGGAGGCGTTGTTTATCGATCAGTTGACCGGTAACGATACAAATGCCGTAGGTTTTGTTTTGGATGCGCAACAAGGCGTTTTTCAGGTCTTGCACGTGACGTTGCTGGCGAGCGGCCATACGCTGTAGCAATTCCAGATCGGTGTGGGCGGTAGAATCGTCGTACCAATCGCCCCCTTGCTGATTAAAGCCGTTTTCGTTGAGTTCGGCGATCTGCTGATTCGTGAAATCCAATTCTTCCTGGGCTTTGGCGATCTTTTCGTCGATCAAAGTTTTGAATTCCTGCAGTTCCTCATCGCTGTACCGTACTTTCGGTTCGTTAACCATAATCGAGGTTACTGTTTAAGTGAAGAAGGTAGTGGTTCGGTTTTGGGCGGCAAAATTAGACCAAAAAACTTTGGCACAAGGCACACGGTGAAAAATTTGATGTTTGCTTAAATTAATTTTTAGCAAAATTCATTTTGCCTGAATGCCCGATTCATAAAAATCATCATTTGCCTTGCGCCTGCTTTAAGCAAAAAAATAAAGTGGCCCATCAAACGGGAAAATAGCGAAAAGGTTGCCCCGCCACCACCCGGAAATTGGAAAAAATGTGTTCCGCTCATGTCTTGAAAACCGAAGGAAGTTTCGGTTGGGCGGCAAAATTATCCCTACCTTTGTCCGAAATTTTTTGGAAACAACCCAACGGCCGAAGAAAAATTTGTTTGAGTCGGTATAATTGCCCTAACCACATTCCACAAAATGGTCGATACAAAAACGACAAGCCGCACCCCGAAAACCAATGGCGCCCCGGGCTTCAACCGGGAAGAAGTATTGCAGGATTTCCGCATTTGCTGCCTGAGCCGTGAAGCCAGCGTGATTGCCCGAAAAGAAGTGCTCAATGGCCGCGCCAACTTCGGAATTATCGGCGATGGCAAGGAGGTGGCCCAGGTCGCCATGGCCAAAGCCTGGCAAAAAGGTGATTTCCGCTCGGGGTACTACCGCGACCAAACGCTTATGCTGGCCCTCGGCCTCATGAACCTCGACGAGTTTTTCGCTCAGCTCTACGGCGATCCCTACAACGACCCCTTCTCCGGCGGCCGTCAGATGAACTGCCATTTCGCCACGGCCTTCGTGGATGAACAGGGCAATTTCCTCGACCTCAAAAACCGCTTCAACATCTCTTCCGATATCGCCCCCACCGCCGGCCAGATGGCCCGCGGACTGGGACTGGCATTCGCCTCCAAAAAATTCCGCGAAAACCCGGCGATCTGCGGCAATCTGTCCGACCAGGGCAGCGAAGTCGCCTTCGTCACCATCGGCGATGCCTCTACCTCCGAAGGCGCTTTCTGGGAAACCATCAATGCCGCGGGCGTACTTCAGGCCCCCCTGGCCGTGAGCGTCTGGGACGATGGCTACGGCATCTCGGTGCCCAAAAAATACCAGACCACCAAAGAAAGTATCTCGGAAGTCCTGTCGGGTTTTGAGGGTAAAAACGGACTGGCCATGCACATCGGTAAAGCCTGGGACTACCCCGGACTGGTACAACTTTACCGCAACGGCATCGCTCAAATGCGCGACACGCACCAGCCCGCCTTGTTTCATATTCAGGAGGTGACCCAGCAACTCGGGCACTCCACCTCGGGCGACCACCGGCGTTACAAAAGCCCCGAGCGTCTGGCCTTTGAGGAGCAGTTCGACTGCAACCGCCGCATGGCCGAATGGATGATCGACGCCGGCCTGGCCACTGCCGAAGAAATTGAAGCCATCAAAGCCGCGGCCAAAAAAGAAGCCAACGACGCGGCTACCCGCGCCTACCGCGCCTATCACGACAAGGTTGCCGCCCTGCGCACACAGCTCGATACCCTGCTCGCCGCCGCCCGGCAGACGGCCAGTGACCCAGCCCGCCTCGACCAGTTGATGCAGGATTTCGCCGCCAAACGCGAACCCCTTCGCTTCGAACTGGTACAACTTGCCCGTCGTGCCGCACTTTTTGCAACAGGCCCTGCCAAAACGGCCCTCGAACAATTTGCCGCCGCTGAAATGCAGGAGGGCGACCGCATTTACAGCCAGCATCTGCTCAGCCAGTCGCCGAAATCTCCGCTGAACGTCCCGGTTGTTCCGGCCGTTTTTTCGGAGGAGGCTCCCATGAAAGACGGCTACGAGGTGCTCAACGCTTGCTTCGATAAAAATCTGGAAAACCACCCCGAACTGTTCTTTTTCGGTGAAGACGTCGGCTACATCGGCGACGTCAACCAGGGCTTGCGCGGTATGCAGCAAAAACACGGCGAAGCCCGCGTGTTCGACACCGGTATCCGCGAGTGGACGATCATGGGTCAGGCGATCGGCATGGCCATGCGCGGCCTGCGCCCGGTGGCGGAAATTCAGTACCTAGATTACCTGCTTTACGGCTTGTCGCCCCTTTCCGACGACCTCTGCACGCTCCGCTGGCGTTCGAATAACCTGCAGGCGGCCCCGGCCATCATTCGCACCCGTGGCCACCGCCTCGTGGGCGTTTGGCACGCCGGCTCGCCCATGGGCCTGATGCTCGGCTCCCTGCGCGGTATGCACTTCTGCGTGCCCCGCAACATGACCCAGGCCGCCGGCATGTACAACACCCTGCTGCGCTCCGACGACCCTGCCATCGTGGTGGAATGCCTCAACGGCTACCGCCTGAAAGAACGCCTGCCCGATAATGTCGGCGAATTTACCGTACCGCTCGGGGTGCCCGAAATCCTGCGCAGCGGCGCCGACGTCACCGTGATTACTTACGGCTCCAGTGTACGGGTGGCCGAAGAAGCGGGCGACTTGCTGGCGACCCTGGGCGTGTCGGTCGAATTGATCGACGTACAGACCCTGTTGCCCTTTGACCTTCCCCAACTGTGCGTGGAAAGCTTGAAAAAAACCAACCGGGTGGTCTTCTTCGATGAAGATTTCCAGGGCGGCGCAACCGGCTACATGATGCAACAGGTGCTCGAACATCAGGGCGGCTATCGCTGGCTGGATTCCAAACCGGTCACTCTGTTTGCCAAAGACCACCGCACGGCTTACGGCCAGGACGGCGATTACCACTCCAAACCGCAAACGGAAGACCTGGTGGAGGCCGTGCTCAACCTGATTCGCGAAGCGGAACCGGGCAGAATTCAATAATTGATCATGAAATGGCCTGTTAGCATACTACTGTTTTGCCTGCTCGGCGCCTGCCAGTCGAAACAAACCGCGCCGCAGCAGCCTGTGCCAGCGCCTGCCGACCAGTTTCTTTCCCTGTTTACCGAGTTGACGACCGACACGATCTGGATCGAAACGGGTAACGTCAGAGAAGCAGTAGAACTGGCCGGTTATTGGGGGCAAAAACTGGATTCGGCCTGGTATGCCTTTATCGATGATCCCGACGTAATGCGCTTCGTCGGTGGCGACGACAGCAACCTGCATGCCTGTTACCGGTTCCGCATCGACGAGCGTACCGAAGGCTTGATTTTTCGCGAACCTTACGAGTATTGGGACAATGCCATCCGGATTTTTTTATTCGACCGGCAAATTGGCAAAACGGTGAAAAGCCTCGAAGCCGCCATCGAATGGGGCGACGCGGGCGATTCGCACAGTCTCGGAACTTTACTCTGCCGAGGCCCCGAAGGCTGGAAAGTTTATCAATTTGAAACCCTCTGTTCGCCCGAAGAGGAAGACGACCTGGATTCGATCACCTGCGAGGATTCCAGTTTTGTGTACAAAATCGGGGCCGGCGGGTTTCAGGAACTCGAACGCAAGGCGACCGATACGGCCCGGGCTTACCCGACGATTCGCCGTTTTTCAAAGTTTTGACTTCGGCGTTCGATATTCGATGTTTTAACTAACAACTTTGAATGTCGAATATCGAACACCGAATATCGAACGCCGAAGTGTAATAGCGGCTTACAATTCTCCCATCAACATTTCAAGATCGAGCGGCGGTAAAGCTCCTTCCAGCGCAGCCATCACCTGCGCGAAGAATGGCGCGGGCGCCCCGGCTTTCATGGCGCGGACCCAGGCGGTGCGTTCGGCATGGGGCAGCGCGGGCGCCGACCATTTCACCCATAGCAACATCACGTCGGGCTGGATTTTTGAAATAATGCGGCCCGTCATGCCATCCAGTTCTTCATCGGTAAAATGCGCCCAAAGTTGCGCCTGGGTATCGTTCTCTTCTTCCAGCATGTGCTGGATGTAGGCGGCGTGAAACTGGCTCAGCAACTGGAAAAACTGGTGTCCTTCGGCGCTCATATCGGCGCCGGTTTTCGAGCCGGCTAGCAGGGTGTCGAGCGCAAGGGCAAGTGCGGCCTGGCGGTGTTCAATTTCTTCGTGGTCGTCGAGGTTGTGCTGGCCGGCGCCCGGGCAGCGTTGTTCGAGGTCGGCGAGCAGCACGGCGTTTTCGCCCGCGGCGTGTTCGTCGAGCAGGACGAAAAGTTCCTGACCGGTCTGGTGCAATTTGCCGATGGCAAACGCATTGCGGTAGTCGGTGTTGCCGGCCATCAGGGAAAGTTGGGACAGGATGTTGCGCAAGCCTTTATGGGGAATGTCGAACATCCGTTTGCGGGTGGTAGCGAGTATAGCAGTCATGTGTTCCATTGTTTTTTCGCTTCTGACAGGCGCAAGCCAACAAAGGTTACACGGCTTTTTCAAATTGGAATAATTCTTGCAAGAATGCCTTACAAGCATTTAATCCCCGTCTTCTTCTTCTTTAATCAGATCACTAACCACATGATGCACTACTTCTCAACAACCGGTTCCTCCATGCCGGCCGGAAGGCCGCAACAATTCGATTCCATTCTCCCGGACTTTATTCTCGCCGACGTCGTTTTTGGCTCGCCGCGTGAAGATTGCGCCGGTACGGGTATTTGCCGTATCGAGGCGCAGGGCGATTTCCCCGGGGCCACCGCCGGTCACCGCGAATGCCGCCGGGCAAAAGCCAGCCTTTCCGCTCCCGATCCTTATTCCCTGCAAGTCCGTTTTCAACGCCACGATCTGTGCAGCCATCTGCTGCGGAATTATTTCCGCCACGCGCAGTTTCATTTGCCGCAGCCGTGCGAATTGCCCTCGGCGCTCGCACAGGATTTGCAACTGGAAGGCCGTGTGATGCAGCCGGGTCAGTATACCATATTCGCGGAAGGGCACACGCTGAGCGTGACGTTCCGGATGGCCTGATTCACACTTTTCGGCAAACGGCAATCATCTTTTTGTCTTCCATATCCGTGAACGCAAAGAGATAGGTATCACCGCCGTCGGACAAGCCCAGTTTTTTGCGCACGGCATCGGCGCTGTCCGGAAAATTGCGCACGGCCACATTGGCTTTCCCGCCGGGGACGGCCGACCGCACTGCCTTGCGGTCGTATTTGCACAGGTTTTCGATCTGAAATGCCCGACCCGGAACGCCCGGCTCGTGTTGTGCCGAGGTGTATAAATGCGTGTTGGCGTGCAATTTTTTTAAGCCAAAATGCGCCGCGTAGCTGCGAAAAGCGCCCGCTTTCAGGATCGCAGCATGGGGTTCGTACAAATATTGTTGCGGCAGCGACAGCGGCGCTACGGCCGTTTTTTCTTCCTGAAAAGTAAAGGTAAACGCCTGGGCATCGCCCGATTTGTCGAGCTGCACGGCTTCGACCGGCACTTCGTCGACCGGCACGGCCTCCCGCCGGAGCAAGTACAACACCTCCCGGCACTCGGCGCCCGATGCCACGACCCACACCCGGGCGACCGTTTCCAGTTGGCGCATGGCCAGCTGGATATCGAGCAGGGGCGCTGTTTTGAGCAGCACAAGCGGCGCTTTTTCGAGCAGTAAAGTTTTGATCGACAAAATATTGGGGCTGCAATCTTCCAGGCGCAGCACGCGGTTTTTTTGTTCGTTGCGCCGAGAGGGGTCGAGGTAGAGCAGGTCGAAGTTTTCGGTGGTTTTTTGTAAAAATTCCTCCGCAGTAGCCACCGCGCAGCGGACGTTGAAGACGCCCAGTTGTTCAAAATTGCGGGCGGTGACGGCGCTGAGTTCCGCCTGTGGTTCTACGTGCGTGACCTGTCCGAATTGCTGCGCAAAAAAGAAACTGTCGACGCCCATGCCGCCGCTCAGGTCGGCCATTTTTTCGCCTTTTACCAGTCCGGCCTTGAAACGCGCCGTGGCTTCTGACGAGGCCTGTTCGAGCGAAAGGGCCGAAAAAAAACGGATGCCCTCACGGTACCAGGCCGGGATTTTGGTCCGGGCTTTTTGCAGACATTCGATCTGGCCGGCCGCGTAGGCTACCGGTATTTCCGGGTGTTTTTTTGCGGAAAGGGCAATGGCGGCAGGCGCATCGAGGCGGTGTTGCCAGATAAACTCGTCGAGTTGGGGCGACATGGCGGGGGGCGCTTATTTCAGTCCCAGTTCAAGCCCGGTGTAGTTCATTTTTTCGTGGTCCAGTTCGAACAGTTTGTTGCTGGCGACCTGGAAGATCATCGTGCCCACGGTTTCGCCGCTCAGTTCGTACAGGTTGCCCCATTTCGGATCGTTGGATTTGGTGAAAGTGCCGGCGTCGTTGATGTCGTTGACCGGTTCGCCCTCCTGGGTTTTCGTATTGTCGTAGTCGACGTTCAGCAGAAAAGTGCTGGTGGAATGATCGAGGGTGACGGTGATCGGAACCTGGGTGTCGCCCCACAGGGTTTCGGCGATTCTGCCGGAGTAAACGACCGTGCCGGTAGCCGGCGTCGCATCTTTTGCCGCCGATTGGGCATTGGGGGTGTTTTTGCAAGCGATCAACAGCGCCGTGAAGGCGAACAGAGACAAGATAAGTTTGTACATGATAAAGAATAAGGTAGAGGCCTGTTGTACGGGCGGGATTTTTGAGCGGGAAAAGTACAAAATGACGCGCTAACCCGGCGAAAATTGCAACTTTGTCGGGCATTAAGTTCACAATCATTCCATTCCACATGTCGCTCAATACAGTCGCCGTGCTCGGCGCAACCGGCCTCATCGGCGGTCAACTGGTCGAATTGCTCGAAGCCGACGCGGCCGTCAGCAGCATTCGCATCCTGTCGCGTCGGCCGGTCGATATTTCACACCCGAAAATCCGGGTCATCGTTTTCGATTTTACCGATGCCGATGCTTTCCGCTCGGCCATTGCCGGCTGCGATGCGGTGTTTTGTTCCGTAGGCACTACCCAGCGCAAGGTAAAGGGCGATGCCGCGGCCTATCGCAAGGTAGACTACGACATCCCGGTACACGCCGCCCAATACTGCCTCGAAACCGGCTGCTCCCGGTTTTTGCTGGTGTCGGCCGTGGGCGCCGACAGCAAAAGCGGCAATTTTTACACCCGTCTCAAAGGCGAGGTGGAGGACAAGATCCGGAGCATGGGCCTCCCGCTGGTGGTCTTTTTCCGCCCCTCGCTGCTGCTCGGCAACAGGGCGGAATTCCGGCTGGGCGAGCGGATCGGCGAATGGCTGATGCGCCCCCTTTCTTTCCTGCTGCCGGCCCGCTACAAGCCCATCGCCGCGCGCGACGTGGCCGGGGCGATGCTGCGGGCGGCGAAAAGCGAGGGGAGCGGGGTGGCGGTATGGGAATACAGGGAGATGAAAGTTGCCCGGTAGTCTCTGTGCCATAGCCGGGCGCGGGTCGAGGGGCCGCCCCCCACCGACGGCTTTTATTCTCCGGCTTGTCCCGGATGAAACGTCTGCCAGCTGTGCCAATACTCCTGGTAAGCCCGGATGCGCTCCAGATCCGAAACGCCGGGTTGCAGCGATTTTCCCCAAAAATCGAAGGCCTGGCTGCCGTCGTACAAGGTATCGCCCGACAGGGTGAACACCTGCTGCGAGGCATTGCGCCGGAAAGCGATAAAACTCCAGTCGTCCCGCGACAAAACGAGCACGATCGGTTGTCCGCCGATTTCGTCGTGTATGATGCGCTGCCGTTGCAGATCATTCCAGTCGAATGCTTTGTTCCGGCCGCCCGTTTCGATGCCGATGACCCAGGATTTGTCCTGCCAGGAGGCTGTGTCGCGGCGGGTCAGCTGGCTTTTTCGCTGTCCGGACTCGTAATTGGAAAGGCTGTCGTACTCGGCCTGAAAAGCCGGGTCGGGTTGCATAACCAGTGTTTCGGGGTGTAGTTCGGCCCATTTTTCGAGGGTCGTTTGTACCGACGGAAATTCGGGCAAAGCCGTGCCTTTCAGCGGGCCCGCCGCTGCCTCGCCTGTCGCTTGCCGCCACCAACTGTGCGTGGTTGCGTCTTCGAACATGGCGTTGAAGTGGTCCATGCCCACCAGCCGGAAGGTCTCCGGACGCCCGTTTACCACCGGCTCGAAAACCCGCCCCGTGCGGCAAACCGTGCAATAACTCACCAAAACCGCTTTCCCGCCGATGCTGTCGCGCACCTGGTGATGGTAACCCAGGAACTGAACAGGGTAGGCCCGGGCTTCGCCGGCGTGTTCGATGCCGATCACCAGGCGATCGGTTTCCACCTTGTTTTGGGGCATTTTTTGAAAAAGCAATGTTTTAGGTTGGTAAAACATCGTGTCGGCCGCCATTTCGAGGTTGGTGGCGTAAACAACCAGTCCGGCGAGCAGCAAGGCGAGCGCAGGCAGCCATTTTCGCCCGGCGGAGAAAACACTGTTGAGGCCGAGCAAGATCAACACTGCGCCCGCGCCGCGAAACAACCAGCGCCAGCTGTACAGAAAGTACGCCGCGTCGATACTGTTCATCTCCTGGCTGCCGGGGAGCGGCATGATGAAATAGACGTTGGCGATTTCAAACAAAACCAACACGAGGACACCGAGGTAGAACAAATTTTTCATTCCGTTGGAATTTAACCCGTGGAGGCACGCATCTGCCTGCGCCTCCCCGGCAGCATAGCATTATTTTCGCAAATCAAAATGCGCATAGCCCTCCTCTGCGCGCATCGGGCCCCGGTCGATGTAAAATTGCCGGTTGGCCGGCGCCTCGGTACCCAGGCCGTCGACGTAGCGGTTGCAAAAGCAAAAAAAGGCGGCGATCATGACCGTGTCGTGAATTTCGAGGTCGGTAGCGCCGAGGTTTCGGGCGCGATCGATCTGCGCCGGTGTGACGTATTTGCCGCCACGCTGTACGCTGGCCGCGATAGCCAGCAGCGCTTTAAGTTTGTCGGAAATGGGCATGGCCTCCGGGTCCGCTTTGAGGGCGTCGAGGTAGCTCAGATCGCATTGCAGATAATGCTGCGCAATGCCGCCGTGGGCATTTTGGCAAAAAAAGCAGTCGTTGAGGTGCGAAACGTAGGTCGCGATCAATTCCCGCTCGCCACGCGTGAGGGTGTTTTCGCCCCGCAGCAGGATTTCAGCCAGTTCGTTGAGCGGTTGTGCGGTATCGGGCCGGAAAGCCATGAGCCCCCGGATGCCGGGGAGGTTTTCGGGAAGATGAATGTGTGGCATTGTTCAAAGATTTATTGAATCTCGGGTTCCCGCGCAAAAAGGGTGGCCAGAAAACCGAGCAAAAACACGAACGAGAATAGAAAGAGTGCGTTGCCGATGCCGCCCAGGGCTGTTTCCAGCCATCCGACGAAAAACACCACCGAAGCGGTGAATATCCGCCCGATGTTGAAGCAAAAGCCTGTTGCCGAGGCGCGTACTTCGGTCGGGAACAGTTCGGGGATATAGCCGTTCAGCACGCCCTGGCTCAGGCCGAAAAAGAGGGCGATCAGGCCGATTTCCAGGAAAAGCAGCGGATGGAGCGCAGAATTGAGTTTGAAAAGGCAAAAAGTCAGGATAAAAACAGCAGCGAAGCACACCAGGGTCGTGCGTTTTACGCCGAACAGATTGCTCAGCCAGCCCGACACGAAACCGCCCGCGAGCCCGCCGATGGCAAACAGCATCATACTCGTGCCGCGCGCTTTTTGGCCGCCGGTGCTGTCTGCAAGGCCCTCCACCCAGGTCGGCAACCACAAAAAGACGGCCCACAGCCCGATCAGCATGGAACCGTAAATGGCGCTGCCCAGCCATAGGTCGCGCCGAACGGAGGGGTGAAAAACAGACATAGCCGCGGGCGACCGGGCGCCGTCGCGCGTTCGTTTTTGCCGCCAGGCCCCCGATTCGCGGATGCGAAAATGCGCCAGTCCGGCCAGCAGGAGAGGAGCCAGTCCGACCCGGAAACCGGCGCGCCAATCGGAAAAATTGAACGTGATAAGACCCGCCGAAAAAATGCCCACCGGAATCGTGATACTCAAAATACCGAGCGCGATGTTGCGCGTTTGTTCGGGCCATTCCTCGGCCAGGTAAGTCGCGCCCGTCATCAAAATGCCGCCCACGCCGAAGCCCGTGAAAAACCGGAAAATACCCACCGAGGTGAAGCCGGCGGAAAACCCGGTCAGGATCATAAAAATGCCGATACAGCCCAGGGCCACCTGCAAGGCCGGTTTGCGCCCGAAACGGTCGCCGAAAAAGCCCAGCAGCAGGCCGCCGAACATCATCCCGAACGGGAACGCGGCGTTGATCACCGCCCCGACGGAGTCGCTTGCCGGCTCGCCCGGCGTTTGCAGCGCTTTCAGGACATCCGGCAAATAAGCCGACATCAGGGTGCTTGCCACGCCGCCGAACACGCCGCCCAGAAAACAGACGGCAAAGAGCAGGTAGTGGTAAGCCCCTGGTTCCGTTCTGGCCGGTTTCATGTCAGTTTTTGGTTTTTCATAAAATCATAGCCCTGTGCGGGGCGGTGGTAGCCCGTGTTTTTCAATCGTTCGCCGAGGGCCGAGTAGTAATCCGAATCGGCGGGCGCAAAGGTGCCCAGGCCGTCGACGTAGCGGTTGTAAAAACAAAACAAAGCGGCGATCATCACTGTGTCGTGGAGTTCGAGATCGGTGGCGCCGAGGTTTTTGGCGCGTTCGATGGCCTCCGGGCTGACGTTTTTGCCGCTTTGCTGCACCTGTGCGGCGATGGTCAGCAGCGCTTTCATTTTTTCGCTGACCGGCGCGCTTTCGATATCCGCCCTGATTTTATCGGTCGTGTCGCTGTTGCCGTAGTACGCGTCGGCCGCCGCCGCGTGCGAGGTGACGCAATAGCGGCACTCGTTGCGGTGCGAGACGATGGTGGCGATGAGTTCGCGCTCGGCCTCGGTCAGGGTGGAGGGGCCGCGCAGGAGGATCTGGGTCAGTTCGCGCAGGGGTTCGGCGGTGTCTTTTCTGAATTCGAGCAGGCCTGTGACCCCCGGGAGGTGCTCTTCAACGTTGATGTATGCCATGACAGGGTGGGTTGGCGTGGGAAAATAATGGGGGAAGTTACGATTAGAATTGGGAAGAGGGGGAGGGGCGTAGTAGAAGTGACGGGGCCTTAATTGGATGTAATTGGATGCTTAAATGGATGTGGTCGTAGTTTTGAGGATTGGGATGGAAATTCAGGATTGGGCATCAATTGTCAGATTAAGTTTTGATTTGTACCGTTTGCCAATTTTTTACCTGACAGAACCCTTGCTCAATACGATATAATAACATGAGATGTATCTGTATTTGGCATAAGAACAGAATCAATAATAGGATTCTGTTGGTATTCAAGTAAATTACTCGCCCATTTAATTGTAGTATATGTGTTCGATGAAAAAGGGAAGATTTGAGTTAGTCGATGTCCAAATGCAAGGGAGATTGGGTTGCTGTTAATGCCCCCGGCAAAAATATCCGGGTGAATTGTTTTATTTCCGATAGTAATAAAAATAGAGTCATGGAGTGGTTGAGTATTAGCAATTGTCAGGCTCAACCAACTATCCACAACCCACAGGTTAATGGAAACGTTGTTTTTTTCACCATTTTTTACTCTGAAATAGGTGCCCGCAGAAAGAATTAATTGGTTGTATCCAGGTTTGTTGAAATAAACAACTCCCGTAAACTGTATTCCAGGTTCCAGGTTTATTGAAAAAAGCCCCTCATTGGTAGTTTTTATGATGTGACTGGAGACTGGCGGTTCATCATGTATGTCTTTTGGGATTGCTCTTGTTTCATATGTTATCTCTACCGAATCTAGGCCTGCTCCTGTTTTTGAATCTATTACTTTCCCTTCAACAATTGTGGGGTTTTCATCTTTTACGCAGCTCCATTCGAGCGAACTGCCTAAAAAGATGCCAAAAAAAAAAAAATATAAAATAGATTTTTCCTATTCATGATGTTATTTGTTAGGGTTTTTTCAACGAGGTTCTATTCTATTTATACCGTTGATGGTTTTAACCTTTAATTGCGATACTTGCAAGTCTTATATTAAAATAAGTACTTTTGTAACCAAATATTTATATTGAAGTTGCTATATGTAATAAATTTATTGCAACCCTAAAAAGATATTTCTTTTTAACGAATATATTTGCCTTGGTTTTTTCAATATAAGAAAAGAATCATTCTCAACTTTAACAAGGGCTTCTGAATAATCCCATGGCCTTATTTCAAGGTATTTTTGATACTTTTCCTTTATTATTTTCTTTTTAGCAAGGTTAGTATTTAATACCAAATAATCCCCTTTTTGCCCCCATTCTCCATAAGTCAAATAACGAAGAAACGTAGGCTGCACCATGTTGCCAGGATTTTGAGAAACGCCAAACATTAAAAATGTATTATCAGGATAAAACTTAATTGTTATACTAAAAAAAGAAGGTTGATCAGCTGTCGCTTCATAATGATATACTCCTTTTTTTGAAAAGGTCTTTTTATAAACCTGGCATTGGGAAAAATGCAGAAATGCCACTAATAAAATGACAAAACCCTTCATTGTATTTAATTTTTGGTAAAATAGAACTCTATTG
>JAEUUU010000117.1 GCA_016787345.1 Saprospiraceae bacterium | reverse complement strand
TTTTCGCGAATCTTTCCAGAAGTCTTTTCCCCTGGTTGGCAGGCAGACTGCCTGTTGTAATGTACTTGAAACGCAGGGTTTCAAAAAAGTCACACGAAAAAGGAGCGTGTTAGGAAAATATTTGGAAATGGTTTGGGGGGGTTAAAATTTTCTTCTCAGTATAGTTGTGATCGTAAAATCGGGTGTATAAAGCGTTGGGTAACGATCGTTCAGGATAATCTCAAACTCTCTCTTTATGAGGTCTTGGAAAGGTTGTAAATAATACTGGCGCTCGGTATTGTCTACAACCAGCAGCCCTCCGGGCTTCAAATAGGGCAATGCGCATTGAATGCAGGAAGGGCGCGCCCGGCCGTCGACCAATATCAGATCAAAAAAACCAGAGGGATAGGCCTCAATTGACCTTGCATATTTTTCATACGTTAAATGTTGAAGTCCTTTTGCTCCGCTTATAAAATCACTAGGCAAAGTGTGCGATTTTATTGCATTGTCTTTTCGCTCCTCCGGGCGAATAAAAAGTCCATCCCAGTTGCTAAATCCTTTTTCCTTGATGGTGTGCTTCAAACGTGAAAACCATTCTTCATGGTCTTCGACTGTGACAACCTGCTGGACGCGCTGACATAAGAAAAGTGTAGAACCTCCGCCACCGTATTCAAATACTTTATATTCGGGTTGAATCAGAGATGAAATAATTTCCTGGGCTTTTAACGTAAGCCAAGGACGTTCATCACTGACTGAATTCCTGCCCAAATTAAAGGACAACTGCCATGATTTGCGGTAACTCAAAATTTGTCTCAAGTGGCGCCAGCTTTGAGCATAATAAATGGCTTGCAACCAGAAGAATAAGTCAGATTTTTTCCAATGCTTTGTCATTATTGAAAATACAATGGGCTGTTTCATTTTATAACAGATGAAACAGCCCTTTATTTAAAAAATATAAAAAATCTATGATTGCAACAAATTTCACGCCTCCTGATAAGCCTCAATCGGCGGACACACACACACCAGATTCCGATCGCCAAAAGCCTGATCGATCCGGCTTACCGTAGGCCAGAACTTGAAACCCTGGCGCAAATACGACAACGGGAAAGCCGCTTTTTCACGAGAATATTTGCGCCCCCACTCGTCTGCAATTACTTCTTCTGAGGTGTGCGGAGCATTGTGCAAAGCACTTTCCTCATGGCTGATTTCACCGGAAGCGATCTCGTCAATTTCCTTTCGTATGCTCAAAAGCGCATCGCAGAAACGGTCAAGTTCTGCCTTGCTTTCGCTCTCTGTAGGCTCGATCATAATCGTGCCGGCAACCGGGAATGACAAAGTAGGCGCATGAAACCCATAATCCATAAGTCGTTTAGCAACATCCTCTGCACTGACATAATTTTTAAGTGGCCGCAAATCCACGATCATTTCGTGTGCACAACGACCATTTTCACCGGCATACAGGATTTGGTATGGCCCCTCAAGCCGCGCTTTGATATAGTTCGCATTGAGAATGGCGTACTTCGTCGCGTCCGTCAGACCTTCGGCGCCGAGCATCCGGATATAGGCATAGGAAATGAGCAAAATACTGGCGCTGCCCCAGGGAGCAGCACTCACGGCATTTGTGCCCTGCGCTCCGCCGATTTCAGCAAATACGTGTTTGGGCAGGTATGGCGCCAGACTCGTATTGCAACAGATCGGCCCCATGCCCGGGCCGCCGCCACCATGCGGGATAGCGAAAGTTTTGTGCAGATTGAGGTGACAAACGTCGGCGCCAATGGCAGCCGGGCTGGTCAGCCCTACCTGCGCATTCATGTTTGCGCCGTCCATATACACTTTCCCGCCATGTTGGTGAATGATGTCGCAAACCTCTTTGATAGACGTTTCAAACACCCCGTGCGTACTGGGATATGTAACCATCAGACAGGAAAGCCGGTCGGAATGCGCCTCGGCCTTTGCACGCAAATCGGCTACGTCGATGTTGCCGCGTTCATCGCAATTGACCACAACAACCTCCATACCGGCCATCACCGCACTGGCGGGATTGGTTCCGTGCGCAGATGAGGGTATAAGCGAAACCGTACGATGGTGCTCGCCTCTTGCTTTGTGATAAGCCCTGATCACCATCAGACCGGCGTATTCTCCCTGGGCGCCGGAGTTGGGCTGAAGCGAACAAGCTTCGAAGCCGGTCACCTCGCAGAGGTATTGCTCCAACTCCCTGATAATTTGGGCATATCCTTGTGTTTGATCCGCAGGCATGAACGGGTGCATATTCGACCAGTTCTCCCAACTTACCGGGATCATTTCAGTAGCAGCATTGAGTTTCATGGTGCAGGAACCCAATGAAATCATGGAATGCATCAGCGACAAATCCTTGTTTTCAAGCCGTTTCAGATAACGCATCATGTCCGACTCCGTGTGATACAAATTGAAAACCGGGTGTGCCAGATAGCCGCTCTCCCGTCGCAGTTTTTCAGGAATGACGTTGTCTGCCGCCACAGCATTTACCTTGCCCGCTCCAAAAACGGCAGCAATGTCGTTCAGATCCTGTTCCGTGGTTGTCTCATCGAGGCTGATTTGCAAACCTTTATCGTCGTAAAAGAAATTAATGCCAGCTGCTTCCGCTTTGGTGCGAATCTGAGATTGTTGGGCAGCAGGCATCTCGATGCGAAGCGTATCAAAATGTGCTGAATAAGCAGGTTTGTAGCCTGCTCCCGCGAGCGCCGAACCCAAACTGGCAGCCATATGCAAAGCCCGCTGCGCGATCCCACGTATGCCATCAGGGCCATGATATACGGCATACATGGCAGCTATGTTGGCCAGCAATGCCTGTGCAGTGCAAATATTGGAGGTCGCTTTTTCCCGTCGTATGTGTTGCTCGCGGGTTTGCAAAGCCATGCGCAAGGCACGTCGGCCACGACTATCAACAGAAACGCCGATGATACGCCCCGGAATGAGTCGTTTGAATTCTTCCGAGCAAGCAAAAAATGCGGCGTGCGGACCGCCAAATCCCATCGGAACACCGAAACGCTGCGAATTACCTACTGCGCAGTCAGCGCCCCATTCACCCGGCGGCTTTAACAACGCCAACGCGAGCAAATCGGTGGCCACGCATACATATACGTTTTTGGCTTTGGCCTCTTCTACAAAAGGTGCATAATAATGCACAGCCCCTTCTTTATCAGGATATTGCAAAAGCACACCAAAGGTTTTGTCAGAAATTTGGTACTGCTGGTAATCGCCGATGACCAACTGAATATTTTGCGGCAAAGCCCGTGTTTTGAGTACGTCGATTGTTTGCGGAAGCACTTTGTCGGATACAAAAAACTCGTTGGCTTCTTCCCCGTCCTTCGCCCGTTTGTTCTTTTCCGCGTAAAACATGTGCATGGCCTCGGCCGCTGCCGTGCCTTCGTCGAGCAAACTCGCATTGGCAATCGGAAGCCCGGTCAGATCGCTCACCATGGTCTGAAAATTCAACAAACTTTCGAGGCGCCCCTGTGCGATCTCTGCCTGATAGGGTGTGTACTGGGTGTACCAACCCGGGTTTTGAAACAAATTGCGGGCAATCACCGAAGGGGTGATGGTACCAAAATAACCCATACCGATGTAATTTCTCATCACCCGGTTTTTGAGTGCAACCGCCTTCAACTCCTGAAGGTATTCAAATTCCGATTGAGGAGCAGGCAGGTTCATGGGTTTGGTGAGCCGAATGCTGGCAGGAACAGTCTGACTAATCAACTCATCCAGCGTTTTGACATTCAGGGCATTGAGCATTTCTTGGGTGTCGGATGCGCCAGGGCCGATATGACGGCGAACAAAGCGATCCGGGTGCGGAAACTGACTCATGGTGGCTAAATTGCTATGGTTTTATTTTGAAAAACGGCAAGTAAAAACTGCGCGAAGGTAACCATTGTTCACTTCCACCGTATCGGGGTAAATATTTCCTTGACAATGAGATTGGTCATCTCCCAACATTAATTTTCCATCATCCCATTTTTTTTTCTCACCTAGACCGGTCATTTGATTTTCCAAGGAGCGGCTATTACCGCCAGCAATTTGTGCAACGTTCAAAAAGAAACGGCAACTTTCACATATTCAAACACTTCCATAATTAAAATTTTAACAATTGTTAAAAATACTGCACGGCACGGCACAACCGTTTGGGTGACTTTAATCCTGAAAATTTAATCCAGACGGAAACAAAAACCGATTTTTTCATCCATTTCAAAAGCCGTTTAATCATGTCCTTTCTCCTTCGGTTCCTGCGCGCCAGCGCAGCGGTAATGCTATTGTTGCCAAACAATACCCTGATTGCCCAAACCCTGAAACCACTCCCCGCACTCATCGATCAATACCACCAACAGGGCGTCATATTTGAATCCGCTTCCCCCTTCGGTCCGGCGGCCTCTTCCGATGTGGCCGCCGACCGTTTTGCCCGTGGCGCCCAGCACCTGACGATTGATCAGTCGTTTCTCGCTCAAATTGTTGCTACCCGTCCCGAGGCGCTTAGCATTCAGGTACCCTGGCATGGTGAAATGATGACGCTCGAACTGATACAGTCGGACCCGCTTACCCCCGATTTCAAGGTTGAAACCAGCGAATCTGAGGGCCAGGCCGTCTCGGTACACACAGGCGTACACTATCGCGGCATACTGCGCGGCGATGTTTCGTCGCTGGCAGCCTTCAGTTTTTTCGAAGATCACCTGGCGGGCCTGTTTTCAAGTCCGAAAACCGGCAATATGGTGCTGGGAAAACTTGAAACGCCGGGCAACACGGCCAATTACATCTTATATGCCGACCGGCAACTGACCGCCAGCCCTGGCTTCGAATGCCATACCCCCGATCAGGACCCATTTGACGAAATCCCCACCGAACAATTAGCCCCGGATGTAAACGGCTGTGTCAGAGTGTTTTTTGAGGCAGATTATGCCTTGTTCCAAAACAAAGGCTCGGTGCAGGCTACTGTCGACTACCTCAGCGCCGTGTTTAACCAACTTGCCACACTTTATGCCAATGAAAGTATCAGTACCCGCCTTTCCCAACTCTTCATCTGGACGACCCCCGACGCCTACTCCACCACCAGCAGCAGCTCGGCCCTGACACAATTCCAAAGTTTTCGCAGCAGCTTCGATGCCGATATCGCCCACCTCGTCGGGATCGGAGGCAACAACCTCGGCGGTATCGCTTACGTCGACGTGCTTTGTTTCAAAGCCTATTCTTACGCTTACAGCGACATCACACCGAGTTATGCCAATGTACCCACTTATTCCTGGACGATCGAGGTGCTCACCCATGAAATGGGCCACAATCTGGGCTCCAATCACACGCAATGGTGCGGATGGAGCGGCGGCGCACTCGACAATTGTTACAGCACCGAAGGCGGTTGTCCGCCCGGCCCCCCGCCTTCCAACGGCGGAACCATCATGAGTTATTGTCACCTTTCCGGTACCGGGATCAATTTTTCCAATGGCTTCGGTACACAACCCGGCAATAAAATTCGGAACGAGGTCGGCTCCGCCACCTGCCTGGCTACTTCTTGTGCCCCTTCCAACGGCTGCAATCCTCCAAGCGCCATTACCGTGAACAATATAACAGGCTCGGGAGCAACGATAAGCTGGACGGGCGTCAACAGCGCAACTTCCTATTCGCTGCAATGGCGCGCTGTAGGCAATGGCGCCTGGACGACCATCAGCAATGCCGTCAGTCCCCAGGTGCTGACGGGGTTGCCAGCCAACGATGAGATCGAAGTTACCCTGCGCTCCAACTGCAACGCCAATAATTCCGGCTACGTCAACGGGGTCATTTTCAAAACCGGAACCAGCGGTGGCGGTGGTGGCGGTGGTGGCGGCACTTGTGGCGTACCGGCCAATTTCTCGGCAACCGCGACCACTGCAACCACGGCCAGTGCCTCGTGGAGCGCTGTCAATGGCGCCAGTTCGTACCGGATTTCCTGGAAAACGGCCTCTTCCGGCACCTGGGGAACGGAAGTGACGGTCAGCGGTACCGCTTACAATATCACAGGCCTCACGCCCAACACCAGTTACAATGCGCGGGTACGTACCAATTGCAACGGTACCTTTTCCGCTTACGCCACCACAACATTCAGCACTCCTGCCAGTGGTGGCGGCGGCGGCGGCTCTTGCGGCACTCCGACCGGTTTGTCGGCCAACAATATCTCCTACAACAAGGCAACAATCAGCTGGAGCCCGTCGAACGGCGCCCTGTCGTATGATTTACAGATCAAAAAAGCCAGTTCGAGCAATTGGACCACCTTCGCCGGTCTGCCTGTTATCGTCGTTCAAGTGACCGGCCTGCAAGCCAACACTGCGTATCAGGTGCGCGTCAGGGCAAAATGCAGCGGCAACACCTACTCCGCATACAGCTCGGTCGTGAACTTCAACACCCTGGCCTACCTACCCAATCAGAGCCTGGCTAACGCTGAAAACGGGATCGAATCGCGCAGCGACCAGCTCCGGATCGATATGGGAGAGCAAACCGCCGGCGCCATGCTGCTGGCGCCCAACCCGGCAAATGAACGCACTGCCGTCTTCCTCAGTGTTCCGCACCCGGATACCCGGCTCGAATTGCTCGACGGCTTTGGAAAAACACTTCAAATCATTTCAGTACCCGAAAACCAGGACCAGTCGGCGCTCGAACTGGAAGCGCTGCCCGCCGGCCTGTACTTCGTCCGCAATACAACCAGCGGACAGGTGTGCCGCCTGGTAAAGCATTGACGGGTACAAACAAGAAATTCTGGCTGCATACGTAACGCAAGCGCGGGGCAAAGGCTCCGCGCTTCGTTTTTTTGGACAGTCTTCGATGCAGATTGTGCAAATTTGCAGCGCCATGCAACGATACCCGGCCAAACTTCTGCTTTTTGGAGAGCACGTACTTCTGCTCGGCGCACCCGCATTGTCCGTACCCGTAGAAACATTTGGCGGGCACTGGGAATGGCACAGCCCCGATACGCCAATGCGCGAGCTCGACCTCAAACTCCTGGAATTCGCGCGGTCGCCGGTGTTGCGTGGTGTCGATGTCATCGATACTGAAGCGCTCGAAAACGATCTGGGACTGGGTTTGTACTTCGATTCCAACATTCCGACCGGATACGGGCTGGGCAGCTCCGGCGCCCTGGTCGCAGCGGTTTACGATCGTTATGCCAAAAGCAAATCCGATGATCCGCAGGTGTTGAAACAGATTTTCGCCCGGATGGAAGCGTACTTTCACGGCCACAGCTCGGGTATCGATCCCTTGACCAGTTATTTGGGTAAAGCAGTCAAAGTCAGGGAGATCCAGGAAGTAGAAACTGTCCAACAACAGGACTGGGCGCCCCATGGCCCCGTCGTATTTTTACTCGACAGTGCGTTGCCGCGGCATTCTGGCCCGATGATCCAGTGGTTTCAGACGCAGGCGCAAAAACCTGATTTTTTTAATTTGTTAAAAAACAGGTACCTGCCCGATCTGGAAGAAACCATCGGCCATTGGCTCGAAGGCGAACTTGATCCGTTTTTGTCGAAAGCCGCCGAAATCTCCGCGTTTCAATTCGAACACTTTTCCCCGCTGATTCCGGAATCGGTCCGCGAAATCTGGGCGCGCGCACTGGCCCGCCACAAAAACGTGCATTTCAAACTCTGTGGCGCAGGTGGCGGAGGCTTTGTCCTTGGGTTTGCCGCGACAAAAGAAGAGGTCCGGTTTCTCGCAGATCATCACCCGCTTATTTTCCCTTTTGAAAAAAACAGGCCGCACGAATGAAGTCGATACCTCGATCGCTGCGCCCGGCTTTTTACTTGTTGGGCCTTCTGGCTTTTTTGGCCCTTGCCCGTGATATTTTGGCCAACAGTCGCCCGCTTTGGTGCAAAATCGGGCAGCAGAGCTACTGGCCCGGGCTGCGTACACTTTTCACCGACCCGCATAAGCCCTATGGCGTCGCGGTGCTCGACTCACTGGAGAATACCCAGTCGTGGCAACGTTATCCGTACGACGCGGCTGTTTTTGCGCCAATACCGTTTTCTCCAGGCGATTTTATCCGCAACCCGTCGGTCAGTCTGGGCAAACCCGGAGAAAACCACCCCGGCTTCCCGCCCGGCTTTCGCCATTGGCTGGGCACCGACGACAATGGCCGCGACGTGGCGGCGGCGATCGTTGCCGGCGCCCGTGTCGCCATCCTGACCGGCGCCCTGGCAATGGTCATGGCATTCGGCATCGGGCTTTTTCTGGGCGCAATCGCCGGTTATTTCGGCGACGACCGGTTGCGGATGCCACGGGGCGTTGCCTTGTTGAATATACTGGCGATCGTTTTGGCCATGGGCTATATCCTGATGATTCGCCGGGAAGCTTTGCTGCGACACACTGATGTTCCGGTATCTCTGGACTTCGGCGTTCTGGCCGGAATGGTATTGTTGTTCAACCTCTTGTATTGCCCGCTCCGTTACATCCCGTTTTTCAGCCAAAACGTAACCCTTCCTGCCGATCTGATTATCATGCGTATCGCCGAGGTGTTTAACTCCATTCCGCGCATGATTATTCTGATCGTGATCGCTTCCATTGCCCCGGCACAATCGCTGTGGGTATTAATCGCCGTTATCGGCGCAATGAACTGGACAGGAGTAGCCAAATTTGTGCGCGCAGAATTGCTTCGGGTGCGCGAACTGGATTACATCACGGCCGCCCGCGGACTGGGCATGCCAGACTGGCGCAACTTGTTGCATCATGCGCTTCCGAATGCACTTCGCCCGGCTTTGGTCGCATTTGCCTTCGGCGTGGCCGGAGCGATTCTTCTGGAAGCTTCACTGACGTTTCTCGGTTTTGGCGGCAGCGATTTCAAGGGCGTATCCTGGGGCAGCCTTTTACTGACTATGAAAGAACACCGCACTGCCTGGTGGGTTGGCCTGCCGGCAGGTTTGATGATTACATTTACCGTACTGGCGCTGAATAATATCGGCGACACCCTGAGCAAGACCAGGTAATGAACCGAGTTTTTAAAATGTTGTTTCCCAAGAAACACCACGATCAGCTTTACCCATTTTTGACAGACTAACCCATTCTGCATGCGGCGCGATTACTATTTGTTGATTTTACTGGCTGTGATGTTGTTCGTCCCTTATTTGGGCGCCGTGCATCTTTTTGATTGGGACGAGATCAATTTTGCAGAGTGTTCACGGGAAATGCTGCTTACCGGGGATTATCTCCGGCCTCAGATCGATTTCGAACCTTTTTGGGAAAAGCCCCCGCTTTTTTTCTGGATGCAGGCTTTTTCCATGAAATTATTCGGGGTTAATGAATTTGCCGCCCGATTCCCCAACGCCATGTGCGGCTTGCTCACGCTCCTGCTGGCCTACCGGATCGGGTACAAATTGCACGACCGTATGTTTGCCTGGCTGTGGGTACTGGCCTGGGCAGGCAGCCTTTTACCACACCTGTATTTTCGCAGCGGCATCATCGACCCCTGGTTTAACTTATTGATTTTCATGGGTCTGTATGGCTTCATCGAATTTCGCTGGCAGTTTTTCACGGCGCACGACGTAAAGGGTTTTTGGCAAAAATATCGGTGGTTGCTGTTAGGGGGCTGGTCGTTGGGGCTGGCCGTTATGACCAAAGGGCCAACGGCTTTGCTCATTATTTTGCTGGTATTGGGCCTGTACTGGGCGCGTTATCGCTTTCGCAACAAGGGATTTTTTACGCACATGGTGCTGTTTACCCTGGCCACCGGAAGCGTGGGGGCCGTCTGGTTTGCAGTGGAGTACCTGTTGCACGGGTCCTGGTTCATTCACGAATTTGTTGTTTATCAAATCCGTCTGTTTTCCACCCCGGATGCCGGTCACGGCGGCTTTTTCGGCTACCACGCGGTCGTGTTGCTGATCGGGTGTTTCCCGGTTTCCGTCTTTGCACTGTCCAATTTGTGGGGCGACAACACCGCCGAGGAAGAGTTGATGGAATCGGATACGTTGGCCAGTTGTCAGCGCTCCGACCTCGTGACCTGGATGCAATTGCTTTTTTGGGTGGTTTTGATCCTGTTCAGCATCGTTCGGACTAAAATTCTGCATTACTCCTCGCTGGCCTATTTCCCGCTGACCTACCTGGGGTCGGTGACCATCTGGCGGGCGATCCGTTGGGAATTACGGCCCAAAGCGCCCCTATTGTTGCTCCCGCTGCTGGGTCTTTTGGTCGGTGGCGCCATGATTGCGCTGCCCTTTGCGGGCCAGCAAATCGACTGGCTGAAATCGCTGCTTTCCCGCGATCGTTTTGCCCTGGCCAACCTCGATGCCCACGTGGTATGGCATTGGTGGCAGGCTTTACCGGGAGTGGCGTTGGTTGTCGGCAGCCTTTTCGCGCTGGGTTATTGGCTAAAAAGGCGCGAATGGCAGGCTGCGCAGGCCGCATTTGGCGG
This sequence comes from Saprospiraceae bacterium, assembly GCA_016787345.1. Lineage (GTDB taxonomy): Bacteria > Bacteroidota > Bacteroidia > Chitinophagales > Saprospiraceae > M3007. The sequence continues at coordinate 21,211 of JAEUUU010000117.1, read as the reverse complement.
CGGTATGCTCTGCATGGTGTTTTTCCTGATGTGGAACGTGCCGAATATCGAAGGCTATTCGCAGCGGGCGGCGATCGAATTTTACGAACACAAGGCAAGGGAAGATTGCTTCGTCAAGCCTGTCGGTTTCAAAAGCTACGCCCACTTGTTTTATACCCACAAGCCGCCGGTGGAAGGGGATAAAACCATCGACAACTACCCCACCCTTTCGCGCGGCAATCCGGGTAAAAAGGTCTATTTCGTGGCTAAAATCACCAATTTACAGGACCTTCCCGAGCTGCCCGATTGCCACGAGTTGTACCGCAAAAACGGGTTTGTCTTTTTTGAGCGCGATCCGGCGCCTGTCGGAAAAGCCAAGGGGCATTGATTCAGCATTTTTGCAGCAACCACTCCCGTTCGGCAACCGAGGGGGCTTGCTGTATCTTTTCCCGCAAGCGCTTCAGGCTTTCCGTATCGCCCGGTTCGAGGCGCAGAATCTGTTTGACAAATCGTATAAAACTAAGATTCAGTTCTTTGTGGTACCCCAAAGTGGTACGTTTTCGCTGCAGATACACGGAAAAACTGTCGAGCAGTGAGTCAAGCGCGGCAAATTCCTCGGTATCGAAAAAGATGCGTACGAGCATACGCCGGGCTTCCAGGTTGTAAAAGACGTCTTTGAACTCCAGCTGGCTTAAAATCTCCTGGGCCTGCCGATATTCTTTTTTTCGGAAATAATAAGTAGCCAGGTTGTAGCGCCACACGCTGTCGCGGTCGCGAACGGGCAGGAGCGCCCGGTATTCTTCCAAAAAATGGAGGGCCCAGTCCCATTCTTCCAGGGCCAGAGCCAGCAACAGCACGTTGTTGTAAGTGTATTTGTTCAATTGACCGTCTTCCAGCAAAACGCGCAATTCCAGTCCGCTCCGGTACAAATCGAGCGCCGAACGGATGTAGGCTTTTGCCCCCCGATTAAGCCGCCGGATGCAATAGTTGATCGCCATGACGAACAGATCCCGGCTTTCGTTCGAGGGAAACAACGACCAATGCTCCTTCAAAATCCGGTAAAGCGACTGAAAATGCGTCTCCGAAGGCGCCTCATCCGTCGTGAGCATTTGGTAACAATGGAAATACGCTACAACGGCAGGTTTATCGGCCAAATGACCGGTCTTGATGGCTTCGAGGGTAGCCTGCAAATAAATGGAATGTTCGCCCTCGGCGCTGGCCCCTGGCGCGGCGCGGAGCGCGGCCGCCTCCCGCAGCGTTTCGGAGGCAATATAGGCGTCGCGGGCGGCGCCCGCAGCGCGCAGGGCGTCGGCCGTACCGCGGTTGGAGCGGCGAAACAGCTCCCAATGTTCGAGTTGCAATTGGTATTGCCGGTAGAAAAAATCCACGCTTTGATGGGACGTCCGGGCCATTTTTTCGCTCAACGTTGCACTTTCTTTTTCAAAAAGTCGATCAAGTCCGCGATTGCGCAATGCCTTGCACAAATGCAGGGCGGTATCGGTGTCGTCTTGCGCCCAGTGCGTATAAGCCAGGAATTGTTTGATGGTCTGATACAAAAAAGACATGGCGTAGCGCATGTCCGCATCGGAATATCCGCCGGCAGAACGACGCCCCTCGGCGGGAAAAACATGCGCAAACACCCTGATTTTATCCAGTTCTCCGCCGTTGGGCGGCACAGGCTTTTCGACCGGCACATGGGCGCACAGGTATTCAAAAAGCCGGACAACATCGGGGCGCTTGTTGAAGAAAGGACTGTTCACCCACTTTCGCAGCGCTTGCCTTTCTGGTTTGGAGAGGCGTTGAAAAGATAAAATCAGCGGGGAATCGTGCATGTTTTAGAGCAATAAAATTGACAAATAAAAATACAATTAATTGTAAATCAGATTTTTATTTTATTTTATCAATAATTTATAATGACAAACCCTTAAAAATTGTATTTCAACAACTAACACGGCACACTACACCTTTACGTCATCAGTTCACCTCAACCCATCGCACCCATGACACGAATAATCCAACTGATACTTTTAGGGCTACTGCTGCAGTTCAATATTGCTGTGGCTCAGGGTTGGCAAAAACGCTACGGCAATCCTAACCAGCCGGAAAGCGGGCGCCGGATTACCCGGACGCCGGATGGCGGTTATCTGCTGCACGAATGGTTCTTCCCCAACTCAGGTATCCCGACGTTCTATTCCAGCAGCCTGCTGCGCCTCGATGCGGAGGGCGACATGCTCTGGCGGCGCGACTTCGAAAATCAACCTGTGTTCAATTGGCCGGCTGACGGACCGACATTAATCGACCCGAACGGCAATATCTTTCTGACGTTTCAGGACAGTATTCACAAACTCGACCCGGGCGGCAATACGATTTTTCGCGTGTCGTCCGGCCGTTATATCATGCTCGGCCAGCAGACTGACGGAATAATATTATACAAAGCCAGGTGGTACATCGACTCCTTGGATCTTCGCAAATACGATTTTGACGGCAATCTGATCTGGCAGAAAAACCATGTCCTTCCGCAGAATTTCACCAATATCGGCCTGGCGCCCGATGGGCAAATTGTGGCGCTTTATCATTCCGGCTTGAAAGCCCGCGTCTTCTCCCCTGACGGCGACCTTCTGTACACCAGAGATTTACAGGATAATTACGCACGGGTCTCTTTCGACAACGATGGCAATTATATTTTTCTAACTACTTATGTTTATGCCCAGGGCAGCCCTTTTAATACTTTCCTCATCCTGAAAATGTCGCCGGATGGCAACATACTCTGGACGCACGAACACCAGACAAACAACGCCGACATCGGCGAGCGGCTGATCCCGACCGCCGACGGCGGGTATCTCATCGTTGGCCGATCGTACTACGACCCTTACCGCAAGCCGCGTTTGTACCGCCTCGACGCCGACGGCAACGAGTTGTGGACCCGCACGATCAATCCCCTCCACGCCACTTATTTCGAAGACGGCGTACTCAATCCCGACGGCAGCTTCGTGCTTTCCGGTCGGCGAAACGATGCTCCCGAGACCGACAATGGTTCCTGTGATGCAATAGTGTGGAAGTTCAATGCCGATGGCACGCAATTTTCCAACGTACTTGTCGGAAAGATCGTCAACGACCTCAACCTCAATTGCATAGCAGGAAACAACGAACCCGGCATGCAAAACTGGAAAGTGGAAATGAACGAACAGCTGGTTGTCAGCGATACCAACGGCTACTTCGAATTTCAACTCGACTCGGGCACTTACGACATCACCCTGCACCACAACGGGCAATACTGGGACCCCTGCCCGGGCTACGACGATTATACTTTCAATGGAAATTACCTGACCGATACCCTGAAAATCCCGATACGCCCCGTGATCGATTGCCCCGAAATGGAGGTCAATATCGGGTTCCCTTTTCTGCGCCGCTGCTTTGAAAACACCGGCAAAATCAGCTGGTGCAACGTCGGTACTGCGCCCTCTCCCGAGACCAAAATCCTCGTTGTATTGCCCCCTGAACTGGATTTCATCTCGGCCGGCTGGCCGGTTAGCCAGGCGGTGGGCGACAGCCTATGGTTCGATCTCGGCAACGTCGAGCCCAACGAATGCGGCAGTTTCAACCTTGTTGCCGTGGTCGATTGCGACTCGACCGAACTGGGGCAAGGGCTTTGTATCGAGGCGCGCATTTTCCCAGATTCCTTCTGTATGCCATTGCCCGAATGGAGTGGCGCCGACATCCGGCTGAACGCAGAATGCCAGGGCGACTCTCTGGTATTGTTCCACCTGCGCAATGTCGGCGACGCATCCACTTCGCCCGGGCTCGAATATATCGTCATCGAAGATCAGGTGGTTTTGATGACCGTTCCTTTCAATTTGCCCCCATTGGAGGAAATTACCGTCGAACAACCGGTGCAAACCGGCACACTTTATCGCCTGGAAGCCGACCAGGAGCCTTTTCACCCCGGCCAATCAATGCCCAGCATTTGGGTAGAAGGATGCGGCATGCCTGAAAATCAAGGGTTGTCCCTTCAATATTCCGTGGACGACCGAGACCTATTCATCGACATCGATTGCCACCGCGTAGTGGCCAGTTGGGACCCCAACGACAAAACCGGCTTGCCGGAGGGGTATTCCAACGATCATTTCATCGAACCCAACACCGACATTACCTATCGCATCAGGTTCCAGAATACCGGTACCGATACGGCTTTTACCGTCGTTATTCGCGACACGCTCGATCCCTGGCTCGACCCTGCCAGCCTGCGCCTCGAAACGGCTTCGCATGCGTACACCTGGAACATCGTGGACGGCAATACGCTGAAATGTACATTCAACGACATTCTCCTGCCCGATTCCACCACGAATGAACCCGCCTCGCACGGTTTCGTCAATTTCCGGATCTCGCAACGCGCTGGTATACCGCTGGGCACGGTGATCCACAACAGCGCGGCGATTTATTTCGATTTCAATCCGCACGTAATCACCAACCAAACTTTTCACACCGTTGGGCAGAATTACATGGAAGTAGTCAGTCAGGAGCCCGAACCCGGCCAGCCAGGCTTTACCGCGGGCCCCAACCCCTTCCTCGAAACGACAACTTTCCGTTTCGAACAGGCCCTGAATGCCCGCTTCAGTTTGTTCGACCAGCAAGGCAGATTACTCCGGCAGGAAACCATACAGGGCGATACCTTCCAGTTCCGACGAGACGGCCTGCCCCAGGGTATTTACCTGTTCGATATTCGGGACAATGACAAACGGATAGCGAGCGGACAGATCATCGCCCAATAACGCCGGCAAAACGTTCCCGCGTGGTATTTTTGCCGCCATGAACAAGCTTAAAATCGGCCTGCTTGGCGTGGGTCACCTCGGCAAAATCCACCTGAAATGTATACTGGCGACTTCCTGCTGGGAACTCGCCGGCTTTTATGACCCGGATGAAAAAAACGCCGCCTCTGTTCTGGCTCAATACCCGGAACTGAGGCGGTTTGTTTCCCTGAAAGACCTGCTGCTCGAAGTGGATGCCGTCGATATCGTGACGCCCACCGTGACCCACTACGTTTTGGCGACCCAGGCCCTCCGGGCCGGCAAGCATGTTTTTTTGGAAAAACCCGTGACAGAGACGGTGTCGGAAGGCCGACGCCTGCTCAAACTGGCTGAAAAACAAGGCGTTAAAGTACAGGTAGGCCATGTCGAACGCTTCAATCCGGCCTTTCAGGCCATGCAGGGCGTCCGTTCCAACCCCATGTTTATCGAAGGGCATCGGCTGGCGGCCTTTTCGCCGCGCGGCACCGACGTATCGGTTATTCTCGACCTGATGATCCACGACCTCGATCTGATCCTGCAACTGGTCAACAGCCCGGTGAAGCACGTCAGCGCCAGCGGTGTGGCCGTGCTCAGCCACACGCCCGACATCGCCAACGCCCGTATCGAATTTGCCAACGGCTGTGTGGCCAACCTGACGGCCAGCCGGATATCGCTCAAACAGATGCGGAAAATGCGCATCTTCCAGCCCTTTGCCTACATCAGCCTCGATTTCCTGGACAAAACTGCCCAGATCGTACAGCTGTTTGCTCCGGATGCCGCCAACCTGCCCCCGCAGGATCAGTTGATGGAGTTCGATACGCCCGGCGGAAAAAAATGGCTGCACATGCAAATGCCCGAAACCGCGCCCGTCAACGCCATTCAGCGCGAACTGGAGACTTTTTACGACAGTATTGCACAAAATACGACCCCGGTGGTCAGTTTGTCCGACGGTCTTCGGGCCCTCGACCTGGCGCATCGCATTCTGAAAGAGGTGGAAAAACGAGTAGAAATCGGTTTGCAAACAACCGGCATTCCTCTGCCTTGAGCGTTCTGTTTTTTATCGAAAATTTTGGGCATAAAAGTCGACCACTCTTTCGTCCGTAATGACGTCCTGGGGGCGAATCCGTTGTTTCAGCACGATCCCTTCCAGGGTGCGGCAACGGCTGAGCGCCACGTACAATTGTCCGTGTTCGAAAGCCCCGCCGCCCAGATCGATCATGATCCGGTCGAAGGTTTTGCCCTGGCTTTTGTGGATGGTAATAGCCCAGGCTAATTTCAAGGGATACTGACGGAAAGAGCCCACCGACTCGGTGTCGATATTGCCGGTTGCATCGGCCTTGTAGCGAATGATTTCCCAGTCCATGGGCGCAACATCGACCTTGCGTTTTTGTCCGCCGTCGCCGGTGATTTCCACCACGACGTTGTTTTTTTCCAGCCGCGTCACCAGACCGATGCTGCCGTTGACGAAGTTTTTTTCCGGATCATTTTTGACAAACATCACCTGCGCCCCCAGCCTCAAGCGTAGCGCGGGATCGGTCGGGTAAAGAGCGGGATCGAAAGCGCCTTTTACCTCTGCCTGAAAAATGATTTCTTCGGTCGGCAGTTGTTCCAAAGCCTGGCGATTCAGCCGGTCGGCCGTGGCATTGCGGGCGCAGAGCGTGATAAAATGCCCGGCCGGGTCAGGATCGGGGATAAAACGTTCGTTCAAATCGTCCAGATCGTCGTAATCCAGTTGGTTGATCCGGATGGCTTCAAGCAGGCGCAGGAAATGCCGCGATTCCTGGCGGTACACCTTGCTCAGTTCGAGCATATCCAGACTGAAATCGGACTCCTGCATCACCCTGGCGGAGAAAAAATATGGTGTTTCGTAATAATCCCGGAAATAAGCCGACTCCACCGGGTCGTTGGTCACCACCGGCGGCAGCTGGAACAGGTCGCCGAAAAACACCATTTGCACGCCGCCGAAGGGCTGGTTATTTTCCCGGTTGACGCGCAGGAAACGATCCATGCCGTCGAGAATATCGGCGCGCACCATCGATATTTCATCGACGACGATTACCTGCACGCTCTGGTAGAGCCGTTTGAGGTGTTTCATACTGACCCGTCGGCTGGCCTCCGAGGGCGTAACGATACGCGGCGGGAATCCAAAAAACGAGTGAATCGTCTGTCCTTGTACGTTCAAAGCGGCAACGCCGGTTGGCGCAAGCACTGCCGTCTTTTTGCGGGTGGTGTTGCGAAACAACTGCAGCAGGGTGCTCTTGCCCGTGCCGGCTTTGCCTGTAATAAACAGGCTCCGGTCGGTTGTTTCCAGCACGTCGAGGGCGTGGCGGAAATCATGGTTGAGCACAAGTGCAGGGCGGTCGAGCATGAGGGCAAAGGTAGCCGGTAAACAGGTAGATGTATTGAAAGAGCGCAAGCTTCCTTTTCTTTGCAGTAGCACACAGGCGGCTTGTTTGCAGGATCGTATTTTCCGACCTTGCGGCCTGTCACCGCGCCTGAACCCATGTCTCAGCCCATCCGAGTATTTCTTTCCACCGACGACGCCGACGAAACCCTGGCGTACGATCTGGAAAAACACCTGCGCCAGGCATTTGCCCCGCAGCCGCTGCTGTTTTGGCACGAACGCCCGGTCGCGGAAGAAGACTACCGCCGGCTGGCCACGGCATTTCTTGAAACGGCACATTTGTTTTTGCCCATTGTGTCGGTCAACTATCTCGACACGCCCGACGCCCGCTGGGAGCTCGACCAGGCGGTGTCGGAAGCCCTGCGCCGGCCGGGCCTGGCTGTGCTGACCGTTTTGGCGCGCAGTGCATTTATTCCACCGGTGTTGCAAGGTTATCCGATTGCTCCGGGTCCGCAGCAGCCCGTCGATATGAAAGGGCTCGACCGCGAACGGCAAGTACAGCGTGTCGCCGAAGCCGCCCGCGTACTCGTGTCGCAAATGCCGGCCTCCGTTCAAAACCGAAGGGTCGATATCCAGTTGCCGATCATGGTCGAAGACCTGCGCGAGCGCCTGATTCCGCTGCTCGACCGACTGGAGTTTACGCCCTTGTTCGACACCCTCAAAATGCTGGCGCACGACGCCACTTTGGCCAAAAACATCTTTGAAACCGAGGATTCTTTCGCCAATCTGTACCAGCAAACCCGCGGATTAAAAACCAGTTTGCCCGAATTTTTAAGGCAAATCAAAACGGTCCGGGAATACCTGCGCACCCTGCTCGATGAATTGCGCGAAGGCGACCTTGCGCCCGACTGGCAGAAAAAATTCATCGCCGACTTTTTTGCGTTCCAGCCGGTCACTCACAGGGGTGTAGCGCCCTATTTCTTCACCCCCACCGAAGAAATCAGTCTGCCCGACACCCTGACGCTGCCCGGTTCCCCCGACGATATTGCCGCTGCCGAAACCATCGGCCTGTTGTCGTATCAGCAAAAGCTCGATTTTCGCCGCAACCTGCTCCTGGCGCAGGATTCGATGGCTTTGGAACAATACGGCAGGGCTTATTCGCACAGCGAACACGTGCGGACGCACATCGACCCGCAATCGGCCCAGTTGTACGAATACCTGTTGATCTCCTACCTGCACAGGGAAAAGCCGGAACGCATCGTGGAAGACGCCTTGTTCAATACCGGCCGGCTGATGAGCCACGTCACCCTGTTTGCCGGCAAATTGCGGCGGTACCAGGAGGAGAACAAGTGCCCTACTGCCACCGGCGCCTACAATCGCCGGGTGGCCGCCGAAATCCTATCGGACGGTATGAAAATCGTATACGACACCTGGCCCAACGACCACGTGCTCGACACCGGCCGGCGCGCAGCGCTGGCCGCGCCCAATCGCGAAGCCGCCCGAAAATTCATCGAAGCAGCCCAATTGGTGTACCGCGCCATTCATCCCATGCGCGGCGGTTTGCGCATTTTGGTCAACGAACTGTGCGGCGGCGGTAAATTCAACTGGGTCAGCCGACTGGGTTTTGCCGACGGCGAAATCCGCTTTTTCACCGAAGAATCCTTCGACCTGGAAAGCCAGATCGCCGAGTTGCTCGAACTCATTGCCGACGTCGACAAAGGAGACCTGGAAAAACAACGGCAGCAAACCGACATTATTCGGGAAAACCTGTATTTCAGCCTGTTGGCCAAACGACAGTTGCTGGCCAGGCAGGTAGCGGAGGAACGGCGCAAACGGCGCAGTTTCACCGATTTGCACCAGTCGGTCATACACTACGTTTATGCCTGCCTGCTGGGTCACCGGGTTTTCGGCGACGGCATGAGCGGAGGCAAAGAGCAGTCGTATCTCCGCCTGGCTGTGGAATATTTGCTCCCTGGACTGGTTATTTCGCCCGATGCAGATGCCGAAAGTTTGCAGGTACGCTGGTTCGATCTTGATGCAAACGGCGAACTGGTCGCTCATCCGGATTGTGCCCGTTATCAATTCGACGCGCGGGCTGTGCTGGAAAAAATCGTGTACGACTATGCCGGCCGAGCCGGCTGGCTGCAGGTGCAACCCAACCTGAAAGCGGAGGTTTTTCAGCAGTACGTACACGATACCGAAGTTGAATATCAGGAAATCAAAACGGGGCTTTCGTGGACGGATTTTCGCAAAATGCACGCCTTCGAAGCCCGCAAACGGCTGGTTCGCTGCCTGCAGCGCTGGGAAACCTGTTATCGCGCTTACCCGGAAACCGGCGTACAATTCCTCGATCGGATCATCAATGAACTGGTCGGCGAAGGTTTGATGAACTGGTTTTATCTGGACCCGTTCGAGGTACGCACCGTGCCCGACAGCCTTGCATTTGGCTACGATGCTTTTGAAAAACTGCGCCGGCTGCGGCAGTTGCCCATTCGCCGTTCGGAATCCGACATCAGCAAAGCGCTTGCCCACCATCTTTTCCAAACCAATGTCCTGCCCGTTTACAATCGTATAAAAACAGGGGATGAAAAACAACGGCCCGAACTCATCGGCCTGCTGTGGCAAGCCCTGGCTGTGTATAAAAATCTCGATCCGCAGCAGGATTACCTCGATTTGGTGTGGAACGAACTGACGGAAGAACGAAAACTGCCCTGGCTGGATGTGAGCGAACAAGGGGAATGGATGCTCAAACCTTTTCAAAGCCCGCAACCGGCGTTTAATCCGATCCAGATTTTGCAACAACTCAAACGCGAAAACCCAGGCCGGTACGACGGCATGGAAGCCCGCGCGCGTATCGCCGACCGGCGTTTCCGCGACCTGGAAACGCTTTATTTTCGCGAAATCAGCGAATATAAATATCAGAACCACCTGGAAGAACGCCGGATAGCGGTCGAAATTCTCAGGAAAATCAAAGGGCTCTTCAAGTTTTTTCCAAGACCGGAATACCTCGACCTCCCGATCCGCGAACTTTCAGGGCATGGCCGCATCCGTTGGCAGGCGCAGTTGTTCGGCGTTTTTGCCATTCCGGAAAACTACTACGAAAACCAGTATTTCAACTTCGACTACCGCCGCGAACTATCCGAATTCAAGGGCTATCGCGACACGGCGTTTCAATGGATGGAACATGTTTTGGGGCAGGAAAAGTAAACCCGAATAGCGTCATTTATCACACAAAGCCGCCAGGAGCGTAAAGGATTTATTGGAACCTTTACGCACCTGGCGGCTTTGCATGAAACAGCGTTTAACATCCAGCCTCTTTACCCGGAAACGGCGCTCTCCGTCTGATCAATCGTTTTCTTATTTCCCCGCGCCGACCACCATTTTCATGGGCGCCGACTGCCAGCCATCACCGCGCAACAGATAGGCATACACGCCTGGCGCCCAATCTTTTACATTTATCGTAGCCTGGCTTGCCTTTACAGGGTCAATATTTTGAGAAAAGACCTGCTCGCCCAGTGCGTTGAAAACAACCAACTGACCAGCGCCGGTAAGAGCGCCGGGGTTTTCCCATACAATGCGTGTATTGCCCTGGCTGGGGTTGGGCGTATTCTGGTGAAGTTTGAACGACTCGACCGGTAAGGTCACCGTACTGACCGAAGCGGGGTCGTAGAACACGACACGCAGGTTATCGAAATAAAAGCCATCGTATTGCACGGAGAAATTGCTGACCATGGCAAATTCAAAACGGAAGTCCTGTCCGATATAATCCTGCAGCGAAATGCGCTCTTCTACCCAATCTGTCTGAAAACCGTCGTAAATCGGCGCGCCGGGAATTTGAAAATCGGTACCTGGCTTGGTATACAAGCCGCACAAGGGCTGAAAATTGTTATCGTCTCCGGCGCCGTTCACGGCGAGGTAATCGTATTGTTCTTCGATCGCCCAGCGTGCCCAAAAACGGAGTTCGGGATTGACGGCGTCGGAGGGGATCGCGATCGCCTCGCTGATAGCCAGGGTGTTGTAATCGCTTGCAAAGTATTCGCCGGCGGGAGAGTCGGTGAAACTGTTGGGCGGCGAAACAAACTGCGCCGTCGTGGTATTCCAGGATGTCGTCCACCAGTTGTCGAGATTGGCGGCATTATCGGTGAAAGCGATCTGGATGGGGCCGTTGAAAGCTTTATACAACGTATCGTGTTGCTGATAACCACCATTGTCGAGCGTCAGCACGAGGGTAATCGACTGGCCGGGCTGTGCATTCAGCGTTGGCGTGAGATCGAAAACGCCGTTGGCTGTTTCCAGTTGTTCGAGATCGAAGGCTTGTACGGGATTCACGATCGTGACGTTATTGGTCAATGCCGATAAACTTACCGTAAAGGGGCCATCCTGAAAACCGAATCGTTTTACCGAGAAAGGTAGCGCGAAGGGCTGCAAGGCGAAAGAACTGGTGCTTTGATCCTCTACCGTACCAAAACGCAAGGCACAGAGCGCCATCGACAGGTTTTGCCACACATTTTCCTTGTTCAGGCCGTCGATAGCCGATTCAGGCGGCCAGAAGCCATACATAGAGGGCCCGACCTCCGGCGTGTAGGCAAAAATATCCGAGCCTCCGTACATCCAGTCGTCGGAGGTACCGTTGACAAAATACCCCACCGTTTCTGTTGCCACGCCTGCTTTGTAATGGTTATCGCGGGTAAACAAATCGGCCAGCTCGGACAATGCCGGTTCGGCCAGCGCATCGCTGTATCCCCAGGGATAGATCAGCAGGTTGCTGAATGTGTGGTAGTTGAACGCGAAAACGAACTCGTGTTGCAAACAGAAATCGCGTACCATGCGCGTTTCCGGTTCGGAAAATGGCGCCGGCCCGCGATAGGTTTCACTCACCGGATTGGGCGAAGAGCCCGAATTGGTAAAGCCCCATTGATAACCGTAGTTGCGGTTGAGGTCGACCCCGAAGGTGCCGTCGCCATTGTCGCGGCGGTTTTTGCGCCAGTACCCGTAGCCGTCGGGGTTGGTGGTTTCGTTATAAATGTAGCCGTCCGGATTGATACAGGGGATAAAGTACAATTCGGCATTGTCGAGAATATATTTCACCTGCGGGTCGGTTTCGTAATTTTCCAGCAGATACCAGAGGTAGAAAATCATCTGCGACAGGCTGTTGGGTTCCCGGGCGTGGTGCAAGGCGGTGTACAGCACTTCGGGCTCGTCTTCATCCACGTTCGGGTTGTCGGAAACGCGGACCCACCACTGGGGGCGCCCTTCATGCGTCAGGATGGTATCGCTTACAATAGCCCGGGTTGTAATCAGGTTGGGGTATTTGGCTGCCATATCGTCGAGGATATCCAGCATTTCCTGGTATTTGTAATAACCGGCCATCGTGCCGTAGGTATAGTTGGAGGGCGTGGCATAAACAGCGGGAGCCGTTTCGCACGAACCGCTGCGCGGCTGGGCTGCATACTTTTCCGCCATAGCCCGGTCCCAGGCTTGCATGTCGGGAATGAGTACATCCCCTGCATAGCCCGCTTGCCGGACCATTTGCCATTCGCTTTCAGAGACGACTGTAATCAGTGAATGATCGGCAACATACAGTCCGTGATCGGTTTCAATGCCCAGAGCAGCCAGATTGGCGATATCCCGTCCGCGAAGGTCGATACTGACGCGCAGGTACTTTTCAGGCGTTTGGGCCATTACTATTGCCCCGAGAAGGCAACAAAACAGTGTTGTAAAGGTGATTTTTTTCATGGCAGAAGTTGATAATTTGGAAAAATGCCGGGAATGAGGAGGCAAATATTCGCGTTTGGGAGAGTAAGCACAAACAAACAGGTGGCAATTATCGGACAAACCGGCTGATTCACCGTGTATTTGCTCACCAATACCAATACACGCCGGCCCGCCAGTTTCTCCCGGGCATCGGCCGGTAGGCGATGACTTGATAAGCCTGGTTCCAGCAATTTTCAAGTGTAAAGTCGACGGCCCATTGATGGCCTTTGGCGTTGAACAGGTATTGCAACATCAGTGTTCCGCTTTGATAAGCCGGTAAACGGGAAGCATTATCGGTCGTCGTGAAACGTACGTCGGTGAATTGATGTAAATAAACAGCCGTCCAGTTCTTCCAGTATTGCTGGAATTGCATTCCGGCCAAATGTTGCGGCGTGTACGGCAATTGTTTGTTCAAAACCTGTTCTTCTCCCGCATACACTGCCGTATTCGTGACGAAAGTATATTGCCAGTTCAGGTGAATTTTAAACCGGTACGCTCCCCACGATTGTCGGTAGCCTGCCCGTATTTCTGCACCACGCGACCACACCTTTCGGGCATTTTCCGGTCGGAAAATACCATCAACGCCTGGCTGCCAAAGGATCAGTTCGTCGACCAGCGCGTGAAAAACCGAGGCTTCGCCCTCCCAGTGTCGATGCTTCGGGAACCGCCAGCCCAGGTCGCCGCTGTAACCTGATTCGGGCCGGAGCGCCGGGTTGCCCAAGCCGCGCCAGTAGCGGTCGTTGAAAGTCGGCATCAGAAAGTTGCGCGACAGGTGAAAACGCCAGCCGCGCCACTCTCCTCCCACCGACCAGGTAAAAGGAGCGGATTCCTGCCCAAACCATTCCTGGCGCAACAACACGGTCAGTCGACCGTGCGGGATGCCGTGTTCGAGCATGCCATAAGCGGCAATCTGATTCCGTACGAACCATCGGCTGCTGTCCTGATAACCATCGGCAATTGCCCACTGACGGGTAAAGGCTCCTCCGGTTTTGAAAAGCCAGTTCGGCGCCAGTGCCATGGTCAGTTCCGAACGCCAGGCTGCCGTTCGGGCCCTGCTGCTGTCGACATCGCCCATCAGTTGAAAGCGAATCGATTCGTCGAAATAGGCGGCCTTGTGTTCCAGACGGAATCGTGTGCCATTCTGTATCTGCCACCCTCCAACAACCCTTATAGATTGATCCCGCTGCCAGCTCGTGGACGAGGCCTCCGTCATGGCCGGGGGTATTTCGCGGTTGGCCGACTGACCCCAGACGGCCAGCGAAGCCAGGCGCCGGCGCCCGACGCCAATCCGGCTGATGTGCTGCACATCGATCTTCCGGAGCGCATTGTTTTGTTGACGTACCCTCGGGGCGCCGATTTGCGTCGTGTTGACGTACGGGAAATGATTCTCTGCCAACTGCCAGCCGATGCGGGTTTCGGAAGAAAAAGATTCTTCCGACCAATTCAAGCCGGCGCGGCCTTCAAAACGCCCGAAACTGCCCGCGCTGATTCCGACTGAAGGGTGCCAACCCGTATTGTTTTGCCATTGTCGGCCAGCCGATTCAATCATCACAGCGCCTCCCATAGCGCCGCTGCTGAGGGCGGCACTTTGTCCGCCGTACCGCAACTCAACCCGGTCGCCCGGCCAAACAGGCAGCAGGGACGCATCGACAACGCCGTTTTGCGGGCTTTGAAGATTGAAGCCTTGCCAGAAAACGGGCGTATGCGAAGGCCCCAATCCACGGGCCGACAAAGTGGCCAGCGTTCCCGGGGCGTTGGCGCGTATGAAAAGCAGATTATCCAGGATCAGTCGTTGAGCAAGCGGCAAAGGGTGCGTCGGGGGCAAAGAATCAAGCAGCCGGTTCGCATAACCTGTTTTATCCAGATTTGCCCCCAGAATGTTGATTTCAGGTAAAGCCTGTTCGAGAGAATCCGGATGTTGTGCGTGGCTGCTGAAAGAAAAGTGCAACAACATTTTGCACAACAAGCCCGACAGCAGGCGTCGCCAAAAAAAAGGCAGCCCGAAGATTACCTGAACCTTTGGGCTGCCGCTTTGAATATTTATGCCAATCATGTCAGAACTGGCAAGTGCTGATAATTTCCTCGTAATCCGGTCGGTCCCAGGCAGCGCTGTGAATAAAGGAATTTTTGATTTCGCCTTTGTACAACACAAAAACGCCGGGCATCTGAAAACCGTCGCCGATCTCCTCGTTGTGGTATTCAAAACCGTGGCCTTCGATTACGCCGGCTTGAAAACCCCGTATCCAGTTCATCAGGCCAAAGAGTTGACCGGGAGTGCCCCGGCCCAACCCGAAAGCGCCGTAGAATCTTTTTTGCGGATCGGAGATATGGTGGACCGGGAACAGTTTGTATTTTTTAAAAAACTTTTCAGCCACGCTTCGCTCTTTGGCCATATGAACCATGACGACTTCTGCGCCTTTTGCTTCAAATTTCTCCCGTCGGCGGGCGATATCGTCGATCGCTTCGCGGCAGAAAGAACATCCGAAATGGCGCAGAAAAACGAGCAAAACAGGTCGAGTGTCAGCCAGTTCTCCGAGGTTCTGGCTGGAATTCATCAGTTTCATCTCGTACCAAAAAGTTGGCGTCATAAGCGGCTAAAAAGTTGTTGTTAAAATCAAATCAGGTTCATACCGTTCAGTGCATCCACGATTTCCTGTACGGCAGCCGCGGATTTGTTCAGCAGTTCCTGTTCATCTTTCTTCAAACGAAGTTTGATGATTTCCTGCACGCCTTTGCGGCCGAGTTTGACCGGAGCGCCGACAAAAATGTCTTTCAATTTGTACTGACCATTGAGCCGGACGCAGGCCGGGACGATCCGTTTTTCGTCTTTCCAGATCGAAATCGCCATTTGGGCAGCAGCAGCGCCGGGGGCGTACCAGGCGGAGGTGCCCATCAGGTTGACCAGTTCGCCGCCGCCGAATTTGGTGCGTTCGATAATCGCTTCGAGTTTGTCTTTGCGAATCAGTTCTGTCACCGGGATGCCGCTCACCGTGGTGTAGCGCGGCAACGGCACCATGGTATCGCCGTGGCCGCCCATCAGCATGGCCTGTATGTCTTTCGGCGAGCAGTTGAGTTCTTCGGCGAGGAAGGCGCGGTAGCGGGCGGTATCGAGTACGCCAGCCATGCCCAATACGCGTTTGTCGCTCAGTCCGGAGGCGCGCCAGCAGGCATAGGTCATCACATCGAGCGGGTTGGATACGACGATGATGATCGGGTTTTTGGAATATTTCATGATGTTTTGCGTGACCGACACCACGATTTTGGCGTTGGTGGCGATCAGATCGTCGCGGCTCATGCCCGGTTTGCGCGGTACGCCGGCCGTGATGACCACGATATCCGAGTTGGCCGTCAGCGCGTAGTCGTCGCCGCCGGTGAGGCGGGTGGAATAGCTATCGACCGGGGCTTGTTGCCAGGTATCGAGCGCTTTGCCTTTGGCCATATTACCCTGGATATCGATCAATACAACTTCGTTGAAAATATCTTCATGCGCCAAAACATTGGCACAGGTCGCGCCAACGTTACCGGCGCCGACAACAGTGACTTTACTCATGGGTTATAGGAAAGATTTGATGGAAAAAAGTTTGTTTCGAGGGCGGCAAAATTAGGTAAAAAATTCGCGAACCGTTGCCTGCCTCCACCTTTCTGTAGTGGGCTATGCCAGTTTTTTACTTAATTATGGCAGTCGATTGTCGGGACTTTGAAACGGAGGGTCAGAATTGCAAATCGAGGGCTTCGATATCCACCGAGTATCCGGAAAAATTACCGTACCCCCCGACAATGTTGTTATACACAGCATCGGGGTCGGAAAGCGGCAGATTGTTCCCTTGCCGGGCCAGGGAAAGATGGTATCGGTAAAATTCGCCCGAGAGCGTGCGCCATTCGATCAGAATCCTGCGCGGTTTTTCCGTCTCGGGATTAAAAGGGATCAGGGCATCAAGCCGGATGGCATCCCTGTCGTCGTCCCAGAATTTTTCATCGACCAGAATAACGGGCTCCGGGATATTGTGCAGCAAGGCCAGGGTAGGCCCATCGGTGAGAAAAGCGGAACTTCCTTCGTAGAAGTAATCCGGCACCTGCTGCCCGTTTACCACTTTAAACACTTCTATTTCATGTTTTAAAGCAAAAGCAAAAAAACGATTCTGGCCGGGCATGACCGAAGGTTTCAGCACCAGGGGCAATCGAAGCGCCTGCCTGAGGCTGTCCCAGCCGACGATACGAATATTGGCCCAGTCGACCTGCAAAGGCATAAGCGAAACTTGTTCCGGTATGCTGCTGGCACTGCTGGCATCGGGCAGCCCGTCGGCTTGTACGTACAGCCGGTAATCGACGCCGTTTTCAGCGGGAATCTGGCCCTGCCAGTATTTCAGATCTTTGTCGAAGACGAGGTTTTCAAGTAGTTGATCGTCGCGAAAAACCGAAACCGAAGCGTTTTCAAGCACCTCCGGTTGCCCGGCAGCATATGTTGGCCGACTGAGGGTCAAGCGGGTCCTTATCGGTTCTCCGGTTGTAAAATGGCTGACGGCGACAATTTTTTCCGGCTCCTCGGGCAGGTCGATCTGAATCTCTCGCGCGCAAGAAATCAGCCAGGTTAAAACCAAAATGACGGACAATCGAATAAGCTCGGGTTTCATTCGTGGATTAAAATTTTAAATCGTACCGAAAAACCGGCAATACCGGCAACAAGGTATATTGAATCGCCCTTCCCTTTATACCGCTGCCCGAATCTACGTAAATAAAAAACGGATTGGCGCGATTGTAAAGATTGAATACGCCCAACTGGAGTCCGTGCTGCAATCGTTTGCCCGACGACCATTGGGCATTCAGCGACAGGTCGAGCCGGTGATAGGCCGGCAAACGGTACCCGTTCACCTCGGTATAGGCAAAAACCTCGCGTGAAACCTCACCTTCCGGGCTCAAATGCTGGAATTTGACGCCGGACAAAGTGATCGGGTTGCCCGTTGCAAATGCCCAGAAAGCCTCGGCGTGCAACCAACTGCCCAAACGTTGCCGCACACTGATTTTGACATCATGCCGCCGGTCGAATCGGAAAGGAAACGGCTGGCCGGAATTCAGGTCGGGAAAATGCCGTGTTGCACTGGAAAGCGTATAGGCTACCGAACCCGTGGTATTGCCTTTCTGTCGGGCCAGCAAAAACTCGATCCCTTTGGCCGAACCGGTACCTTCCAGCACACGGTCTTCCCAACCGGATGCATCCTCCGCCCCAACCGTACTCAGGGCATCGGCGCCGGAGAGAAAAGTCAGCACCCGGTCCATGTCCTTGTAATAGGCCTCCGCCTGAATGGTCCAGTATTCGTTGCGCCAACCCAGCCCGAGCGAGCTTTGACCGACCAATTCCGGTTTAACTTTTGCCGTGGATGGCACCCACAATTCAAAGGGCAAACTGATGTTGAAAGAGCCGATCTGATGCAGATTTTGCGACATCCGGTGATATCCCGCCCAATAAGACCAACCGCCCGGCGTGGCGTACTCCATCCGGAAACGCGGTAAAAGTGCCGGATAGGCAATGTTTCGAATTTGAAATACGGTGGCGTTCAGGCCCGCATCAAGTTTCCAGCTGTGCCCGAAACGCCATTCCAGATCAGCATAAAGCTCGGATTCGTCGGCTTGCAGCCGCTCTTCGTTGCGCAGTATTTGCGACAGGGAATCGACGTTGTTGCCGGGCAGTTCGGACAATAAAAAATTGATATTGAGCGCGCCCGGACGGAAATTGTGGAAGGTGTACGCGCCGCCCCAACGCAAGGTTACCCGCTCATTGGAATACCAGGTAAAATCCGATTTGATGGACCAGTCGCTGATAATGGTTTGATAAATGCGGCCGTAGTCCTGTAAAACGGTCACTTTGCCGGACGGAAATTGCGCCGACGAGTTGAACGTCAGATTGCTTTGATAATAAAAGCGGCTGTATCGCAAGGTGGTATTGGAAAAAATATGGTCGCCCAGCACCTGGTTCCAGCGCAGTGCGGCAATTGTATTGCCCCATTCGGACGAGAAGGAATAGCGATCGGTTACAATGCTTTCGGGGTAAAAATACCGCTGCCTGAACTGGTCGCGAAACTCGTCGCCCCCGCGATAAAAACTGAAATACAAACGTTTGCGTTCGGAGAAAATGTAATTGGCTTTAGCATTGACGTCGAAAAAACGATAGGCCACGTCGTCGCCGCTGAACGTGATCAAATTCTCCCTTTTGTCGAGGTATTTGATCCAGGGTCCGAAATAGGTACCCCGGCCGCTCACGAGAAAAGAGCTGCGCTCCCGCTTCCCGATCGGGCCTTCCACAGTAGCCGACGATGCCAGCAGGCCCATGGAAACACTGGCCTCATGGCGATGAAAATTGCCGTCGCGGGTGCGCACATCGAGCACCGAAGAAGCGCGGCTGCCGTACCGGGCAGGAAAATCGCCCTTCCAAAGCCGGGCACTGCTCAATGTTTTGGGATTAAAAATGGAGAACAAACCCAGGGCATGACCGGGATTGTACACCGGCACGTCGTCCAGCAAAATCAGGTTCTGATCCGCATTGCCACCGCGTACGTGCAAGCCGCCCAGGCCATCGACGCCCGTTTGAACGCCGGGCTGAAGCGCTGCCATCCGGATGAGATCCGCTTCGCCGGCGGGCATAGGCATGGTTGGCAATTGCGCAAGCGGCAAACTCGCCCGCGCCTCCTGGCTGCGCACCCGGTTGACACTGGCCGGCAAATCCGTAACCACTATTTCCGGCAGGTTTTCACCAGGCTCCAGGGCAATTTTCAGGGTTTTTGACGCGCGAACGTCGAGTTCCAGTTCCTCTTTTTGGTAACCGATATAGGTCACCAGGATTCGGTACTCGCCTTCTTCCAGTACCAGACTAAAAAAACCGAATTCATTGGTGACCGCTACAGCGCCGTTTTCGATCAACACCCGAATACTGGCGCCGATCAAACGTTCACCCGTGACGGCGTCGGTGACGTAGCCATTCACCGGGATGCGCTGATTGATGCGCGAAAAAACCAGTTGCTGGTCCAAAAGCCGGTACTGCACCGGTGCGCAAGCGCTGATGTCGTCGAGGATACGCCCCAGGGGCGTTTGCCGGTAAGAATAGTCTCGTGGAGCGCAGCGATTGAAAAAGCGGTCGCTGAAAACAATATTGATACCCGTTTGGCGGCTCAATTGAACCAGGGCTTCGGCAGGAAGACACGAAGAGCACTCAAAATCAATGACTTGCGTCAGCGGATTTTGAGCGGATATTTTATTGATAAAAATACAGGCTAATGCCAGCAGGAAAGGAAACGCCCGGAATAACATGAATTCGTGCTTACAAAGCCGAAAGTTACTGCTAAGGCGTTAATAATACCCGGAGATGCCTGTATGTGACGAGAATTGACCGAATTGTGAAACAAACCCTTTGTTCGAACAGTGGGTTATTGACAATTGCCGCCGCTTAAGTGGTAGTTGCCTTCAGAGTCCCGTCTGACGTTCATGCCGTAGGTTTCCGCCATGGCTTTCAACACGACATCGATAGACTGATTGGTCAGTGGAGCAGTATGCGGGCAATTTGCCAGAGCGGGATTTTCCAGACTGACCTTTACGCCATACCAGTTTTCAAGGTCTCGAACTGCCTGGCTAAGCGGGGTTTTGACAAATTCGAGGCCGCCGGTCTGCCAGGCCAGTTCATTGTAAGAAATGGCATCGGAGAGGGTTATTTTAGCTGTTATTTTGTCGTAAACAGCCTTTTTACCGGCTACAAGCAACACGCCTTCCTGCGAATCGACAGGGGTATAGCGGACTTTACCACTGCGCACCAGCACGGAGGTTTGCGCCTGATCGCTTGCGCGTACATTGAACTGAGTCCCCAGCACTTCTACCTTCTCACCGGTATTGACCGACACCCGGAACGGATGAGCCGGGTCGTGGGCGACATCGAAATAGGCCTCGCCGCGCAGGTTTACCAATCTGTGAGCGCCTTCGAACGAAGTTGGATATTCGAGGCTGCTGCCCTGGCGCAACCAAACCCGGGTGCCGTCCGGGAGCGTGACTTCTATTTTCGGCGCATTGCCGGCGGCAGCCATTTGCCATACCGGCTTTTCCGGCTGTAACACACGGAAAACCCAAACGGCGCTGAGCAAGAGCAGCAGAGCGGCGGCGATACGAACTAAAACGGTGGGGAATCGGACGATTTTGATCTTTGGAGTAGCCTCCTCCTGGCGGAGGCGGCTTTGCAGAAGGGAAAAATCTTTATCCAGATCGACGTTGAGAGAAGGGGTATAGGCGCCTGTGGCAGCCCATATCTGTTCCATTTCCCCGGCAAGCCGACGGTGCTCCGCCGATTCAAGCAGCCATGCTTCGAGCCGGGCCG
>JAEUUU010000110.1 GCA_016787345.1 Saprospiraceae bacterium | reverse complement strand
GTGTTCAACATCCTGCTCCAGGTACTCGACGACGGACAACTCACCGATGGCCTGGGCCGCAAGGTCGATTTCAAAAACACGCTGGTGATCATGACCTCCAATATCGGGGTGCGCCAGTTGAAAGACTTCGGACAAGGCGTCGGTTTTGCCACCAAAGCACGGATGGAAGCCGCCGAAGACAACAGCAAGGCAGTGATCCAGAACGCGCTCAAACGCACCTTCTCGCCCGAATTCCTCAACCGCATCGACGATGTGATGGTCTTCAACTCGCTGGGCCGCGAACAGATCTTCAAGATCATCGACAACGCCCTGGCGGGTCTCATGAAGCGCCTGAGCAACATGAAGTACAACCTGCACCTCACGGAAGAAGCCAAGGACTTCGTCGCGGAGAAAGGCTACGACCCGCAGTTTGGCGCCCGCCCGCTGCACCGAGCCATTCAGAAATACGTCGAAGATCCGCTGGCCGAATACATCCTCAATGAAAATCCGCCGGAAGGAGCCGCCCTGCAAGCCACGCTCAACGCGGATAAAGACGGATTGCTGATTTCGCCTGCCGTACCGGAAAAGGAAAAGAAGAAAAAAGAGAACAAGGAAAGCGACAAACTGAGTACTTAAAAACGCTCAAATTGTTGTAAATCAGATAAAAAAAGCGCCGGGCAAATTGCTCGGCGCTTTTTTTATCCTGTCAGGCCCGCCCCTTATTGGCGAACCACCTGTCGAATCGGAAAGGTTTTTTCCGGCCTGGACGGATCGACAATCTGAACCCAGTACACCCCGGCCGACAGCTTGTTCAGCGCCAGCGCTTCGCCATCCTGCACGGCATTGAACCGCACTGCCGTTTTACCTGAAATATCATACACGTTCACATCGGCCAGTGCCATTCCCTCGGGCAGGTACAAACGCAGCGCCTCGGAGGCAAAGGGGTTGGGCCCGAGATTCCAGTTGCCGGCATCGCCCGCCGAGGGGTCGGAGGCATCCGTAGTGGCACAGCTCAGCGATTCCAGCAGATCGGTCGCTACCGTGATGAAAGTGTTGAGATAGGTGGCGAATTGCGCCTCGTCGTAAATATCGCTGTGTCCGCCACCCGGTACGGTTTCCAGATAGTTCCAGATGCCCGCGGGTTCGGCCGACTGGTGCAACAGGCTGCTGCCTTCCAGGTAAGCGATATCGGCGGCGATGCCCGATACGTAGGGCACCGTTTCATCGGCCGTGCCGTGTATGCTCACCAGGGGCACGCCCGGGGCATTGATCCAAAACGCGCGGTACAAGCCGCCCGACATATTGGCCACGGCTTTGGCTGATGATGAATAGGTCTTGTTGGAGGCGGTTCCACTGACGCCCTCAAAGCCGCCGTTGTTGTTCAGAATGGTGTTCATAAACGGCGGAATAACGTCGTTGGCATCCAGATAAGCCGCGTGCAGGGCCGTCACCGCGCCGGCAGAATACCCGCCGATGAAAATGTTGTTGGGGTCGACACGGAACACATTGGCTGTGGCGGCATCCTCGCGGAAGAAACGAACCGCCGCCTTCATATCGCCTACTGCTTTTACGGCGGAATCGAAAATATCAACCGAGTCGGGGAAACCCAGCGTGAAAACAGGGTAAATGCGATACTGGATGGATGCCGTGACGTAACCTTTTTTGGCCAGCAGTTCGCACCAGCTCTGCATCATCGACTTATCCCCGAAAATGAAACTGCCGCCATGCGCGAGGATGATGGCCGGGCGCGCGGCGACATTGTCGCCTTCCGGTTCGTAAATGTCCATTTTCAGCACGATCCCGAGCCCGGTATGGCTTACGGTCGGAGCGTAATCGACGGTCGTTTTTTTAACCGCAGAAAAAACGTCCTGCTTGTACCGGACGCCATCGCAGCCCAAATCGAGCGCCTGAGCGAATAAAAATGCCGGAAAACAGCAGAGTAACGAAGCGAATAAGCGAAGAAAGGATTTTTGCATAACGAAAGAAGGTGAAGTGAGATGGCAAAAGTATTATTTCCTGCAATGATTAGCGCAGGTATAAAAGCAAGGGGCTGTCAAACCAGTACGTGTGACAGCCCCATCAAAATCAACCTTGATCGGGAAAAATTACATTTTTTTCTTCCACTCGGCGATCGACTTCTCGTTCATGCGCGGGTAGTCGGCATTGCCTTCGGCTTTTGCCAGTGCGGTGCTGCGCTCGGCCGTGGCGATAGCGTCTTTGTACATGCCGAGTTCGGCCTGGATATTGGCTTTCAGGCGCAGAATCCAGAATTTATCGCCGCCTTTGCTCAGCGACATATTCACCCATTCCAGGGCCTGTTTCATGTCTTTCTTTTCTTCGTAGTAATAGCGGGCGGCCGAGTAGTAGGTGTTGGCCGAGGGACCTTCCATCTGCGTTTTGATATCGGCCATCACGCGGGAATCCACGTCGAATACCAGGGGAATGGATACGCGGGTGCGCTCCCAGCGGATTTCCAGGCTTGCGCTGTTGTTGCGCAGGTTGTTGAGGTCGATGGTGAGGGTTTCTACCATGTCGCCCATCATAGTAGCAGGCACGACGACTTTGGCCGCCACGTCTTCTTCTTTGTAGTCTTTGGGTTCCGGAACGCCCCAGAAAGTAGTGTTTTTGTAAAAAATAATGGTCCACTCTTTTTCACCGGGGATGGTGTAGAGCGCATAGGAGCCGGCTTTCAAATCCTGACCAGCCACTTTGACATCGTCGCCGAAGGTCACTTTGGAGGAAGCATTGGCGCCGGTACGCCACATTTCGCCGAACGGTACCAGATCGCCGAAGATTTTGCGGCCTTTGGCGCTCGGGCGGGAATATTCGATTTCCACTTTGGTCAGGCCGATCTCCTGGGAGGATTTGCTCACCGGGCTGGGAGCGGGGGTTTTGATCTGGGCATGCGCGGCGGTAAATGCCAGCAGACCTGCAAACAGGGTAATAGAACGTAAGTAGTTGTACATGACAGATAATTTTTGGGCTCAAAACAAGCCAGATGAAATTTGGTTGGCAAAATTAACATGTTCGCGGCGCAGGAGATAGGGTTTCCCCGATTCTGATAATTTTGCCAAAAACAAAGCCGTATGCTGCATTATACCTGCCTCCCCTTCGCACAACTCAGCGTTTATGAATTATACGACATCATGGCGCTCCGTCAGGAAGTGTTTGTGGTGGAACAAAACTGCCCCTACCTCGACTGCGACGGCAAGGATTTGCCAGCCTGGCACCTCAGCGGTCGCGACGAGTCGGGCAAACTGATCGCCTACACCCGCCTGCTCCCCAAAGGCGTCTCGTATCCCGACTATTGTTCCATCGGCCGGGTGGTAAGCAGCCCCTCCGCGCGTGGCACGGGCATGGGCAGGGAATTGATGAAAAAAAGTATTGACCAATGCTGGGAACTGTTTGGCCGACAGCCGATCAAAATCGGTGCACAAACCTATCTGCTGCGTTTTTATGAAAGTTTCGGCTTCCGCTCGACGGGGGAAGAGTACCTCGAAGACGGCATTCCGCACACCAAGATGGTGCTCCATCCCTGAGGGTCAGGCCGTGAGTTCCTCCACTGGTCCTACGACTTCAAGTCCGGCGCTATGCCCGACGCCTTCGAATATTCGTTTGCCGTTTTCCAACAGTTCGGTGTGGATGGTGGCTTGAAGACTTTCCTGCACTTTACCCGTCATCTCGCCCGCCAGGGGCGATTTCAGGGCCGTTCCGGGGGCTTGTCGGGCTTGCAAGCGCAGTTCGGTTTTCGGATTTTTAAACACGATTTCAACGTTCTCCGGCCCAATGGTCAAATATTGTTTCGCTCCCGTGTAGGTTGCAAATTTGAACAAACGACCCTCGATCCAAAATCCGCTGATAAACCCGATAAAATGGCTCCCCAGCCACGGAATATGCGCCACGGATGCCACCAGCGATACGCGGTCGGTAGCATCGAAATGATTGCTCTGCATCCAGACGTAAGCCTTCGGGAAGGAACGCCCCCAGTCTTTTTCAATATACCCTGTGCCGCCAGTGAAATCCAGAACCTGCCCCTGGTATTCCAGGCTTCCCGCGAGCCGGTGGTGCATACTCACGATGCCGTGAAAACACTGCATAAACGGCACAAAAGAGTACCAGCCCATGATGCCGGGCGCCCCCAGCATTTTTGGCCAGGGCGTCGTGTTTTCAAAGCGGAGATTGCCCTGCAAACCGGGTAGATTGAGCCGTATTTCACGGCCGGAAAACAGGTTTTCAGCCACTTGTACCTCAAAACGATCCGCCTCGGGCCGAAAAACTTCGGCCTCAAAACGATGATACTCCGAACGACAGGCGTTGCCGTCCATCACTTGTATGAACGAATGAGGCGCTCCACTTTCCGGCCGTGAGATACCCGGTATAACAGCCATGGCGTGTTGCCGGCCGGCCGATACGAGTTTGTAGTACCAACCTTCAAAATAGCGGCGATCGCGGCCCCAGCCATGATAACGCTCGGGGTGCCAGGTGGCGCGAAGACGATTGATAAAATCCATACGATATTGAAGACTTTCAGGTGCTTCTAACAAAAAAACATGCAATTTGATACAAGGTTTTGTCTTACACCTTATCTCCCCTGGCCATTAAAATATGATCGGCCAGCACCAGGGCAGCCATGGCTTCCACGATAGGTACGGCGCGCGGTACGACGCAGGGATCGTGCCGGCCTTTGCCTTTTACTGTGGCAGCACTACCGGCAGCGTCGACCGTTGCTTGTTCGCGCATAATGGTGGCGACCGGCTTGAATGCCACCCGGAAATAAATGTCCATGCCGTTGGAAATTCCGCCCTGCACGCCGCCGGAATGATTCGTTCGGGTGAGCATTTTCCCGGTAGACTCATCGACGTAAAAGGGGTCGTTGTGGGCGCTGCCCAGCATACGCACGCCGGCAAACCCGGAGCCGTACTCGAATCCTTTGGCGGCATTGATGCTCAACATGGCCTTGCCGAGGTCGGCGTGTAATTTATCAAAAACAGGCTGGCCCAGTCCGGGCGGGCAACCGCGCACCGCGGCCGACACCACACCGCCGACGGTATCGCCGGCTTTGCGGATTTTTTTGATCAAACGGATCATTTTATCCGCCATTTCGGGGTCGGGGCAGCGGATTTCATTGGTTTCCGTCCGAGAAAGATCGAGCTCGTTGTAAGGCGTTTTGAGTTCCAGATGACCGACCTGGCTGACGTAGGCTTGAACTTCAATGCCTTGATTCTTCAAAAACAGCTTTGCCACGGCGCCGGCCGCGACGCGGGCGGCCGTCTCGCGGGCGCTGCTCCGACCACCGCCGCGATAGTCGCGCCAGCCGAACTTTTCCTGCCAGGTATAATCGGCGTGACTGGGGCGAAAAGTGTCGGCCAGGTGGTCGTAATCGCGGGAACGTTGATCTTCGTTGCGGATCAACAGCGCGATAGGCGTGCCGGTCGTGCGCGACTCGAATACGCCGCTCAACACCTCTACCCTGTCGCTTTCCTTGCGTTGCGTGACGATGGCGCTCTGGCCCGGCCGCCGCCGGTCGAGTTCCTGTTGTATAAAATCAGGGTCGAAATGTAAACCCGCCGGGCAGCCGTCGATCACACAGCCTACTGCCGCGCCGTGCGATTCTCCGAAGGTGGCAACCCGAAACAATTGACCAAAAATATTACCAGGCATGGGGGCAAAGAAAGGGCTTTTGCACAAGCGCCGCTTGTTTTTCCTTTATTCAAAATTGGCGGATCATCAGAATCAGGGAGCCGATAACAAGAGCCACGAACATCAAACTCATACCCATGATGTATGCCGTTCCGACACCCGGCCCTTGCTCGGAATGCGCACGTAAAGCCCTGGATAACACGTAGTTGCCGCCGACAAGACACGAGGCCCAGATGCGAAACAGCAGCCAGCGCTGGTCGACAAGCGGGCAGTAATACAACCCGAACGTGAGAGACACGCCAAGCGGAGGGAGCAGGTAAGTGAGGCGAATCCACCAGGCGTCGAGCTTTTCCGAGGGGGCGCCGCTCCATTTGATTACGAACCGGATGCATAGCGCCAGCAGGAGCCAGAGCAGTTCGGGGCCAACCAGTAAATCATTCAAGATGTCCATAAGCCTGAATTTCAGCGTCGTGCATAGTACATGCCTACATTTTTCATTCGGTTGATATTCCGGGCGCTCAGCCAGGGATATTTGCGTTGCGCTTCAAAAAAAATATCGCCTTCTGAAATTTTGCCTTCCAACTCCTGTTCGCACAGGCCGTACACGTATGACCGCACCTCCCTTGCCAGGCGGTCCAGTTCGTCGGCCTCTTCACGGCTCAGTTGAGGATGCCGGGCCATCATACGTTCCTGCGTGGGTTTGTTGAACATTTCGCCCCATTCCAGACAAAAATCGAGCGCCTGATTGCACAAATCGTCATGGCTGCCTCCTGACAATTGCTCCTGCATGGCGGGCGGAAGGATGGATTCGAGAATTTGCCGACCCACTTTTTGCCATGTTTTTTCAGGGGCAGGCGGTATGTTGTCGGGATCAACCAGCATAGGAAATTTTTTGACAAATCGAATGGCGTGTACCCAATTGCCGGGAAAACAAACCAACAGTTCGTAAAACCCCGGGCGAAGATCCGACACGTCCCAGTCGAGCCGGGTGTCGTTGTGCGAATAATTGCGCAATACGTAATCCATGACCTGTTCGTTTCGCAATACATCCCGCAGGACTATCTTTTCAGCGACTTCCTGAAACGGAGGCAGCTCAATCACGATGCCCCAGCGTTTGAGCGCAGGTTGTGGAACCAGACTAACCTGCTGTTCTTTCAACACGCCGCAGGGAGGCTCCGCAGCGGCAGCATCCGGATCGTTTTCACGGCGGGTCTGAACGGCTGTAATCATAGGCTCGCCGGAAAGCAGATTTTGACCTTCAAAAACATGTTCGGGGCATACGATCACGTCTCTGGCAGGCAGTTCCTGTGCGCGCCCCCGGCCGGCGTCGGGCAAAACGTAAGCCTCCTTACCGGAAAAACTCTGCCGGTCGCGCACCCGTTCGTCGTCGTCCCAGCCCTGCACCACCGTTTCGGCAGAAACCTCGAACACCGAGCCGACGGGAAAATGATAGAGGGGTGTTTTCAGGGCTATCCGGAGTGTTTCCATGGTTTATAAATTTAGGAAGCGAAGAAAGCAGGTTTATCGTCATGTTGCAGACTTTTACCACAAAAATCGGCAAGGCCAAGCACCATCCGCCAATGATCGTCCGGAACTTCGTTTTTATTGCCCTGTTTTTCGGAAGCCTGCTGGCATTCCTGACGCCGCCGTTCCAGTCGCCCGACGAATACAACCATTTTTACAGGGCCTGGCAGGTGAGCGAAGGTAAATTGACACCGGAAATCAAAGACGGAAATCGCCTGGGCGGCGAATTGCCCGCGGCGTTGGACAGCCTGACGAAGCAGTTCATTTACCTGAAAAACAACCCTGCCGCCCGCCTTTATTTCAGCCAGATCGGCGCGGCATACGACCTTCGGATCGACGAATCCGAACGACGTTTTACCGACTTTCCAAATACGGCTATTTACGCCCCGACGGCCTATGTACCCCAGGCGACAGGTATCGTTTTGGGGCGCCTGCTGACAGACCGGCTGCTTCTGATTTTTTATATCGCCCGCTTGTTCAATCTGTTGTGCTGGATCGCGCTGATTGCGTCCGCGCTGCGCCTGATTCCTTTTCAAAAGCAGGGATTGGCTTTCCTGGCGCTTTTACCGTCTTCTCTGGCCATTGCCTGCACGCTCAACGCCGATGTGAGCAGCAATGGGCTTGCCTTTTGGCTGATCGCCTGGGCAGTCAGCGGCACGTCGACGCGGCGAAAGGAGGGTGCGGCATTGGCCAGCGGTATGTTGCTGTCGGTCAACAAACTGATTCTGGCGCCATTTTTCGCCCTCTTTGCCCTGCCCTTGCTGCACGAAAGATGGAACAAACTGTTGCCTCGGGTAGCCGTGCCCTTGCTGCTCATGCTTGCGGGCGCGCTTGTGTGGGGGCGCCTTGCCGACCGGTGGTTTGTACCCTACGACCAATACGCCCCGGAACTGCGCGACGGACAAACGCTCAATCCAGGCGTCGATCCTGAGCGGCAGCTCAGTTACGTGCTGCATCATCCGTTTGAATTTGCGGGTGTTGCGGCAAGGTCGTTCCTTGATTCAGCCCCCTCCACGGCGGCACATTTTGTCGGCAAATTCGGCTGGGAGAAAAACTACCTGCCGGGTTGGTGTATGGCCTTGCTCTGGCTGGGGCTTTTGGCTGTTTTCTGCACGGAATCCGCCGGGTTGCGTCGCCGGCAAAGCACCCTGCTGATGGCCGCAGGCCTGGCCAGCGTGTTGTTGTGGGCGATTACGATGTACGCGCTTTGGTGTCCGGTCGGCGCGACGGTGTTGGGCAACTGGCAGGGGCGTTACTTCATTCCCATCGTACCGCTGCTGTGCCTTGGATTTGGCAATGCTCTGTTGACGCCATGGCGGAAAACCCTCGACAGGGTTGCCGGCGCCGTCATTTTATTGAGTAATATCGCAATGTTGTACGCTGTGTTTGCGCGTTATTGGGGCTGAACAGATCAAAGCCGGGCGATAATCGTCCGGTTGCCTTTGACTTTTTGTTCCAGCGACACTTCAATTTTGGCGTCGAGCGGCAGGTACAAATCGACCCGGGAGCCGAATTTGATAAAACCCATGTCGGCGCCTTGCACCACCCGGTCGCCCTCACCGATGTACCATTTGATCCGTTTGGCGAGTGCTCCAGCGATCTGGCGCATGAGGATTTGCGCGGAGCCAGTATCGTATACGACCGTGGTTCGCTCGTTTTCCGTACTGCTTTTCGGGTGCCAGGCCACCAGGTATTTGCCGGGATGGTACCGGAAGTAGGGCACCGAGCCGCTGACCGGATTGCGATTGACGTGAACATTGACCGGCGACATAAAAATGGAGACCATCAGTCGTTTTTCCTGAAAATATTCGGTTTCCAAAGCCTCTTCGATCACCACCACTTTACCGTCGGCGGGCGCCAGTACCACACCATCGTCGGTCGTTTGCACCAGACGGGGCGGGTTGCGAAAAAACTGAAGGAACAACAGAAACAGCACGGCGCTTACGACGACCAGGGGCCAAAACAACAGCGGGAACCAGTAAAAGGAAGAAACACACAAAGCACTGAATATCAGAAACGATACGAGCAGCAAAGACCGGCCTTCCTTATGAATGAGCGAGAACATGACAGGGGGTGAAAGTGGTTTTAATCAAAAAAACGCGGCAAAAATAACAACTTGGACACTGTCGGCCGCCCAACATTTGCAGTAATATGAAATCCCCCCATTTACCCGTTTAAACCCCTATCTTTGTGGCCCGATATTCAACTGTTTCACAACTAATTGATCCAATTTCAGACATGAAAGTAGCGGTCGTAGGCGCAACCGGCCTCGTTGGCTCCAAAATGCTCCAGGTGTTGCAGGAGCGCAATTTCCCCGTCACCAAACTCATACCTGTCGCTTCCGAACGCTCGGTGGGCAAATCCATTCGGTTCAACGGCAAGCGATACAAGATCGTCAGCATGGCCGACGCAGTCGCCAAAAAACCCGATGTCGCCATTTTCTCTGCCGGCGGTTCTGTCTCCAAAGAGTGGGCGCCGAAATTTGCCGAACAAGGAACCGTCGTCATCGACAACTCCAGTGCATGGCGTATGGAGCCCGACCGGCCGCTCGTAGTGCCCGAGGTCAATGCCCATATTTTGACCAAAAAAGACAAGATTATCGCCAATCCCAACTGCTCGACCATCCAGATGGTCGTCGCACTGAAACCCCTGCACGATGCCTACACGATCAAACGCGTCGTTGTCAGTACCTACCAGTCGGTCACAGGTACCGGCGTCAAAGCCGTCAACCAACTCATGAGCGAACGCAAGGGCAAACCCGGCGACAAGGCATACCCCTACCCCATCGACCTCAATCTGCTGCCGCATATCGACGTCTTTACCGACAACGGCTACACCAAGGAGGAAATGAAAATGGTCAATGAGACCAAAAAAATCATGGGCGACGACAGCATCCGGGTTACCTCCACGACGGTACGCGTACCGGTTATGGGCGGTCACTCCGAAGCCGTCAACGTCGAATTTGAACGCGACTTCGATCTTAAAGAAGTACGACAAATACTGGAAAAAGCACCGGGCATCATAGTCGTCGACGATCCCGCACAACTGAAATACCCGATGCCGCTCGATGCGCACGACCGCGACGAGGTGTTTGTCGGCCGTATCCGACGCGACGAAAGCCAGCCCAACACCCTGAACCTCTGGATCGTAGCCGACAACCTGCGCAAAGGCGCCGCAACGAATGCTGTTCAGATCGCCGAATACCTGCTGGAACGCGGTATTTTGAAAGTAAGAAAACCAAAAACTAAAAAAGAAGCCGTCAGCGTGTAGTTTTGCACGGTAAAACATCCACAAGAACCCGCTCTGGCGGGATAGTCAATGCTGCTTACATGAAGAACAAAGTAGTTATCTGGGGAGCCAACGCACAAGACGAAAAAGTGCTCATTGCCTTGGAACTTCAGGCCGCCACCAACAAAGTGCTGCTGTACACTTTCCCGGAAGCCGTTGCTACCGAAGAATTTGTCGAACAAATGATGAACCAATGGCGCAACGGCAACGAAGTCGATTTTCCGGAAGGTTACGCTACGCTGGAACGCGAACTCAGCGTCACGGAGAACCTGTTGCCTGAAGACTTGAAAGTCGACCGAACCGACATCATTCAGCGCGCCCAGACGGAGTGGCACTTCGCCATCCTCTCGGCCAAATTACATGCCGCCTATCAGCAGGAACTCGCCGAATTCAAGGAAAAAATCGAAGCCCTGGGTGCTTACGACCATAATCTGTGGGACAACCTCCGCAGCTTCTGGAACAAAGTACAGGACCAGGCCCGCGATCGCAATCTCTTCCGCGAACACGCCGACAACCTGCGCGACAATATCAATGCCTTGTTCGATGTGCTCAAGCAAATGCGTTCACGGGTGCAGGACGAGTTTATGACGGTATCCCAAAAAGTGTTCGACGATTTCAGCAAATCGCTCGAAGACGTGGAAGCCCGTATTGCTGCCGGGGGCAACAAACTCAATTCCGTGTTTGAAGACCTCAAACAAATGCAGCGCAAATACCGCGATGCCAAAATGAGCAATGAGCACCGCAATGCGCTCTGGACCCGCCTCGATGGCGCTTTCAAAGCTGCAAAAGCACGCAAATTTGGCGCATCGGTCAATGAAGGCTCCATCGTCGAACGCCACGAACGCCGTCTCAGCGGCCTCATGGATGCCGTTCGCCGAATGGAAGACAGCATTCGCCGCGATGAAGACGAACTCAACTTCCAACAGAAAAAAGTCGCTGCCACCGAAGGCCAACTCGAAGCCCAACTCCGCAGCGCCAAAATTAAAATGGTGGAAGAGCGGATCGCCTCCAAACGCGAAAAACTGGCTGAAATGATGCAGACCCGCAACGACGTGCAGCGTCAGATCGATAACGCCAAGAACAAAGAGGCAAAACGCCAGAAAATGGAGGCCGCAAAAGAAGCGGCAAAGTCGGAAATCGCCGCTGAGATTAAAACCAAACCGACTGCCGGCGAAAACGAAGGCGCAGAAAACAAACAACCGGCTTCCGACGAGAACCTGCTCGACGCCCTCGGCGCAGTAGTAGGCGAAACGCTGGAAGACGTCGTGGATACGGCAAAAGCAGTTGGGTCTGTTTTGGGTGAAAAAGCGGGTGAACTGCTCGAACAACTGGCTGAAAAAGCCGACGAGGTGCTCGAAACGTTGAGCAAAAAAGAAGAAGCAAAAACGGAAGAAAGCACCGAAGAAACTGCAGAACCGACCGAAAACACGGATTCTTCCGAGACCGGCGAAACACCCGTAGCCGAAGCGGCGCCCAAAAAAGGCGGCCGCAAGAAAAAAGAAGAGTAAATTTCGTTCCGATCAATCAATACAAAACCCCTGGTGCGCTTTCACAAGTCGCCAGGGGTTTTCTTTTCTTCTTCCAGATGAAAACGATGCAACATCCTGTGCGCCGCCGGCGCCAGTATAATACCTATCGTGGAAATAAAAACCACACCGCTGAAAATGGCATAACCCGCGGCAAAATACTTGCCCCAATCCGACATCTGCTCAACAGGTACCAGCGGACCCATGCCCGAAAGAATCATGGCGGCATTAAGCATGCTGTCAAGCCAACCCAATGGAATAGTGTTATCCGGATCAGCGAAGCAAGTATAATGGTACCCAGCAGTACCAAGTAGTAAACTGACAGACAAAATCAATACACCTGCCATCAGGCTTTTAGCCAGCCTTCCATAGTATTTATGCCGGGGCAACAGAGGGTGGCGCCGGTGCTCGTATTGAAATAAATTTTCCATAAGAACTTTCCATAGTGAAAACCCAGGCAAACTTGCGAAATCATTACCAAAAAAAACGTCGCTCCGGTATACCGAAGCGACGTTTTTATGTCAACCAACCCGAAGATTGATACGCAGATAGTTTATTTCGCAGCCGCCTTCTTCGAGGCCTTGGCAGGCGCCTCGGCTTCTTTGGCAGGCGCAGCTTCCACCGCTTTACCGGCCAGTACTTCTTCGCGGGTAAGGTCGACGACAAGTGCCGAAGCGACGAATACCGAGGAATAAGTACCGAAAACCATACCCACCAACATACCGAAGGCAAAACCTTTAATCGCGCTGCCGCCAAAGATGAACAACAGCAACACGACGAAAATAACAGTACCCGAAGTGATCAAGGTACGGCTCAGCGTGGTATTGATGGCAGCATTGAACACCTCTTGTTTGGGGCGTCCGGTATAAAGGTTGATGAACTCGCGGATACGGTCGTAAACGATTACCGTGTCGTTGACGGAGAAACCGATTACCGTCAGGATACAGGCGATGATAGCCTGATCGATTTCCAGCGAGAAGGGTACGATACCGTGCAGCAAGGCAAAGAAGCCAAGCGTAATCAAAACGTCGTGTGCCAGCGAGAGCACGGCGCCGAGTGAAAACTGCCAGCGGCGGAAACGAATGAGCAGGTAAAGGAAGATGGCGGCCAACGCCCAGGCTGCTGCTTTGTAGGAAGATTCACGGATATCGTCGGCTACCAAAGCAGTTACCTGGCTGGAAGAAACAATATGCGTACCGGAAGCATCCGTCTTTTTCAGTTCGCTGAGCGGCACATCTACACCGCCGGCTTTCAGACCTTCATGCATTTTTGCAATGACATTGTCCATGGCCGTTTCACTGCGGTCGTCGATGCCGTATGAGGTCGTGATATTCAGGGTATTGTTGGTGCTGACCGACTTGATGATCGGATTGGCGCCGCCAAATGCCTGGGTCAGCGGACCACGCAACTGTTCGGCGTCCACCGGACGGTCGAACTGTACGTTGAAAGAGTAGCCGCCTTTGAAGTCGACACCCAGTTCAAAACCGCGCGTTACCATGGCAAAAACGCCGATACCAATAATAATTGCGGAGAACAGGTATGCGATTTTGCGCTTGCCCATCCAGTCGACATTGATGCCCACCAGCCATTTTTCCGTCCAGGGGAAGCTATACGTCATCTCGGTACGGTTCGACCACCAATCGGTAAAGTAACGACCCATAAGTACAGCCGTGAACATCGTGGTGAAAATACCAACGGTCAGTACGGTACCGAAACCTTTGATTGGGCCGAGGCCGAAGTATACCAGTACAACAGCCGTCAGAAGGGTGGTTACGTTGGCGTCGATAATAGACGGCAAAGCGTGAACAAAACCCTCGCGGATGGCTTTTGCAGTAGGCAATCCGGCTCGAATCTCTTCCCGGATACGTTCGTAAATAATTACGTTGGCGTCCACGGCGGCAGCAAGGGTCAGTACGATACCGGCAATACCCGGCAGGGTCAGTACCGTACCCATGGAAGCCAGGGTGCCGAGGATAAAGAAGATGTTGGCAAGCAGCGCAACGACTGCTACCACACCGCCTTTGTTGTAGTAGCCATACATAAAGGCGCACAACAAGGCCACCGACAGAAGCATGGTAATCAGCGACTTGTTGATATTGTCGGCGCCAAGCGAAGGACCGACCTGACTTTCCTGAACGATGTGCGTACCGGCCGGCAGTTTACCTACCTGCAGGATATTCGCAAGGTCCTGGGCTTCTTCGAGCGTGAAGTTGCCGGTAATCGAGGAGACACCGCCTTCGATCGGGTTGATTACGCGCGGGGCGCTGGCGACCTCGTCGTCGAGCACGATGGCGATTTCGCGATTGCCGTTTTGAGCGGCGACGGTCGTCATTTCAGCCCAGGTGCGCGCGCCTTCGTTGTTCATGCTCAGGCTCACACCTACGTCGCCGGTTGTCGGGTCGGGCTGGGCGCTGGCGTTGGTCACAACGGAACCGTCGAGACGCGGTTTGTCGGAGTTGCGGAACTTTCTGACGCCGTACAACTCATATTTACCGGTTGTACCGCCGGCTTCATCGCCGGTTTCCTGTACCGATTTCATACTCCAGCGAAACTCGACATCACCGGGGAAGAGTTGTTTGACCTCCGGACGGGACAGGTAGTCCGAGATCGTCTTCATTTTATTTTTATCGGCATAAGCCAACACAGCGCTTTGGTCGTAGCCGCTCATCGCCATGAGCGTAAGCAGCGGACCTTTTTTCAAATCGGCATTGGCCGGGCGGTCCGTGATTCTCATCTCCTTCGGCTTGGTCGTATCCGGTTGGCCATCGGGGCCGTTCGGGTACACGTAGGAGGTGTCTTTTACCATTTGAGTGGACTTGGCCGTGGTATCGTTGCTGGCCAGCGCCGCCAGTTTGAGATCGGCGGCGATAAAGCCGTCTTTGATACCCGGGTCGCCATAGCGGTACGTTTCCCAGAATTCCAGTTTGGCGGAACGCTGCAACATGGAGCGGGCACGCTCGGGGTTGTCGATACCCGGCAGTTCGACCAGGATCAGGTCGCGGGCGGCATCGAG
Organism: Saprospiraceae bacterium; assembly: GCA_016787345.1. Classification (GTDB taxonomy): domain Bacteria; phylum Bacteroidota; class Bacteroidia; order Chitinophagales; family Saprospiraceae; genus M3007. Next base: position 61,574 of record JAEUUU010000110.1, on the reverse strand, counting down.
ACTGACGTTGGGCTGGACCACACCGAACTTGTCGATACGCTCTTTCAGGCGTTTGTACGTCTGATCGACCGTTCCGTTGGCCAGTTCGCGGATGGCGCGGGTGACCTCGACGTCGGGCGTTTCGAAATTGATTTTGCCTTTGAGCGACTCGTTTTTGGCAAAAACGGGCGCAAGCGGTTTGCCGCCGCTGGTTTCTTTCCATGCCTGGGCAAACAGCGTGACGTAGTCGGTCTGTTGCGTTTTTTGCAGTTCAGTGGCTTTTACCAAAGCCTGTTGAAACGCCGGATCGGGGTTGTTGCCCGAAAGGCTTTTCAAAAAGTCCTGCAAGTCGACCTGGAGCAATACACTCATGCCGCCTTTGAGGTCGAGACCCAGCGCCAGCTGGCTCTTCTTAAGTTCGGCATAGTTGAATTTTTTCAGCGGCCACAGGTTGAGCACCGTTTCGCTGGACATCGAGTCCAGGTAGGACTGATAGTAGGAGTTCCAGCTGAGCTGCGGGTTTTTACCCACCATGTCATGGGCGTAGCGGCGGGCGTCATTCTCCACGTTGTTGGTCGGGAGAATGAGGAGATACTGGTACAGACACACCAAAGTCAGCGCGATCACAAAAAAGCGCACGACACCTTTACTTTGCATACCTCGGGATAATAATGATTGAATGTGTAGGATTTGCGCCGGGAAGCGTAAATGCTGTCCGGGCGGCTGTTTTGCGTTTTTGCAAAAAGCCCGCAAATATAGGCAGCTTGCCCAATTCAAAAGGTTTTACACAAATAAATGTCCGAAAGAAGGCAATAAAACCCTGCAAAACGGTCTGAAACCGTTGTGCGTCTCCTTTTCAGGGCTTATTCGGCGTGTATCTTTCGTAACTGAGCATAGGTTCGGTAGCCCGGTTGAGCCGGCGAGATGAGGACAAAGAGATCGGCACTTTCTTCGGTTTCGATCCGCAGGGCTGCCTCTTCATTGACCAGTGCAAAATCCGACGATTGCAGCCGTTCGCCTTGCAGGGTTGCGCTTCCGCGAATCAGATAAAGCGAGGCCATTTCACCGGGGGCCAGTGAAATCGAATGGCTTGATTGGTCGAGCCCAAGGCGATAAACCCGAATTCCGGGCGTATCCATGCGGAACGGGCTCGACTCACCTGCCAGCGTTGTGAGCCGTACGCCGGGAACGGGCGTCTGCACGGGGAAATTGTCCGCGCGATAATCGTCGTAACTGGCGGGCAGGGGCAGGGTCCGGGCAAGGTCGGGGTCGAACCAAATCTGAAACATTTCGGCGCCTTCACCCATCCATTCGGAGTGACTGATGCCCGAGCCGGCCCGGATGATTTGTACGTCGCCGGAGTCCAGCGCCCGCCATTCCTTGAGTTTGGTGTCGTAATGCCGGACGGGCCCCGACAGGATAAAGGAACAAATTTCAAAACCCTGATGCGGGTGCAGGCCGATGGTGCTGTCGGTCACCGCTGTGGCGTGCGCCCAATAAAAAAGATTGGAATACGGACGAATCTCGGAGCCGTCCTGCGGGAACCCGATGGGTTTGTTTTCAATGATTTCGCCGCCATTAAAGGCGCCCTGGCCCTGACGTGCTTTGGGGAAAATGCGGACAGCCATAGAAAGTTGGATCTGAATTATTCGATTAACGTTTTGAAACAATGGTAACAAACTTAAATGCGCCTTGTTTGAAAGTCTCCTGACGTAATTCCGACAATTATTACAAATCACTACCCGAAGGCTGTCTTATATTGGCTGCCAAAACAGTATTTGCACATGAAAAAAATTTACCCTCTTCTGGTATTGGCATGTCTGGGCGCCGTCGTCGTATGGCAAAAGGATTTGTTTCTGTCTACATTTTTCAAATTTGAACATAGTCTCCCGCTTCGTATTCCGGGGGGCGGTAACGAAGAAAATCGCGCGGTCAGAAAAGCCTGGGAAAAGCTCCGGCTGGCCGACCCTGCCACCGGTGAAATTCCCGATGGCGTCAAATTTCAGGAACGGTGGTTTGCTGCCAGCCTCCCGAAAACCGACGACGGGCTGCGCGCCGGACCGGACTGGACCGCCCGCGGCCCCTGGAACTACGGCGGCCGTACCCGCGCGCTGGCTATGGACGTCAACAACGAAAACCACCTACTGGCCGGCGGCGTCTCGGGCGGCATTTGGGCCAGCAACGACGGCGGCCAGTCGTGGACCCGTAAAACGCCCCTGAACGCCCACCCTGGCTGTATCAGCATTGCCCAGGACGTTCGCCCCGGACACACCGATACCTGGTATTACCTGTCCGGTGAAATTTACGGCACCAGCGCCTCCGGCGGCAATAATGCTTCCTTTTATCTGGGCGACGGCCTGTTCAAAAGCACCGACAACGGCGAAACCTGGACGCCCGTCGGTTCTACCGACGATGGCAATCCGCAAGACTTCAACTCCTTCTTCCAGACCGGCTGGCGGGTCGTCACCGGCCCGACGGGTACCGAAGACGTCGTCTACATGGCGACCGTCGGCGCCATTTATCGCAGCGCCAATGGCGGCACGTCCTGGACGGCCGTGCGTGGCGGCGACCTCTCCAACTATTCCTATTTTACCGATGTGGCGGTGTCCCCAACCGGTGTGTTGTACGCCACCTTGAGCAGCGATGGCCCCCAAAAAGGCATCTGGCGCAGCACCAACGGCACCACCTGGACCAATATCACACCCGCCAACTTTCCGCCGGCGTATGATCGCATTGTGATCGGAATCAATCCGAACAATGAAAATGAAGTATACTTCCTGGGCGCCACACCGGGTTATGGCCATTACAACGAATACATCGACAGCGACGACTGGTCGAGCTTGTGGAAATATACCTACATAGGCGGGAATGGCGCCGGTGTCAACGGCGCCTGGGTTAATCTTTCCGGTAATCTGCCTGCCAGCGGCACCGAATTCGACCAGTTTGCCTGCCAGGGCGGGTACGATCTGGTGGTCAAAGTGCAACCAGGTACCAACAACGTGTTTGTCGGCGGCACCAATATTTATCGCTCTACCGACGGGTTCGCCACGCCCAACAACACGACGCAGATCGGTGGCTACAAAATTGGCACTTACCTGCCTTTTTTTGAATTGTACGAAAACCACCACCCCGACCAGCATGACTTCATGTTTCTGCCCGGCAACCCCAACGTGATGATTACCGCCAGCGACGGCGGCCTGCACCGAACGGAAGATTGCAACGCGGCAACCGTCAGCTGGAACTCCCTGAACAACGGCTACCTGACGACCCAGTTTTATACCGCTATTATTGATAAAAATGCCCCCGGCGACAACATGCTGATGGGCGGCTTGCAGGACAATGGCAACTTTTTTGTCAACAACCCCGACCCCACCGCTCCCTGGCGGCAAACCGTCAACGGCGACGGCTCCTTCGGCGGCATCGCACCGGGTAAAGCCTATTACATTCTTTCCATTCAACAAGGGCGCGTTGCCAAATGTGCGCTCGACGACGCCGGAAATGTCACTGCCTTCCGACGCATCGACCCGATCGGGCCAAACAAAAGCGACTACCTGTTTATCAATCCCCTGGCGCTCGACCCCAACGACGCCTCCATCCTTTATCTGCCGGCCGGCCGAAAAGTGTACCGTCAAAACGACCTCGGCGCCATCCAGCTGACCGGCGAATGGGACTCGATCGGCCAGGGGTGGGTGCAATTCCCAGATACCCTGACGGCTGCCCAGGGCTCGTTTACAGCCCTGGCCGTATCCGAAAGCAACCCTGCGCACCGGCTTTACCTGGGCACCAGCAACAACAAACTGTTCCGGGTCGACAACGCGCACCAGGGACAACCATCTTTCACCCTGCTCACCCCGCCGCTTGCCGGCACCGCGGGTTACGTCAGCTGCATCGCCGTTGATCCGTTCAATGCGGACGAAGTCGTCGTGGTGTATTCCAATTACAAGGTGTACAGCATGTTCAGAAGTTTCGACGCGGGCGTGAGCTGGCAAAAAGTAGGCGGCAACCTGGAAGGAAGCGTGGGCGGAACCGGCGCCGGCCCCTCCCTGCGCTGGCTGAGCATTTTGCCCTACCCCAACGGTTCGAAAAAATACTTCTGCGGCACCAGTGTCGGCCTGTACTCGGCTGATACGCTCAAATTGCATGCATCGGCCCAACCGGGCACCCTCTGGACCCTCGAAGGCCCCGGCGCCATTGGCAGCACGGTAGTCGACTACGTGGACGTGCGCCCCTCCGACGGGCTGGTTGTGGCCGCTACGCACGGCAACGGGTTGTTTACCGCCAATTTCCTCGAAAACTCGGGCAACAACGAACTTTACCAAAAAGTAGCCGTGCAAATTGCCCCCAACCCTGCCAGAGACTATGCCGATTGCATCCTCCCCGACAATCAGGGGCAATCATTCGAAATACGGCTGTATAGCCTCGACGGCAAATTGTGCCGCCGGATGCAAGGATCGGGCAATCGCCAGCGGATCGATCTGGATGGTCTCGCAGACGGGGTGTATTTGTACAACATACGCGGAAAAGGCTGGCAAGAGAGCGGGAAACTGGTCAAAAACCGCTAGCCCGGGACATACCTTTTCAGTGGTAGTTTTGAAAAAAAATATTTTTTATACTTTTGTACCAATAATTTTTAACCCCCTTCGTTTTCAAAACCACCTTTAACTGATCAAAATCTCCCCCTTCTGGTTGTTCATGGGATTATAATGGGTTAGGCCGTGCTGTAAATGTGCAGTACGGCTTAACCGCTTTAGGCGGTTTTGTAAAAAAATCTGCCCACCCGCCAACCTTGTACGCTCTCCCACCCGTCTAGGCAGACATACACTTGAAAATTCACTTCAAACTGTCTGCCATGAAGTACAAATTGCTTTTTTCCATCACTGCCGGTTTTACTGCGCTGTTTCTTTTTTCGGGTTGCCTGCGCGACCGCTGCACCACGGTAAAAACCTACACCCGTTATGAACCCATCTACAAAACGGTTGCCGAGTGCAACACGGGTTTTCAGGTTCAACCCGCCCGCGAACTGACCAATCCCGGCAAGATTTACTATTTCGATCACTACCTTTTGATCAATGAAAAAAACGAAGGTATCCACCTGATCGACAACAGCGACCCGGCCAATCCCGTCAACCTGGCTTTCTGGCGTATCGATGGCAATATCGATATGGCAGTCAGAGGGCATTACCTGTACGCCGACCAATACATCAACCTGCTGACCATCGACATACAGGATATTCAGTCGCCGCAATTGGTTTGCACCCGCCAGAATGCCTTCGCATTGTACGGTTTCGATCCGCAACGAGGCTGGATGGTTGGTTACGACGAGACAAAAGTGACCGAAGAAGTCGCTTGCGACGATAACCGCTGGGGCAACGGCTGGTTTATGGAAGGCGATGTGATCGTGGTGGATGCGGCTTTCGACAACAGCGGAGGCGGCTCGAACGTACCGGCCGGCATTGCCGGTTCCTATTCGCGTTTCGGTCTTGTTGACCAATACCTGTATACCATCGACATTACCACGCTCAAATCCTGGTCGCTCCAATCGCCCGATTGCCCGGCAGTTTCCGACTCCATCTTCGTTGGCTGGAACATAGAAACGCTTTTCCCCTGGAAAGACCGGCTGTTCGTCGGCTCGCAGCAGGCGGTCTTTATTTTCAACAACAGCAATCCGCAGCGCCCGGTGCTTGAAACGACCTTCTGGCACGCCACCGGCTGCGACCCGGTCGTTTGCGACGACAAGTACGCCTACGTCACCCTGCACGACGGCACCACCTGCAACGGCACGCTCAACCAACTGGAAGTCATCAATATCAGCAACCTGCCCGGCGCCAGCCTGGAAGCCACCTATCCGATGACGCGCCCCAAAGGCCTTTCCGTTCGGGGCAACTACCTCTATCTGTGCGACGATGGCCTGAAAATTTTTGACAAATCCCAACCTACCAACCTGCAACAGCTGGCACACCTGAACCAACTGAAAACCTACGACGTCATTTCACTGGACAACAATCACCTGCTCGTGATCGGAGAAGGCGGCTTCTTCCAACTGGACGTAAGCGACCCGGCCAACCCGAAACTGGTGAGCACGATCCAGGTGAAATAAGTGAACGAATGTTTCTTTCAACATGAAACCATACCTGCTTTTTGTTTTGATCTTCTGGTCGGTCGTTGGTCGGGCACAGACCAACGCCGACCCCTCGACGGGCTGCACCGATGTTGTTTATTTGAAAAACGGGAGCATTTACCGGGGTAAAATACTGGAACACGCGGAGGGCGGCACACTCGTCGTCCAAACCTGGAGCGGCCTCATCCTCCATGTTCAGGAGAAAAAGGTGCGGCGGGTGGTGCAACGTTGTCCGGGCGACGATGAAAGCGCAAAAAAACGCGCTGCTATACCTCGTCCTTATGATTTCAGGGAGCATGGCTGGTATAACGTCAGTTCATTTTCCGTACTCGCAGGGCGTACCTGGTGGGATGAAAACACGATCGGCGTTTCGCTGCAGAATGTTACCGGCTACGCTCTGAACCGCTGGATCGGGCTAGGCCTGGGTCTTGGCGTGGAGGCCTATTCTCCATACGTACAAGAGTTCAACCAGGTGACCTACCCGGTTTTTGTGGAAGCGAGGGGATATTTCCAGCGCAAAAACAGCGCCCCTTTTTACGCCTTCGGGGGCGGCTGGGGCTTTGCCGGCGGAAGTACTTCCGAGCGCTGGGGTTACAACGACAACTGGACCGGAGGCTGGCTCCTGCAAGGCAAACTGGGCTACCGGCTGGGCAATCATTTCAGCCTGTACGGCGGGCTGAGGTTTCAACGGCAAAACCGGGTATGGACCGACACCTGGGGCGCTTCCGAGGGCACCGATAAAATTTTGCACCGCCGACTTGAACTCGGAATGGCCGTGCAATTGTAAAAACAGACTAATATTGTACTTGAACATGTCCATTTTTGGAAAAAAACAATACACCGACGATGAACTCGTCGCCGGCTGTGCCGCCAACGACCGGCGCGCGCAGGAGGCTTTGTATCGGCGTTTTTTCCCGGAAATGCTGCGCATGTGCCGCCGGCACACCCGCGACGACGACACGGCGCTCGACATCCTGAACCGAGGCTTCCTTCGGGTTTTTCAAAAAATACACACGTTCGCGTTCAAAGGCAGTCTGGAAGGTTGGATACGCCGCCTGGTGTGGCACAGTCTGGCCGATTATTTCCGCGACAATGCCCGCTATTCCCACTTCCTGATCTTTGAAGAACGGGACGAAACCGTGCCGGAACGATCCTCGGAAATTTTTCATGAAGAAGACATTCTCCGGGCAGTCAAAACATTACCCCATGTTTCACAGGAGGTGTTCCGTCTGTACGCCATCGAAGGGTATTCACACGCTGAAATCGCCCAAAATCTGAATATCAGCGAAGGAACCTCCAAATGGCATCTTTCTACCGCACGCCAAAAACTGCGCGATCAATTGAACGAATACGAACGAATGGAAAACCGCCGCATGGCCCGCAACTGGAACACCGGCACATCCCAATAAACCTGTACAACTGCTATCTAAGAGATTGACTATGAAAAATATAGGCTTTAACAAGGAAAAAGCGCTCGCCGACAAGGGTTGGGCCGCCATGCGGCAAACCCTCGACCGAGAAATGCCCGAAGGCCGCAAACGCCGGGGCTTTTTCTGGTGGTGGCTGGCGCCCGCACTGGCTATCGGTCTGGGGGTGTTTTATTGGAACTGGAACGCGCAGCCCGTTCAGGCGGCGCCTGTACCGCCCGCCATCGCCCCAAGCGGGCCCGTAGCCGGTATCGCCCGGCCGGAGCACTCCGCATCGGACCTTGCCAGCCTGCCCTCCACCGAACAGTCACAAACGGCTTCGAATAACATTACGGCGCAACGTACACATCCGATGACGCAGACTGTGATGGCCCGGTCATCATCCGACCGCCCTATTCCCCGCACAGACATTCCCGCAACCAACCATTTACCTGCACAACTTACCACCCCTGGTGTTGAACCGGGCAATCCGGCTACGACCTATATTCAGCCACAGCAGTTCTTCGCAACGGCGCTTTTACCGCAACGTCGTCTCGAACTCGTATCCCATCCCGATCTCGCCATTGCCCTGGCTGGCTCGCCCCAGACAAGCCCGCCGACGCCCAAACGCGAGCGTCACCTTTGGGATTTCGGGCTGAGCGCAACCACCGGCACACGCGATTTCAGCGGCTTACATGATGCAAGTCTTGGTTTTACGGCCGATTTTCAACTCAAGCGCCGCTGGGGACTGCGCAGCGGATTGCGGTATGGCTATGAAAAACTGCCGCTCAGCGCCGAATCCATAGTCAGTGCGCCGGCGCTGTACGATACGGTGAGCCAGCCGGATCAGATCATTATCGAGGACCTGGTTACTTCGCCCAGTACGTCCTATTCCAATGCTGTTCCGGTGCAGGTACAAACCCAGGTCTCTGCTGTTCACCGGATCGAAATGCCATTGCTGGGCTGGTGGGAACCGGTCAACAAATGGCGCCTCTACGCCGGCGGCGCTTTGTCTTATACCCTTAAAGTGGAAACCGGCACAAAAACGGCGGCACTGAGCAGTTCGGAACTGTACAACGGGTCGATCAACGATCCGGAGAACCGGCTGGGCAACCTGGCCAGTCAGAAAGTTGGACAATGGCGGGTCAACCTGCAAAGCGGGGTCGGTTTTCGGCCCTCCCGGCATATCGAAGTCGGATTTTTTGTACAAAACAACCTGTCCGAATGGGGAAGTCAGGACAACTACGCTTCATTCGATCCCAACCCGTCACAAGTCGGCAGCCTTTCTTACACCATCAAGCCCAACTCCCCCTGGCGTTATCATGTGATGGCCCGCTGGATTTTTTAGTTGATTGGGGTTGGATAAGGTTGATAAAGAAGAAAACGTCCACCCTCCTTTTATAAACCCTCATCAACCTTATCAACCCTTATCAAGCTTTTCACCTTATCAATCCTTCCTCCTTACTTTTGGCCTCGAAATTCGACCCACCATGGAGGAAAACGAACACGGACCTGCCTTGCCTTCCGGCCCCGATGTACCGGAAACGCCGAAAGAAATCGACTATTCATTTGCCGATGTCAGCACGCGATACGACGATGTGTACCAAATCGTCGCACCCGACGAGGTAAACACCCTGCGCTGGCGCGACGGCGCTTATGAGTTTATTTGTAAAAACGGGGTCGCGCTACGGCTGCAGATCGTGGCGAACGGAATGGTCAAATTCCGGTACAGCCCCGACGGTGTGTTCAGCCGCGACTTTTCCTATGCCGTCGATCCCGATTTTCAGCCTGAAAAGGTAACGGCCACCCTCGACGAAACCGACAGCGAGTACATCCTGAACTCGGAATCCCTTCAAATCGTCATTTTGAAACACGGCATGCGCGTTCGCATCTACGATCAGGACGACCGCGCGCTTTGCCTGGATGCGGGCGGTTTTACGGCCAAACGGACCATCCTGCGCGGCTGGTGTGATTTGCGCATGAGCAAAAAGAGTCACCGCAAGGAAGCCTTTTACGGACTGGGAGATAAAAGCTGCGGGGCCAATTTGCACGGCAAAAAATTTGAATTGTGGTGCACCGACGCCTACGGATACGGCAGAGAATCGGACCCGCTTTACCGCGCCATTCCATTTTATTACAGCGTTTATCAGGGCCTGGCCTATGGTATTTTTCTCGACAACAGTTTCAAAACGCATTTCGACTTCGACAGCGAGGGCGCAGAAACAATCGAGTTTTGGGCCGAAGGCGGCAGCCTCGACTTTTATTTTATCAATGGCCCCGACCCGACCGATGTGTGCCGCAAATATGCGCGGCTGACCGGCCGGCTCGACCTCCCTCCCCTCTGGGCACTGGGCTACCACCAGTGTCGCTGGTCGTATTACCCGCACGGCCGGGTGCGCCAGCTGGCCCGCAATTTTCGTGAGAAGAACATCCCTTGCGACGCTATTTACCTCGATATCGATTACATGGACGGGTTCAGGTGTTTTACCTGGGACAAACGCCATTTTCCACACCCCAAACAACTCATCGACGACCTGCGCGAACTCGGTTTTTCGACCGTGGTTATGATCGACCCGGGCATCAAGGAAGACCCCGAGTACCGGGTATACCGGGAGGGCATGGAGAACGACTATTTTGTCAAAACAGCCGATGGCGACGTAGCAAAAGGCCCCGTTTGGCCGGGATTCTGCGCATTTCCCGACTTTACCCATCCGTCAGTGCGCGACTGGTGGGGCGAACTGTATGCCGAACTTTATCAACAGGAAGGCGTGGCCGGTTTTTGGAATGACATGAACGAACCGGCCGTCTTCCACGTCAACCACAAAACCCTGCCCGACCACGTCGCGCACGACCACGACGGCGCACCCTGTAGTCACCGCAAGGCCCACAATGTGTACGGCATGTTGATGACCCGCGCTTCGTGGGAAGGGTTTCGGCGCCTGAAACCGGAAAAAAGGCCGTTTCTGCTCACAAGGGCTACGTTCAGCGGCGGGCAACGCTATGGGGCTGTCTGGACCGGCGACAACCTCTCCTCCTGGGAACACCTGCAGATCGCCAACATCCAGTGCCAGCGGCTTTCCGTCTCCGGCTTTTCGTTTTGCGGCACCGACATCGGCGGTTTTGCCGGTACGCTCGACCCCGAATTGTACATCCGCTGGCTTCAACTTGCCGTATTTCACCCGCTGATGCGCATGCACAGTATGGGTGGCCATGCCGCCGGCGACGTGGCGGTCACCGACGAAGCGCAACTGAGCGACCCCGAGTTGCACACATTCGACCGCGAGCCCTGGTCGTTTGGTGACAAAACCACGGAGTTGGCCAAAAAAGCCATTGAACTGCGCTATGCCTTGCTACCTTGCCTCTACACGGCATTTTGGCAGCACAGGGAGGACGGTACTCCGGTGATCCGCCATGCGGCATTTGCCGACCCTGCCGACCCGAAGCTGGCCGATCAGGAACGCGATTTTCTGTTTGGCGACCACATTTGGGTCAGCCCGGTGATACAATCAAAACTGCAAAGACAAATGGTTTATCTGCCACAGGGCAACTGGTACTACTTCTGGACCGGCCAGCAGGCCAACGGTGAGATGTTTATCAACCTGATGCCCGACCAATTGCCGTTTTTCGTACGCGAAGGCGCCGTATTGCCCGTGTACCCGCCGCGGCAATGGACCGGCGAGCGGCCCGTAGATGAACTGACCTTGTATGTTTATTATAAAAACGGAAAAGAAACCAGCCGCCTGTACGAAGACGAGGGCGAAGGATATGGATACCAAAACGGTCAATACAGCCTGAAAACATTTGAAACGCAGGGGCAAAACAACCTTTTTACGCTGCATCAGCAAAAAAACGGCGACTGGACGCCAGCGTACCATACCATAAAAATCTACCTCGTCGGCTTTCCGGCTTTTGTCAAAACCTGTTTGCTCGACGGCGAAGAAATACCGATCAAAGAAATTCGCCTGCGCGACCGCTCCTTGTACACCCTTAATGCAGCGCCGGGCTTCACCACTGTTGAATGGCACGCTTGAACTGGAGTCGAATCGGCCTGCACGTATTGTTCTGGGCCGTTTACCTGCCGCTGAACGCGGCGCTTACCTGTACGGTTTACCGACAGCCGCTGGAAGAAGCCTTTTGGGGCATGTTGGCGGGGGAGGCATTCTCCCTGCCGATCAAAATGGCATTTACCTACTTTGTTTTTTACTACATCATACCGCTCTATCTCGAACGCCACAAACTGACGCAGTTGTTGCTCAGCATACTGCTCGGCTTTATGGCAACCATGCTGGCATACCGGTTTGTGATCGTTTTTGTGTACAACCCGGTCCTCGAACCCGATAAGACTTTTCTGCTGTTCGACGGCCGCGGGCTTCTGCTCACTGCTTTCGATATTTTCATCACCGCGGCAGCGGCCAGCACGATCAAACTGATCCGGGTACACTACAAGAGCCGCGATTTTGAACAGCAATTGATCCGGGAAAAACTACAATCGGAAATCAATTTTCTGCGCGCCCAGACGAATCCGCACTTCCTGTTCAACACGCTCAACAACCTGTACGTACTGGCCCGAAAAAAGTCGGACCACACCCCGGATGCCATCCTGATGCTTTCCAAGATCATGCGTTTTATGTTGTACGATTGCAGAGCCCCGTTGATCTCGCTCACCGCCGAAGCGCGCGTCATCCAGGATTACATCGAGTTGGAAAAACTGCGTTACAACAAACGGCTGACGGTAACCTACGAATCCGAAATGGACCAACCCGATGCCTCCATCGCGCCTTTGCTTTTGCTTCCATTTGTTGAAAACAGTTTCAAACACGGCGCGCACAGTACCACGGGGAAGGCCGCAATCCATATTCGCCTGCAGTTGAAAAACAATGTGCTCCATTTTTCCGTTGAGAACACCGCCGAAGGCGACGAAAGCCGGCCCAACCCGAACGGGGAAGGAATCGGACTAAAAAACATCCGCCGCCAGCTCGACCTGATTTACCCCCATCAGCACAAACTGCATCTTACCCGTGCAAATGGCTGGTTCCGAGCCGAATTGAACGTGCAATTGTCGGAGAATTGAAGAAAACTGAAAAAATAATTTTGCAGGCAGGCAACCCTTTTCTCGTACCTTTCATCAACAGCAATATCCGCAAGACCTTATGCAGCAACTGAGCGACCAGGAACTGGTGAGTGGCGTCCTACGCGGCAGCCCGCAACATCAGACCGCCTTGTACAAACAGTACAGCGTGCCGATGTTCCGTGTGTTGCTTCGATTCGCCCGCGACCGCGCCGAAGCCGAAGATATGCTGCAAGACGGGTTTGTGCGGGTGTTTCGCGATATGGCCCAGTTTCGGGGCGAAGGCGCTCTGGGCGGCTGGATTCGCCGAATCATGGTCAATACAGCCCTGAGCCATCTGCGCCGGCAGCGCGATTTTTTGCGCGATACCGGCGATTTTACGCCTTTTGAAAACCGATTTCGCACCGAAGAAGATTTTGCATCCAACCTCGACGCCGAAACGCTGATGAAATACCTGCAAAAGCTTCCCCCAGGCTACCGAACCGTTTTTAACCTCTACGCTATCGAAGGGTTTTCTCACGAGGAAATCGCAGATCAACTGAACATCTCCATCGGAACCAGTAAAAGCCAGTTGTTCAAAGCGCGAGAGTTTTTAAAACGAATGCTGGACAAATCGTTTATCGTTTAATAAAAAAATCCTGATCCCGGCTGAAACCGACCCACATGGCTGAACAAAAAGACTTTAACTCACTCGACGAACTGTTTCGCAATACCTTCGACCAGTTGCCCGAATCGCCCGACCCCGACGGATGGGATACCCCCTCCGAACGCGTCTGGCAACACGTGCAAACCCGCATCAAACCGCCGCGACAGGGTTGGAGCAGCGCCCAGATTATGCTGGTAGCCGCCGGGGCAATTGCGATAATGGTTGGCCTCTACCTCGCACTGGTACAGCCCCAACCCGCCCAGGTCGAAGACCCGTCTTCCGAAATCGCCAACGAGCAAACCTATCAGGCGCCCGTCGCCCAACCGGAAGTTGCCGTCGAGTCGCCCGTTCAAACTTTACCCGCCCAACAACCCATACCTAAAAGAACACCTCCTGCTGCAAGCGCCGAAACGCAAATGCCGCCGACAAGCGCCAAACCGGCAATCTCCGCACCGCTCGCGGCGCCGGTTGCCGACAAGCCGGCCGCTACCGCGGATCAGCCAAAAACGCAGCCCAAAGTCAACTCGACCGGGAAGCGCGCCGAACGAACAGGAGCGCTCCCGCTTCCGGGCAGCGACCCGTCGGACCCGAACAGCACCGTGCTGCGCAATCGCTACAAACGCTGGAAAACACCACTGACGCCCCTCTCGCTGACCCTCAAACCGGACGCTGCACCGGCGCTTCCCGATGCAGTGAAAACCAAAGACTAACGACAGAAACTTCTCTTTTTTAGCAGTAAATAGTAAGCCCGGCAGTGGTAACACCGCCGGGCTATTTTTTTATTTTTCCAATTTCTGCATGGTTATTAGCGCTTCACCACACGCTGTACCGCGCTGTGGCCGCCCTGCTGAAACTCAAGCAGATAAACGCCGGATGGCCAGCCGGCGGTTTCCAGGCGGAGGGCGCCGTTGGCCTGCTGCTGACTCATCACTCTGCCATTCAGGTCCAGCGCACGCAATACGTACGGACCCGCCAACTCGGGCTGAACCAGAAGGAAATCGGCAACCGGGTTGGGGCCGAAGCGGAAAGGCAGTGCCTGCAATTCGTCGACGCCGCTCGAACCGATATTCACCACAAACTGGGTCGTATCCGCGCAGCAATAGTTTGTGGTGATCAGCGTGACGACGTAGGTACTGCGCTCATCGCCGTTGGGGCCGAATTGCGGGAAGGTGTGCGGGCCGGGATTGCGCTCGTTGCTGGTAGTGCCGTCGCCAAAATCCCAGTGCCATGCCGTGGCATAGCGGCTGGTGTTGGTAAACGTCACCGTATTGCCGTCGATGATCGGGGCAGCCATCTCGGCCACCGGGGCCAGCAGGCTATCGCCACCCAGCGAGTTGATGGCAATGAAAACGCTGGAGTCGAAAATGCCGTCGCCGGAGTCGGCAATGGCCAGTTTGACATGATAGGACGCTCCGGACTGAACGATAAATTTGGCCGGCATAGTGGTCGTGAATCCGTCGTACACCGCATCACCGCCGCCAGTGGAGTCGTACTCGACGTAGTATTGGCTGTTAAAATCGCTGTTTACATTATTAATGGCAACGGGAATGGTAGTGTTGGGCACCAGGGCGATATTCGTCTGACCATTGTAGCCGGGGCCTTCTACAAAAAAGGCAAAAACATCGTTGAAACTCGATCCGACGTATTCCGGATATTCTTCCGAGCCAAAGCGGTAGATGAAACAAAGGGTGTCGGTGGAGGAAACCAGATCAAATTCGAGCAACGCGGCATCGAAAGTCGTAATGCCGGACAGAGCCGTCAGGGAAGAATCGCTCCCGAAACCGACCATATCGGATGCAAAATCGCCCGGAACACCCGGCGCGCTGTTGCAACGACCCGAACTCAGCATGATACCGGCCAGCAAATCGAGGTCGGTATTGGCCGCTTCGAAATACGCGGCCGAGGAGGCGGACCCGTTGAACGTCACGTTCGACACGGTAACCTGGCCGGTATTGAAAAAGTCGGCAACCATCTGCTGGGGCGTGACGGTCGTGTCGACAAACAGCGCGCTTTGAGCCTGGGCCGCCGCGAGCGCTGCCAAAAGGAATACATAGGTGGAAAGTAGTTTTTTCATAAAAACTGGTGTGAAGGTGAAGGAATAGGTGCAAGATACCGAAATGGGCCGAATCGCTGTAAATCAGCCTTATAATCGGTCATAATCTTTAAAAAGCGAATATTGTAGAGCTTCCGACTTCGTCCTGTATTCTTTCCAGGGGCCCTCGAAAAGGGCGTTTACACGGGCAACCAGTTTTTCCGTTTCCACTTCGGCTTCCCTGATGGCAATTTTCGCCGTCGAATTGGGCACTTCCGGACCGGGCTGGATGTATCCCATCGCCCGCCAGTATTTGGCGTTCAAGTGGTCGGAGTTCCGTTGAATTCCTTTCGCTTCTTTTTGGGTAAAAAAGGCTTCTTTCAATACGCTGATGCTGTCGCGCAGGGCTTTACCCTGTTTGATTACTTCTTTTTTCGTGCTGTCGGGCGTATTGGCCAGTTGCTCTTCTACCAGCTTGATGGTTTTTTCCGCTTCTTTCAGTCGATCATAAGCTTTGCCCGCCCGTTCGATTTGTTTGTACAAGGCGCGGGTGGCGTCGTTTTCAGCCTGTCGTTGGGCCGGGGTTATGTTAAGCCTGGGATCGTCGAGAACAGTCACCGTGGTTGAGTCGCGAAAATCGCCCCAGATGACCGTGGCTTTGTAAGTACCGGGCAATACCCTTGGGCCGTTGCCGGGTTCCAGTTGGTCGGGGCCGGGCTCGTTGTTGGAAGGGAAACGCACGCCTCTGGTGTCGAGTCCCCAGTAGATGTAATTGAAGCAGGTATCGACATCCGTTTTGAAACGGCGCAGCGTGTCGCCATTCATCGACTGGATCAAAACGATGGCTTTATCCGGGCGATTGCTGCCTTCCGGTTTGCCTCCCCGGGCGGCCGGTTTGTCGTTTTTACTCGACTCATCCTTATCTTTTTTCTTCTTTTTCTCTTTGGATGCCTTAACCTCTTCGGGTTTGATCCATACCGTTATTAGCGCGGCGGTGCCCTTGTTGTCGCCGGTGTAGAGCGCATCGCCACCGAATCGCTCGCCATCGTACGAGCGCCAGGCCGCGAGCACTGCATCCTGCGGCTGGAATACTTTGAAAGGCTGGTTGGCCAGTTCGCCTTTGCTGCCCGCCATTTCCCTGAGGGGTTTGATATTGTCCCAAATCCAGATCCCGCGGCCGAAAGTAGCGATGACGAGATCGGCGTCGCGCGGGTGAATTTTCATATCCTGCACCGGTACTGCCGGGAAACCGCCACCATCTTCATCACGCGGAAAGGCCGTCCAGTTTTCGCCATAATCGATGCTGTAATAAAGCCCGCGGTCGGTGCCCAGAAAGAGGAGGTTGGGTACTTCGGGGTCTTGCACCACGGAAAGGCAAAAGCCTTCCACGTTTTTAGCGCTGGCCAGGCGGCGCCATTTTTTACCGAAGTCGGTGGTGTGGTAGAGGTAGGGTTGCCAGTCGTTCTGGCGGTAATTATTGGCCACGACAAATGCCTCGCCGGCGTTTTTTGCCGATACTTCGATCTGCGGAATCCAGGCATTGTCGGGCAAGCCGGGCATACGGCCCGCCACGTTTTCCCAGGTCTTTCCGCCGTCCTGCGTGAGTTGCACGCGACCGTCGTCGGCGCCCACCCAGACCACGCCTTTTTGGACGGGGGACGGAGAGATGGCGATGATGGTGCAGTAATTTTCCGCATTGGTCGCATCGATGGTCAGGCCGCCGGAGCGGTCCTGATGCATTTTGGAGGTGTCGTTGGAGGTCAAATCCGGGGAGATAATTTCCCAGGTTTCACCCAAATCGGGGGAATAATGCAAAAACTGGCTGCCGAAATACAGTCCGTGATCGCGGAACGGGTCCTGTGCCAGGGCGGCATTCCAGTTGAACCGCAGTTCGATGCCCTCGGGGTGCAGGGGTTTGATGTAGCGAGTGTCGCCGGTTTGGCGGTCGATATGGCTGAGTTCGCCGCCCTGCGACATGGCGAAGGCGTAGCGGGGGTTGTCGCGCTGCGGCATGGCATCGAAGCCATCGCCGAAATAGATTTCCTGCCAGTCGGAATTGCGCATTCCGCTCGCTTTCCAGGAAGCCGAGGGACCAATCCAGGTACCGTTGTCCTGCAAACCGCCGTAGATGTTGTAGGGGCGTTCGTTGTCGACGTTGAGGTGATAGAACTGCCCAACCGGGATATTTTCGGCATAGCGCCAGGTACGGCCGCCGTCGTGAGAAATGTTGAGGCCGCCGTCGTTGCCGTCGATGATGAAATCCGGGTCGTTCGGGTGTATCCAGAAGGCGTGGTGATCGGGGTGAATATCCCAAAATCCGACGAAGCGCTCGAAGGTTTTACCACCGTCGACGCTGCGGGTGATTTGGGAATGCACGGAGTAGACCATGTATTCATTTTTCGGGTTGACGTAGATTTCGGAGTAGTAGAACGGGCGGTCACCCATGTTCTTTTCCGCCATTTTTTGCCATTTTTTGCCACCGTCGGTGCTTTTATACAGCGCATTGTCTTTGGCCTCTACCAGTGCGTACACGATATTGGGTTTGCTGGTTGCAATGGCCAGGCCGATGCGGCCGAGTTCGCCTTCGGGCAAGCCGTCGGCATCGGTTCTGCGGGTCCAGGTTTCGCCGCCGTCGTGCGATACGTACAGCCCGGAGCCCTTGCCACCGCTGTTGAAAAACCAGGGCCAGCGGCGGTATTCCCACATGGCCGCGAAAAGTTTGTTGGGGTTGGAAGGGTCGGCCACCAGATCGGCACAACCGGTCAGATCGTTGACGTACAACACTTTGCGCCAGGTTTGGCCACCATCGGTGCTTTTAAACACCCCGCGATCGGCATTCGGCCCCCAGGCTGAACCCAGCGACGCGGCAAAAACGACCTGGGGATTGTCGCGATGAATAACAATCCGGTGAATGGTATGCGTATTTTCAAGCCCCATCGATTTCCAGGTTTTTCCCCCGTCGATGCTTTTGAAAATGCCGGCGCCGAAATTTTGTGAATTGCGCGGGTTGCCCTCGCCCGTACCGACCCAAATCTCGTCGGGGTTGTACGGATTGATGGCCAGTGCGCCGACGCTTTGCGTAGGGGCGCCATCGAAAATCGGCTCCCAGTTGGTACCCCCACTAGTAGAACGCCAAACGCCGCCCGAGGCAGCGCCGGCATAGATCACTTCCGGGCGTTCAGGATCGACAGCGATCGCCGTGATCCGCCCCGACATGGCGCCGGGCCCGATACTTCGGATGGAAACGGTACGGAGATAATCCGGTTTGAGGGTTTGCGCCGACAAGCTTTGGAGCGACAAACAAAAGATCGGGAGGAGTAATCGGACAGACAAGTGCATGATGGTTATGCTTTGTTTTTTGCAAAAAGGTGGGCCAATGAAGGCAATGCCGGTGATTAAATCGATCAGTCGGGCAAAAATGCGTTCAAAAAACCTGTTTTGTCCCTGGGGTAGCGGCTGGCAAAGGAAACAAATTTTGGATTTTTGCCCCCGATGGCATCATTATTCGGACATGTTGTGGCTTCTTCGGCGCTCGGCGCCGCATTTTTTCCCCGTCAGGTACGCAGTAGTACGCTTCTGCTGGCAGGTTTTTGCGCTTTTGCACCCGATCTGGACGTACTGGCTTTTCAGTTTGGCATATCCTACCACAGCGTCTGGGGGCATCGCGGTTGGACGCACTCGGTGGTTTTTACCTTGATGCTGGGCTTTTTGCTGGCCGGCTTTTTTTACAAAAAACAGCCGGACACACTAAAAACAGCGCTTTGGTGCGCCCTGTCGGCCCTCTCCCACCCTTTACTCGACATGTTGACCAATGGCGGCTTGGGCTGCGCTTTGTGGTGGCCGTTCAGCGAAGCGCGCCTTTTTTTCCCGTTCCGGCCGATACAGGTATCGCCGATCGGGGTCGGGAACTTCCTGAGCGAATGGGGCGGCCGCGTTTTACTCAGCGAAGCCTTCTGGATCGGGCTGCCGGCGTTGTTTTTGTGGGGTTTGGGAAGGGTTGTGCGTTCAAATTCATAAAACGTCGGCACACAATCGCTATAATTGCCCCCTGTTTTCAAGTTTTGCACCTCATGCAAGTAGATACATTTTCCAGTCGCTCCCTGATCCAGCAAGGCTTGTTGGAGGAAGCGCTCACGCATTTGTCCAACTCTCCGCTACCAGGGCCTTTCCGCAACGATCTCATTTTGCTCAACGGACAATGGGAGGGCAGCGAACGCCAATACAGCCAGAATCTCATCGACTACGACCAACACTCCCGCGACAGGAGCCGTATCATGTCTGGTTTGCTCGACCTGCTCGACCGCATGGAAGCGGATTTTTTCCAAAAGAGTGCGATCAATCCGCAGCTTTATTTTTTTGAGGCTGGAAGCGTTTTGCCCGAATCAGGGGAAAGAAAATACCAAACCGAGTTCAAAGACGAAAAAACCCGGTTTGTGTATTGGGAGATGCGGCTGATTCACCCTGCCTCGGCGGGGAAAATTGAATTTGATCTGACGTACGAACTCTACCGTCCTGACGGCTGCCTGCTGACGCATATCCAGAAACGTCGCAGTGTGGAAGCCGGTTGGGTTAATTCATTTTATACCAACGGCTGGGGTGCAGAAAAGCCGGGCAGTTACGTCCCCGGTGTATATTCGGTGAAGCAGCTGATCAACGGGCGACAAGTAGCCGAAGGCAAATTCACCATTCTCTGATCGCGGTCAGATGGACAAAACAATTTTGCCGAATTGCTCGCCCTGATCCATTTTTTGCAGGGCCGCGCTGCCTTCCGATAGCGGGAAAACGGAATCGACAACCGGTACAATCTCGTATTTGGCCACAAAAGCCAGCATTTTTTTGAAATCGAGCCGCGTACCCATCGTGGAGCCGAGAATGCTGATTTGTTTCCAAAAAACAGGTTGCATGCTCAACCCGTCGATCTTGCCCAAAGTGCCGCCATACACGCCGATGCGGCCACCGGGTTGGCATAGCGCCGGCAGAAGTGCAAAACCGTTGCCGGCCGCCGAATCGATGATGACATCGAAGCCGCCGGCTTCTTTTTTCAACGTCTTGTCCCAGTCAGCATTGCGATAATTAACCCCGCCTTTGGCGCCCAGCGCCACCGCTTTTTGCAGTTTTTCGTCCGAGCCAGAGGTCACGAACACTTCGGCTCCGGCAGCCGCGGCCAACTGAAGCGCCATCAACGCCACACCGCCCCCGATGCCGGTAATCAGGACGCGTTCGCCCGCCTTGATCTGGCAACGTGTAAACACGACACGCCAGGCAGTGACACCGGCGAGCGGAAGCGCAGCAGCCTGTTCCCAACTGAGATGTCCGGGTTTGGGGTGAATATTCGACCTGGGTATGGCTATTTGTTCGGCAAAAGTGCCATCGTCAGGCAAGCCCAGCACCCTGAAACCGCGGCCCTGTGCCCGTGGGTCGCCGCCCCAATCGAGCGACGGATCGATCACCACCGCTTTTCCCCGGTATTCGCCCGCCCCGTCGGAGCCGAGGATCGTAGGGAATTTGATACCGGCATACAAACCCTGCGTGATGAATAAATCGCGATGGTTGAGCGCAGCGGCGCGCAAACGGACCAGACCTTCACTTTTGCCGGCGTGCGGAGCGGGCATTTCCTGAAAATCGAGCCCCTGATGAAGTGCGTTCAAGACGAGTGCTTTCATGGCAGAAAGGTAAACGGAACGAAGAAGCGAACTTTGATCTTTTTAATTTTTGAAAAAAAACAAGGTTTTTTTAGCCAAATAAACACTTGATAATCAATCGTGTTTTTCTGTTTTTTTGAAAAAGTCATAAAAATTTAACGCTTTACCCCGATCAATCTTGGTATTTTTGCTGTTCAAGTGTGGTCTAGCCATTTATGCTGAAAAGTCGCGTCTTAAATTGTCTGCTCGTATTAGCCGTTTCCAGCCTCGTGCTGAACGACGTGGCGCGCCTTTCTTTTCCCGAAGTTTTTCAGGTTGTCATGCAACAAAACAATCAGGACAATGATGGAGAAGACAACAACCCGACCAACACGATTTTTGAAGAAGAAGTAAAGCACAAAGAGATGCGCGAACGGATTGAGACTTGCGCAATTGTTTTCGAGGGAGAGGTTGACGTTCGCACAGCGCACCTTATTTTTGACGACGAGGTGCGTCACCTGGCATTTTTGCCCATATTCTCTCCGCCCCCCAACCGGGCTTGATTTTCCATTTTTTATTTCAGGTTTGAATGAATCCGGCCAACAAGGCAGGGTTCTCGTGTGTATTATTTCATCCGACGGATACGGCCTGAGTTCAGGTGTATGCCGTGCGTATTCCTTCAAATATTATGGAAAAGCCCAACTATATTGCTAACCTAAAGTTTGACCTTCCTGCAGGTCTTGTTATTTTCCTGATTGCGGTACCCTTGTGTCTTGGCATTGCCCTGGCATCCGGCGCGCCTTTGTTCTCCGGTATGATCGCCGGTATTGTCGGCGGCCTGGTAATCGGGTTTCTCAGCAATTCGCACACCAGCGTCAGCGGTCCGGCCGCCGGTCTGACGGCGGTCGTACTTGTTGCTATTCAACAACTTGGAAGTTTTGAAACGTTCTTGCTGGCCGTTGTGCTGGCGGGCGTCTTCCAGCTTATCCTCGGTTTTGCCCGTGCAGGCACCATTGCCAACTTTTTCCCGACCAACGTAATCAAAGGCATGCTGACGGCCATCGGGATCATTATTATTCTGAAACAAATACCTCATGCCTTGGGGTACGACAGCGATACAGAGGGCGATGAAGCCTTTTTGCAGTCGGACGGCGGCAACACCTTTTCAGCCATCTGGAACTCGATCACCGAATTTATTCACCCCGGAGCCACGCTGGTTGCCCTGATCTCGATCGGCATCCTGTTGCTTTGGGAAAAACCGGCTATAAAAAAATTATCGGGCCCGATTCCCGGCGCTTTGGTCGCTGTAATTGCGTCGATTCTGCTCAATGAATTGTTCAAAACGGTTGGCGGAAGCTGGGTCATCACGCCGACACACCTGGTCAACATGCCTGTTGCCGATAGTTTGAGCGGTTTTTTCAACCAGTTTTCCTTGCCCGATTTCAGCCAGTGGAACAACCCCAAAGTGCTGACCGTTGCACTGACGATCTGCGCCGTCGCATCCATCGAAACGCTGCTTTGCATCGAAGCCGTGGACAAGATCGATCCGCAGAAGCGCACAAGTAATCCGAACAAGGAACTATTCGCCCAGGGCGTAGGCAACATGGTTTCCGGCCTGATCGGCGGTTTGCCGGTCACCTCCGTGATCGTGCGCAGTTCGGCCAACGTAAATGCCGGCGCCCGTACCAAAATGGCCGCGATTGTACACGGCCTGCTGATATTTGTCTGCGTCCTTTTCATCCCAAATATCCTGAACCTCATTCCGCTCGCGGCACTTGCCGCGGTGTTGATTCTTACCGGCTACAAACTGGCAAAAATCTCCATCTTTAAAGAAATGTGGACCAACGGAAAATATCAGTGGTGGCCGTTTATCATCACAGTAGTCGCCGTTGTATTTACCGACCTGCTCACGGGCGTGGGTATCGGCCTTGCCGCCAGCATTTTCGCGATTCTGCGGGGCAATATGAAAAATGCCTACTTCTTCCACCGCAAAGAATACCACGAGGGCGACGTGATTTACATCAAATTGTCGCAGGAAGTTTCTTTCCTCAACAAGGGCAGCATCAAACTCACCCTCGACCACCTGCCGGAAAACTCCAAAGTCGTGATTGACGCTACCGACACCGCTTACATCGATTTCGACGTACAGGAGATCATTCAGGACTTCCTCAGAGTAAATGCCCCGGCTAAAAACATTCAGTTCAAACTCCGGGGTTTCCAGGAAAAATACAACTACTGGGTAGCCGATTTTGTACACGTCGAACCACCGGGCCCTCCAGTCAAAACCGCGCCCAAAGAACCCAACAACACCCTCTCCACTACTACTCTAAACTAATTGCCTTATGCGTACGCTCACCAAAGAAATGCAAGATAACATCACCCCCGCTCTGGCCCTCGAACTGTTGCGCCGCGGCAACCACCGGTTTGTCAATAACCTCAAACTGCACCGCAATCTGCTCGAACAGGTCAATGAAACCAAATCCGGCCAGCACCCTTTTGCCGTGATTCTCAGCTGCATGGACTCGCGTACCTCGGCCGAGCTGATCTTCGACCAGGGCCTCGGCGATATTTTCAGTATCCGAATTGCCGGAAATATCCTCAACGAAGACATCGTGGGTTCCATGGAATTTGCCTGCAAAGTTGCCGGCGCCAAAATTATCCTCGTCCTCGGCCACACCAAATGCGGCGCGGTCAAAGGCGCCTGCGACGGCGTTAAGCTGGGCAACCTCACCCCCTTGCTTCGCAAAATCGAACCGGCCATCATCAACACGTCCGTAACCAGCTTCGAGGTGTCCAACAGCTACGCATTCGTCGACGCCGTTGCCACCAACAACGTACACTATGTAATGGATGAACTCGCACAGGCCAGCCCCATCCTGTCTGAAATGGTTCACGACGGCGCCATCGCCATCGTAGGCGGCATGTACAATATAGAAACCGGCAAAGTCGACCTCTTTGAACACGAACACATCAGTCATCTCGAACTCAGCAAAGAAGAGTTGAGCGCACTGATCGCATAAAGAATAAAGCAGTAGATTATTTGAAGGATGTTCTTTTGACCCGCCCGCTGTAAAAGTGCGGCGGGTTTTTTATTCAACTCCCCACTCCTCACTCCTCACTCATCACTCATCACTCCTCACTCATCACTAATAAAAAATCCCCTCCGCAGCCTTCACTTTTTTGCGGGTAAAATACACGCGACAAAGCAAAGGCGCAGAAGGGGATATGGAGAATGAAAGCCCGTTAAAAGGGCAGTTATCTTGATTAAACCCTGGAAGCGCCAACTTTGATTTCTTCTACTACCTCGGGGTTGAGCAAGGTGGAAATATCGCCCAGATTGGAGGTGTCGCCTTCGGCAACCTTGCGCAGGATACGGCGCATAATCTTGCCGGAGCGCGTTTTGGGCAAACCGGATACGATCTGAATTTTGTCCGGTTTGGCGATCGGGCCGATTTGTTTGGTAACCGTATCCACGACTTTTTGCCGGAATGCAGCAGCATCTTCGAGCCGGTCGTTTACAATGACGTAGGCATAGATACCCTGACCTTTGATGTCGTGCGGGAAACCCACCACGGCCGATTCTACCACACCCGGCGTTTTGTTGATAGCATCCTCCACCTCGGCCGTGCCGATGCGGTGGCCTGAAACGTTGATGACGTCGTCGACGCGGCCGATGATCCGGTAATAGCCGTCGGCATCGCGGCGGGCGCCGTCGCCGGTGAAATAGAGGTTTTTGAACGCGGCAAAATAGTTGGTACGGCAGCGCTCGTGGTCGCCGTAGGTGGTGCGCAGGATACTGGGCCAGGGGAATTTGATACAAAGCATCCCCTCCACGTCGTTGCCGGTGATCTCTTTGCCGCTGGCATCGACCAGGCAGGGTTGCACACCCGGCAGCGGCAGGGTGGCAAAGCAGGGTTTGGTAGGTGTTACGTCGGCGATAGGAGAAATCAGGATGCCGCCGGTTTCCGTTTGCCACCAGGTATCGACGATGGGGCAGCGTTTTTTACCCACTTTTTCATTGTACCAATGCCAGGCTTCTTCGTTGATCGGTTCGCCGACCGTACCGAGTACGCGAAGCGAGGGCATGCGGCGATTGTTGATCCACTGATCGCCCGCGGCCATGAGGGCGCGGATAGCGGTGGGCGCCGTGTAGAAAATATTGACTTTATGGCGTTGAATTACATCCCAAAAGCGGCCGGCATCGGGGTAGGTAGGCACGCCTTCGAACATCATCGTCGTAGCGCCGGCAAGCAGCGGACCGTACAGGATGTAGGAGTGGCCGGTGATCCAGCCGATGTCGGCCGTACACCAGTACACGTCGCCTTCCTGGTATTGAAATACGTTGCGAAAGGTAAAATCCGTGTACACCATGTATCCGCCATGAGTATGCACCACACCTTTGGGCTTGCCCGTAGAGCCTGAGGTGTAGAGAATAAACAGCATATCCTCGGAGTCCATGGTCGTCGCTTTGCACGATTTGCGCTTGCCTTTAATCGCATCATGCCACCAGATGTCGCGTCCTTCCATCATTTTGACGGGATCGCCGGTGTTTTGATGTACAATGACGGTTTTGACGGTATCGCAACCCAGTCCGAGGGCCTCGTCGACGACCGTTTTCACTGGAATGTTTTTAGCGCCCCGGGCATTGTAATCGGAGGTCAGCACCACCGTCGCATGGGCATCTTTGATCCGGTCGGCCAGCGACACCGCGGAGAAGCCCGCAAAAACCACCGAGTGAATGGCGCCGATGCGGGCACAAGCCAGGAGGGCCACCGACAGTTCGGGCGTCATGGGCATATAAATACAGACCCGGTCGCCTTTTTTCACACCCTGCGCTTTCAGGGCGTTGGCAAACTGGCAAACCTGCGCATACAATTGCTTGTAAGTGATCTTGCGCGCTTTTTTGGACGGATCATTGGGTTCCCAGATCAGGGCAACCTGCTTGCCGCGTTTTTCCAGATGACGGTCGAGGCAATTTTCAGTGATATTGAGTTTTCCGCCCAGGAACCATTTGATCCGGGGTTCGCGGAAATTCCATTTAAGTACTTGTTTCCACGGCTTTTTCCACTGAAATTCAGCAGCTTGTTCGGCCCAGAAGCCTTCCGGATCGGCCACGGAACGAGTATAAACTTGCCGGTATTCGTCGAGGGTTTTGATCTGTAAACTCATAACGGTAAAGGTATGATCATTGAAAAGTGTGTGTAAACGGGGGTAATGATACCCGTGTTTTCAAGTTTGTTGAATCTGTATCAGAGACTTTTTGCGTCGTGAACCAACTGGTTGAATTCGTCCAGTACGGTAGGATCTTCGATGGTCGAAGGGGCTGCGAAGGGTTTGCCGTCGACGATGTTGCGCATGGTGCGGCGCAAAATCTTGCCGGAACGGGTTTTGGGCAAACGTTTCACCACCCTGGCCGATCGGAAACAGGCCACGGCGCCAAGTTTGTCGCGCACCATTTTAATAAGGTCGGCTTCCAACTGGCTTTCGTCCGTATTGGCGCCGCTTTTCAGTACGACATACCCGACCGGCACCTGCCCTTTCAGTTCGTCGGTAATCCCGATCACCGCGCATTCGGCCACGGCGGGGTGCGAAGCAACAATTTCTTCCATATCCGCGGTGCTGAGGCGGTGTCCGGCGACGTTGATCACGTCGTCGATACGACCGGTGATATAGAAATAGCCCTCATCGTCGAAATAACCGCCATCGCCGGTGAAATAGTAGCCCGGATAGGCATTGAGATAACTTTCGCGGAATTGCTCCGGGTTGTTCCAGAGCGTGGGCAGGCAGCCCGGCGGCAAGGGTAATTTGATGGCCACCACACCTTCGTGGTTGGGCGGCGCCTGTGCGCCATCGGCGTCGAGGATGCGGATATCGAACCCTGGCACCGGTTTGGTGGAGGAGCCGGGCTTGATCGGAAACAGGCCCGTGCCGACCATATTGGCCAGCATGGGCCAGCCGCTTTCCGTTTGCCACCAGTGGTCGATCACCGGGATTTTCAGCAATTCGCGCGCCCACTCAAGTGTGGCGGCGTCGCAGCGTTCGCCCGCCAGAAATTGCTGACGCAAGCTGCCCAGATCATAGCCCTGGCGCAAAAGGCCATCCGGGTCTTCTTTTTTAACCGCACGGAACCCGGTGGGCGCCGTAAAAAAAACGTTGACCTTGTATTGTTCGATCACCCGCCAATATGCGCCGGCGTCGGGTGTTCGCACGGGTTTTCCTTCGTAAAGTATGGTTGTACAGCCGGTTAGCAAGGGCGCGTACACAATGTAGGAGTGGCCGACCGCCCAGCCAATGTCGCTGGCTGCCCAGTACACCTCGCCGGGTTCGACCCCGTAAACGTATCGCATGGAGAACCGCTGCGCCACGGCATGTCCCCCGTTGTCGCGCACGATTCCCTTGGGTTTTCCGGTCGTGCCGCTGGTATAAAGGATGTACAGCGGATCGGTAGCGTCGACGGGCACGCAGTCGGCCGCTTTGGCTTTGCTGCGCAAGGTCTCCCAGTCGTGGTAACCCGGAAGCGAAAGGTCGCAGTCGCCAAAACTGCGCTGGTACAGCACGACATGGTCGATTTTGTGATTTGCCGTCGCAAGCGCTTCATTCACAATGGGTTGATAGGGTATTACCTTGTCGAATTCCTTTCCGGCGCTGGCCGTCAGCAATACCTTGGGCTGGGCGTCGTCGATGCGCAGGGCCAACTCGTGCGCGGCAAAACCGCCAAAAACCACCGAGTGCACCGCTCCAAGCCTGGCACAGGCCAGCATGGCGAATACTACTTGCGGAATCATCGGCATGTAGATGATGACACCGTCGCCTTTCGTCACGCCCAGATCGGCCAGTACGCCGGCAAAACGGGCGGTTTCGTCCAGCAATTCGCGGTAGGTATATTTTTGGTAGGTATTGGTCACCGGAGAATCGTAGATCAGGGCGATCTGGTCGGCGCGACCGTTGGCCACATGGTAATCGAGGGCCAGATAGGACGTATTCATCTTTCCACCCTTGTACCAGCGGTAAAAACCGTTTTCGTCGGTCGTGAGTATCTCGGGAGGGAAACTGTACCAGTCGATGGCGCGGGCTTGTTCTTCCCAGAAGGCGATGGGGTCTTCCAGACTGCGGCGATAAAGCGTTTCGTACGTCATGGCAGGTCGGATATTACTTGGTTAATGACCTTGCGAAGATACGAAACAAAACATATAGATACCTATATTTATTGAAATAACTTTTTCAGGAAGCGGCATTTTTCCGACAAAAGAAACTGAAAAAGGCAAGCGGGCCAATTTAACCGTAGGCCATGATCTCGTTGATCGTATTTACAAACACTTCGTTATCAAAGGGTTTGATAAGATAGTATTCTCCGCCACTGGAATAGCCAGCCTCTTTGTCGCGTTGTGTGCCTTTTGCGGTAAGGAATACGATTTTGGTCATTTCCAGCGCTTCCATCTGGCGCACACGGCGGGCGACCTCAAATCCGTCCATGCCCGGCATCATTACGTCGAGCACAATAATATCGGGTAAAAATGCCGCGGCCAGTTCCAATGCCTGAACGCCGTTGTACGCTTTTTGTACCTGATAAGCTTCCCGCTGAAGCAGGAACTCGAGCGCAACCACAATATTGGGTTCATCGTCGACGATAAGCACCTTTGCAGCAGAATCGGGAGTATGCACGACTTAAGTTTTGGTCTGTTTATTAATCCGGTATAAAAGTAGGCAAACTTGGAAAAGACAGACAATGTGTATTTAGTTTTTTGCAGCGGCAAACGTTGATTTGGCAAATCGATCCAGTGGTAGGCGTACTTCGAACATGGCCCCCTCCCCTATCTTGCTGTCCACCCTGAGCAGTCCGCCGTGTTGTTCCACGATTGTTTTTGTGATAAAAAGCCCAAGCCCGCTGCCTTGTGGTTTGCCCGTATCGCGGCGACTCAGTTGG
The DNA here is from genome assembly GCA_016787345.1 of Saprospiraceae bacterium. Classification (GTDB taxonomy): domain Bacteria; phylum Bacteroidota; class Bacteroidia; order Chitinophagales; family Saprospiraceae; genus M3007. Next base: position 32,780 of record JAEUUU010000110.1, on the reverse strand, counting down.
GTAAACTTTTCAAAAATCATGGCCTGTTTTTCCGGCGGGATACCCGGACCGTTGTCGAGAATTTGCAGGTGCAAAAAGCCGTTTTGGTGAAACAACCTCGCTTTCACCCAACCGCTTCCCTGTGGTACGAATTTGAGCGCATTGGACAAAAGATTGGACACGACCTGCACCAGCCGGTCGTAATCGCCCTGCACTTCGCAAGCGCCCGGCACGTCGTTTTGAACCGAAAATGCCACTTCTTTTTCCCGAAACAACTGCTCCATACCGGTTGCTGTACGGCTCACCAATGCTTCCATATCGACGGACTGCAGGGCTTCCGGGGCGATCGACTCGCTCTGGATTTTTTCCAGATCGAGCACCTGATTGATCAGGCGGCTGATGCGGTCGCTTTCTCCCACCAGGATCTGTAGATACTCCTGAATTTTCTCTTCGGACAGTTCGGAACGGTAATCGAGCAGGATTTTGGTGAGCGAACGGATACTGGTGACGGGCGTGCGCAGCTCGTGCGTGACGGTGGTGATAAAATCGGCTTTCAGGCGGTCCAGATTTTTGAGTTGTTCATTGGCCGCTGTCAGTTGAAGGGTCAGGGTTTTGAGTTCGGTATTTTTCTCCACCATTACCCTGCTGTATTCCACCGCCTCGCGGGTTTGTTCGAGAATACGCATCACCTCATCGAGTGTGATCGGCTCTTCTTTCACAATGCTGTCCATCACCAATCGGGCCGACGCAGCACCGATCGCGCCCGAGAGTTGTGTTTCGACAAAATTGACCAGATCAGCCTGCGCAACCTGATGATTAGTCAGCGAGACGCCGTTGTTCGTTTCATATTCGCGGAAAAGCGCCAGCGTACGCGTTTCGCCCAAAAATCGATCTAGCATGTTTTTGAGGTCGCCGATCTTGGCTTCCCGTTTCAGGATGTCGGTGTCCTGCCAGCTGATGTATTTATGGATATTGACAAAAAGGTCGGCCTGCGTGAGGTTGAGGGTGCTGGGTTTGGTATTGATCGAGACGATCGCGTATACCCAGGTATTGAGCAGCAAACTCCAGAACGCGGCGTGTGAAACCGGATCGACCCCGCTGAATCCGAACAAGGCATAGGGCTTCAACGCGCTGATGCCCCAAAGTCCGTGATCGATAAAATCGCGGGAAACAATACCCGCCTGTGCCATACTGGGTATCGGCAAACAATACGCCCACACCAGAAAACCCGTCGCGAGCCCTGCCACAGCGCCCTGATGCGTGGCGCGTTTCCAGTACATGGCCCCAATAAAAGCCGGCGCCAGCTGTGCCGCCGCGGTAAAGGAGATCAGGCCCACCGAAACCAGGTCGTAAGTGGAACCGACCGAACGCTGGTACAGGTAAGCCATAAACAGAATAAACAGGATGCTGACCCTGCGAATATCGAGCAGCCGGTGGGCGCCGCTCACCAGGTCTTTACCTTGTCCAAAACTGCGGGTTTTGATCAAAAGCGGCACGACAATATGGTTGCTGAACATGATGCTCAGCGCCGTCGCCTCCACGACGATCATACTGGTCGCAGCCGAAAATCCGCCGATAAACGCCAGGAGCGCCAGCCAGTTGGCGCCGTTGGCCAATGGCAGACTGAGCACATAAGTATCGGGGTGAATATTGGCTGCAAAATTCATTTTGCCCGCCAAAGCGACCGGGAAAACAAAAATATTGATCAACAGCAAGTACAAGGGAAACACCCACATGGCCCTGGCAATATGCCGGGGCGAGGTATTTTCCACCACGGCAATGTGAAACTGGCGCGGGAGCAGCATGATGGCAAACAGAGACAGGATCATGAGCATGTTCCACGAAAATGGCGTGATACCCGAGTCCTGCAAGCTGAACATTTTATGGGTCGCTTCGTGCACCTGCGCTTGGGTAAACAGGTCGTCGAAACCGTTGTACAAGCCAAAGGTCACATACAGCCCGACCGCCAGAAAAGCGCCCAGTTTGACCATACTTTCAAAGGCCACCGCGGCGACCAGGCCCTCGTGCCGTTCGTTGGGGTCCAGTTTGCGGGTACCAAAAAAAGCCGTGAACATGGCCATTGCCACCGTGACCCAAAATCCGCCGTCGAGCCACAATTCGGCCGGCGGAGCAGGAGCAGCCTGGCCAAAATGGGTCAGGGTATTGATCCCGAACATGACGGCTTTCAACTGGATGGAGATGTAGGGTACGATGCCCAATACAGCGATAACCGTTACGATTACCCCCAGTGTGGCGCTTTTTCCGTAGCGGGAAGAGATAAAGTCGGCAATACTGGTGATTCGCTGATTCTTTGAAATCAGGATCATTTTGCGCAACAATACGAACCAAAGCGGCGCCAGCAACGATGGCCCCAGGTAGACCCCCAGAAAACTCAAACCGCCGGTCGTAGCGCGACCGACGGAGCCGAAAAACGTCCAGGCGGTGCAATATACCGCCAGCGACAAAGCATATACGTAGGCGTTATTGACCGGGCTTTTACCCCTTACCGCGCTGAAATCGACCCGCCACGCGATGTAAAACAGCAACATCACATAGGCAAGCGAGCAAAGGACGATCAAACTTAAAGCCATGAAAAGCCGCTATTTTTTTCGTTTTCGGACCACCAAAGCTACTGCTACGATCAGGCCCAGCCAAACAAAAAACAGGTAAAAATACAGGGCGGGGAAACCCAGCCAGCGATCCTGGCGATCTACCAGGCTCAACAAAGGATAGTTGAGCAGTACAAGTACTGTTATAAACAACAACAGCAAATTGGCTTCCCTGCGATCGGACATAGCGGTAAAATTAAAACAAGAATCCCGCCGGAAACATGGGCCGACCGGAAGAAATCCGGCCTGCCCATGCGCCGACAGGGTCGTCAACATTTATTACTCACTTTAACTCCCTACTTAAAGAGCAAGTCGTGTTGATTACAGGAAGATGTGGGTTTGCAGAATGAGCTCGCCCTTCGAACCGTCGCGAACGATATCCGTGCCGTCAACTTTGTAAATCGGGCGGGTCTGGTATTCCAGCGTCAGCTTGGCGTGGTGACCGGTGACGAAGTAGTTGAGGCCTACGCCGAATTGGGTGGAGGGGTCTTTCAAACGGTCAAAATCCTTGTACGTAGCCGTTACGTAAGGCATGAAAGCCGTACCGTTTTTGAGCTTCGGCAATTGGTAGCCCAACTGGCCATAGATGATCGAGCCGGTGCCGATGGTCGGCTGCGAATTGCCGCCGCCGGCCCAGCTTTGGTCGGTAGGCGGTGGAGTGGCATGCAGGTTGAGGATGCCGACGTTGCGGATGTAGTTGGTACCGAAATTGTAATTGTAGTATGTGGCCAGAAAGTTCAATGCGGTTCCTTTTTCCTTGTTCAGCGGCATATCGATGTACACGTCGGCGCCGAGGCAAAGGTGATCCTGAAAAGTGGAGTCGCGGCCATCCGTCGATTTGTAAAGCGAAGCATCAGCCTGCCGGTAAAAACCTGCACCGATGTTGAATACCTTCTTGGTACCCAGATAAGAGCCCACGAAGAAGGGCAGTTTGTTGCTTTCCTTGTCCCAGAACATCCAGTTGACATAACCAGCCTGTGCCCATGTCTCGGTGAGCACGTTGGCGGCCACGCCGTTTTTAGCCACTGCACCGGGTGCGGCGCCGTTGGCGAAGGGCTTGTTGAGCGCAAGGCGGTAATCGAGCCGGCCGAGTTGGCCTTTGGCATAAATACCAAACTGGCGGGCAAACTGGTCGGTCGCTTCGATGGTCGGCTAGTTGAAGATCGGCGCATCGAGGGTCATGAAGTTGAGCGTGCTGTTGCTGGTCAGGCGGCTGATGCCGTTCCAATAGATCAGGCCGGCGCCCAGGTACAATTTGTCTTTTACGATTTCGTATTCCGTCCAGGCATCATGCAGGAACAACTGGGGCTTTTTACCGCCGTTGTTGGCGCCCGTGGTTGAGGCGCCCTGGAAGCCTACCGCTCCGACACCCCCGCCGATGAAGCTCTGGTTGTTGATGCCCCAGTGGGTCAGGATCATGGCGCGCGGCGAAATCTGGGCATACACCAGAAAACGCGAACGACGCAGGGCGATGTCGGTCGACCAGGCGCTTTCGGAACCCTCTGAACCGTCGATCAATTGGCCCTTTACGTCGCGGGTGCCGGGGTTGTTTTGCGTAGCGGTCATCCAGAACTGATGCCACATGATGAAGCGTACGTATTTGCTGCCGTCCTCGTTCAATTTCAACGTAAGCGGTTTGTAGGAATGGTCAGCTGCCTTTTGAGGCGGTGGAGGAGGCGCCGGCGCGGGGGCCGGAGGAGTTGTTGGCTGGGCTCGCAGGATACCGGCAGCGAGCAAAAGAGAAAAAAGCAGTAAACGAGATTTCATGATTGTGCGCAGTATTTGAAAGAAGAATGAAATTGGAGAGCATAAGGAACCCGGGTCAGCCGCGTTTGGCACGCGGCTGACAACCGGTATTCAATCAACTGTGGGTATGGACTTTTACGCCGGTACAGCCGGCTTTTTTTTAATCAACGAGGTGCGCCGAATCGCGGGGAATTTCATCGTATTCCCCTTTCCAGGCATACCAGCCGAACAGGGTTAGCCCTAACATGATCGGCGTAAAAATCGGGATGATGATATACCAGAACATGCGCGTATCGAGCACGGCTTTGTTGTCGGCTATCGCCTTATTGATTTCGTGGCCGGCGCGTTGGAACATCAGATAGATGGCGGCAAGTGCCAGGGCGATCCAGACAAAGCCTAATATTCTTTTGAGAGAGTTCATATCTTGAAAAATTGGTATTGTTAATAATGTCGGAGAACGGTTTGCAGTGCGGGTTTAATCCATTACGTCCTCGTCATTCTTGGAAGGGAGGTACAACATACCGAGGATAAAGCATACCCCGGCAATCAGAATGGGATACCAGAGCCCCACGTAGGGGTCGCCGGTCGGGTTGTCGGTCGTTTTGGACGCATCGAACAAGCGTGTGGCGATAAATGGCGTCAGACCACCGAAAATACCGTTGCCGATGTGGTAAGGCAGCGACATGGAAGTATAACGGATGCGGGTGGGGAACAACTCCACGAGGAAGGCAGCGATCGGGCCGTAGACCATGGTGACGTAGATGATCTGAATAAACACCCAGAAGGTCATCATCCAGAATCCGGATGAAGAGAGCCAGAAGGTTTTGGTTGTTTCCGGCTTCACGGCTGGTTTCGACTTGTCGGCCAGCACGGTTTCCTTCTTCACCAATTTCAGCGTCGAACCATCGGTAAATGCCGATACCGTGGTGGTGGTGATGGTTGAATCACCGGCAGCATTTACGGCATAGGCAATGCCTTTGCTGCTTTTCTCCGCCACTTCGGTTTTGGCTTTCGGATCGCCCAGCGCGTACATGGCCTTGTAGATCGGGCGGTAGGTTACAATGGCCAGGAACATACCGGCCATCATGATGGTCTTGCGGCCGATCTTGTCCGACCAGGCGCCAAACACGAGGAAGAAGGGCGTCACGGCCAGAATAGCGATGCAAAGCAGGTAGCGCACTTGTTCAAATTCGACCGATAGCGTGCGCTCTATGAAGGTCTGCGCGTAAAACTGGCCGGTATACCACACTACGCCCTGACCCATAACGGCTGCAAACAGGGCCAGCAGCACCATTTTGAGGTTGGATTTGTGGGCAAAAGACTCTTTCAGCGGGTTCTTCGACACTTTGCCTTCGCTCTTGATCTTGGCAAACAAGGGCGACTCGGCCATGCGCAGACGGATGTACACCGAAATGGCAATCAACAAAGCCGACACGATAAACGGAATCCGCCAGCCCCAGTCGTTGAATGCTTCCACGCCCATAAACTTGCGCGTACTCAGGATCACACCCAGCGAAAGGAAAAAGCCCAAAGTAGCCGTCGTCTGGATGTAGGCCGTGTAATACCCCCGCCGGTTGGCCGGTGAGTGCTCGGCCACGTACGTCGCAGCGCCGCCGTACTCGCCGCCCAGCGCCAAACCCTGGATAAAACGGAGCAAAAGGATGAGTATCGGCGCCCAAATGCCGATTTTGGCATAGCCGGGCACCAGGCCGATGGCAAACGTGGATCCGCCCATCAGCAAAAGCGTGAGCAGAAAGGTGTACTTCCGGCCGATCAAATCGCCGATCCGGCCAAACACCAGAGCGCCGAACGGACGCACGACGAAACCGGCGGCGAAAGTGGCCAGGGCTGCCAAAAACGCAGCCGTAGGATTATCCTGCGGAAAAAACTGTTTGGCGATAATGACCGCCATGGCTCCATAAATGTAGAAGTCGTACCACTCAATCAGGGTACCAACCGAGGAGGCCATGATTACCTTCATGAGGCCTTTGTTCTCGGAAGATGCTTGTGTAGATGAACTGGTCATACCGTCTTACTTGTTTTTGATGTTGAGAAATAAAAAATTGACAGGCGATTATTTGGAGGAACTACTGACGGACAAATGTATATAGACATCTACATACGTTTCTCTTTTGATCTGATTTTTTTTAAATCAGGATGAAAATTTTTCTTGGAAGGGCGTCGAATGGGGGAAATATTTTGTATTTATTCGGAAGAAAGGCCAAATAAAGTTCAGTTTTAGAATATGATTTGGCGGAACAACAACCATTAACTACGCGATGAAAAACGAAGGGGTGAAAGCCTGACGATGGCTTTCACCCCTTTTTTATGTTTTGAACTCCACCCTATTCCACGACCCAAAACCAAATAAAAAACTGAATACCGCTTAGATCACTCGATTTAGCACCTCCAGAATGGTAAAATACTCCGGGCTGGTCAGCGAGTAATAGCTGTTCTTTCCATCGCGCCGCACCTGCACTACCCCTCTGTCTTTCAGAATACGCAAATGATGACTCGCCACCGCCTGCTCGATCCCCAGGCGCTCATACATTTCGGTTACGTTCATCGACTGGTTTTGAAACAACATCTCCACGATCAGCAAGCGTTGCGGGTGCGCAATCGCCCGCAGCGTTTCGGTGGCGGATTCCAAAAAAGCAAAATTGTACGGTAGATCGGGCGGCATATCCATTCTGTTTTATCCCACAAATGTAAATATGTGCATATTTTTTTGCAAGACCTGACCGGCAAAACCGCAAACCCGACTCTTCCGCCCTGTTTCGACTAATTTTTCAAAATTGCGCCATCTCCGTGCTGTCGGCCATGGCTACCGTCGACGACTGACCTTGCTGAACGGTGTTTTGAACAAAATCGAAATAACTGGTCCCTACAAAATTCTGGTGCTTTACAGCCGTAAACCCCTTCTCCTGCAAACCAAACTCGCGTTGTTGCAGCGCAGAAAAACCTGCCATGCCCCGTTCCACATAAGCCATCGACAGCTCGAACATGGACGTGTTCAGCGCATGGAATCCGGCCAGGGTGATAAACTGGAATTTGTACCCCAGGGCTGCCAGATCCTCCCGGAAACTTTCCATTTCTACTGTACTCATCCGGGCAGCCCAGTTGAAAGAGGGCGAACAATTGTATGCCAGCATTTTTCCGGGATACACTTCGTGGACGCCCTGGGCAAACTCCCTGGCCAGGCCGAGATCGGGGTGTGAGGTCTCCATCCACAACAAATCGGCATGGGGCGCATAGGCCACCGAGCGGGCGATACAGGCCTCCAGGCCATTTTTATACCCGTAAAAGCCCTCCGGCGTACGGGCGCCCTCGACAAAATACCGATCCCTTTCGTCAATATCGGAAGTGATAAGCGTTGCCGCCTCGGCGTCGGTACGCGCGATGAGTATGCTGGGCACGTCGAGTACGTCGGCCGCCAAACGGGCAGCCACGAGTTTTTCGATCGCCTCCCGAGTCGGCACCAACACCTTGCCGCCCAGGTGACCGCATTTTTTGGCCGACGACAGTTGGTCTTCAAAGTGAATACCGGCGGCGCCGGCTTCAATCATTTCTTTCATCAATTCATAGGCGTTCAGGTTCCCCCCGAAACCCGCTTCCGCATCAGCCACGATCGGCGCCAGCCAGTCGCGGTACGGCTCGCCGTTGACCGAACGAATTTGCTCGCGGCGCATCAAAGCATTGTTGATCCGGCGCACAACCTGCGGAACCGAATTGGCCGGATACAGCGACTGATCGGGGTACATTTGTCCCGACAAATTGGCATCGGCCGCCACCTGCCAGCCGCTCAGGTAAATGGCATCCAGCCCGGCCGCCACTTCCTGAATGGCCTGGTTGCCCGTGAGCGCGCCAAGCGCGGATACATTGGGGCGATCGTGCAGCAGCGACCATAATTTTTGGGCCCCACGACGGGCCAGACTGTACTCGATTTCGACACTTCCCCGCAAACGGAGCACTTCTTCTGCCTGATACGGGCGCTGGATGCCTGTCCAGCGTGGATTGGTAGCCCATTCGGTTTTAAGGGCCTCTGCCTTGTTGTTGAATGTGTTCATGGTGAGCGCGTATTTAAAGGATGTTGGTGATTTTGCGATAGGCGGGTATGGTGAGGAAATCTTCGAGCTGCGGAGCCAGCACCAGTTGGTCGAACAATTCGGTGGCCATAAGCAACGAGTTGGCATTCGCACCGCCTTCCAAACGGATGTGAGCGAGTTCTTCTTCGCGCAGGCGGCGGTATTCATCTGGCGTGAACCGAGTTTGCCCTGCCCCGTAACGAGCGCCAAAACGCAGCCATTGCCACAACTGTGAACGGCTGATTTCTGCCGTGGCCGCATCTTCCATGAGGTGGTTGAGGGCGACGCAGCCCTGTCCGCGCAACCAGTGTTCGAGGTATTGGATACCGACACGAATATTGAGCCGAATACCGTCCTCGGTGATGTGACCCGCGGGAACACGCAGCAGATCGGAGGCCGAGACGTTCAAATCATCGAGTTTCCTGCTGATTTGGTTTTGCGTAGGCATCTGTTCGTTAAAAATACGGAGGGCCAGCGGCACCAATCCGGGATGCGCCACCCAGGTGCCGTCGTGCCCGTCGGTCGCCTCGCGCATTTTATCGGCGGCCACCTTGGCGAAGGCCGCCTCGTTGGCCGCTACATCGCTCCTGATCGGAATCTGGGCAGCCATACCGCCAATGGCTGAGCATCCCCGTCTGTGGCATACCTGAATAACCCGCCGGCTATATGCCCGCATGAAAGGCGTCGTCATGGTCACTTCGGCCCGATCGGGCAACAAACAAGCCGGATTGGTGCGCATTTTTTTGATAAAACTGAAGATGTAGTCCCAGCGGCCGCAGTTGAGGCCGGCCGCGTGTTCGCGCAATTCCCACAATATCTCATCGAGTTCGAAGGCCGCCGGGAGCGTTTCGATCAATACCGTGGCCCGGATGCTGCCGCGCGGAATATTGAGCCAGTCCTGCGCGAAATTGAAAACATCGTTCCAAAGCCGCGCTTCGAGGTAGTGCTCCAGCTTGGGCAGATAAAAATAGGGGCCGCTTCCTTTGGAAAGCAGTGCCTCGGCATTGTGATAAAAATACAACCCGAAATCGACCAGGCTTCCGCTCAGCGCCTCCTGACGGTATCGTAAATGCGCCTCGTCGAGGTGCCAGCCCCGGGGCCGCATAATTAGAACAGCGGTTTCGGGGCCCAGGCGGTAAAGTTTACCGCTCGATAGATCTTCGTAGCGGATCGTGCCCCGAACGGCATCGAAAAGATTGACCTGGGCATCCATCAGGTTCGGCCAGCTCGGCGTCATACTGTCTTCCAGATCGGCCATGAACACTTTTGCGCCCGAGTTCAGGGCGTTGATCATCATCTTTCGTTCGGCGGGCCCCGTGATTTCTACCCGCCGGTCGCGCAAGTCGGCAGGTAGGGGCGCCACTGTCCACTCCGACTCGCGGATTGCGCGGGTTTCTTGCGGGAAATCCAGCGCTTCACCGGCATCGAGCCGGGCCTGACGCGCTTTTCGGGCCTGCAACAATTGCTGCCGTCGGGGTTCAAAGTTTTTATGAAGGGCCAACAGAAATGCCAGGGCGCCCGGACTGAGTATTTGTTCCGCACGGCCGCTTAGCGGTCCCCTGACGAGTAACTGGTCATTTGCAGCTGCAGAAACGGAGGGATAGTCGAATACCGTATTCATACACGAGGCTTGTTTGTTTTGGATAACAGGGCAAAAATAAAGAAATTTTCTTTTTTAGAGAAATTTTCGCTATTAATTATTTTTTCTCAACAACGAAATCTGCCTTAGCTTTGTCCGTCATTACAAACAACGGTATGAGAAAAGAATACCTGCACTTGGTTTTCGGCTTGAAAATCAGATTGTTCCGTCAGCAAAAAGGGCTTACACTGCAACAACTGGCCGCACTGACGAACACGACGGTCTCCTATCTGCACGATATGGAGAGCGGGAAAAAATACCCGTCACAGGACAAGATTCTCGTCCTGGCCCAGGCCCTCGAAACCGATTACGACACGCTGGTTTCGCCGCGCAGCGTAAAAAAACTGCTGCCGGTGATCGATCTGCTCGAATCGGATGTATTCAAAATCTACCCGCTGGAGATGTTTGGCCTCAAGCCGGAAAAAGTGATCGAATTGCTGGCGGCCTCCCCGGAAAAAGTGTCTGCTTTTATCGGCGCCGTTTTAAAAATCGGACGGAACTACCATCTGACGCGGGAAAGCATCCACCAGGCCGCCTTGCGCTCCTATCAGGGGCTACACGACAATTATTTTCCGGATATCGAGTCGGCTGCCCAGGCTTTCCGGCGCCAGCAGGGCTGGGCGGATCAACAGAACGCCTTGAAAACCGAAGCGCTTCAAAAGGCGCTGGCCGAATGTTACGGCATTGACATCGACCGCAAGGTGTTGGCCGGAGAGCCCGATTTACAGAGCATCCGCTCTTATTTCATACCAGCCAAAAACACATTGTACCTTAACCACGGCCTCTCGTCGGCACAGGAGAATTTCCTGATCGGGCGCGAGATCGGGTTTCAGGCATTGAATATTCACGACAACAGGCCGTTTGAAACGATCATTCAGCAGGCGGAGCATTTTGACAAATTACTCAACAACTTTCGAGCATCCTACTTCTCTTCTGCCCTGCTGATGGACCAGGACGTACTGGCCGATTCGTTGCGACAGTGGACGAACCTGCTCCATTGGCGGCCGGACGACTGGCTCGATTTGCTCGACCGCTTCGATGTAACGCCGGAAATGCTGCTGCAACGGCTTACCAACATTCTACCCTTTCATTTCGGGCTGAAAGACCTCTTTTTTATCCGGATGGTGGGCAATAATACCCTCGACAGCTTCGAAATGAGCAAGGAACTGCATCTCAGCGGACAACAAAGCCCCTACGCAACAGAGCACGGCGACCACTACTGCCGGCGCTGGATATCCATCGATATTCTGCGCCAAATCCGCCAGTCGCCTCCCCAGGGCATTCTGGTAACGGCCCAAAAAAGTGCCTACTGGCAAACCGATCGGGTTTATTTCTGCCTGAGTATGTCGCAGGCGACGCGCCCCGACGTCAGCGTTACACTCGGGTTGTTGCACAATGATTCGCTGCGTCGGCATTTTCCGCAGGTCGACGATCCTGCATTGTTACAAAAAACCGTCAATACCACTTGCGAATCCTGCTCCGTACCCGATTGCGCAGAACGCGCCGCACAACCGACAGAAGTACAGCAGGCGGAAAAACTGCAAAGAATAAGCGACGCACTTCGAAATTTACACTGACGGGCACGGAAAGCGACCTATCTTCTACCTTTGCCCCCGCATGAAAAACTACCTTGGACAAACCTTCTGGCTGGTCGCCCTGCTCATCGGTATGCTCACCGTGTTGTCGGTATTTTCCAAAGAGACTACCCTGAACGGTCTGGCCATCCGCCGCATGGATATTTTTTCCGACGTGCGCGATTCCAGCTTCCATACCTCCAATTTTATCAGCAAAGACAGCACCTCCGAATGGAGACCCGATACGGCCTGGCTGGCCCTGCCCGCTGCCGACAGTACCGCTCTTGCGCCGGAAGACACCATGGCGCTCGGGCCGCTTCCGCCCAAAGACTCCGCTTTTTACGGGGAGATAATCGAAGATTACACCTTTGACCAAAGCGGACTCCAGGCGTTTTTTGCCGCTGTCGACTCCATTCGCCTGGGCCGAACGGTTCGTGTGGCTTTTTATGGAGATTCGTTCGTCGAGGGCGATATTATACTCGGCGATTTGCGCGATTCGCTGCAATCGGCCTGGGGCGGCAACGGTGTCGGGTTCGTACCGATCACCTCGGAGGTTTCGCGGTTCAAACGAACGATCAACCACGATTTCAATGGTTTCACGACCGGTTCCATTATTAAAAAAGCGGAAGGCCGCTCGGCTTGTGGTGTGAGCGGGTACGTCTACTATCCGGAATCGGGCGCCAGTGTGCGGTATAGCGCAACCAGCCAATTTTTCCAACACACCCGGTCGTGGTCGCGCGTGCGGCTGTTTTACAGCAGCGATTCGCTTTCGCACGAGATCACATTAAATGTGAACGGGAAAGGCGCAGAAACAGCCGTTTTGCCCCGCTCTCAGGGTAAAATCGGGGTATTCGACTACAAACAACCAGGTATTACCAGCACCAAATTCATCTTTCCGCACGGCAGAGGTCTGCGCTTGTACGGCGCCTCGCTCGAAAGCGGCCCGGGCTTTTATCTCGATAATTTTTCCATGCGCGGCAACAGCGGCGGCCCGCTGACTTTACTGAAACCCGGAATGATCCGGCAGTTCGACAATCGCCTCCACTACGACCTCGTCGTGGTGCAATACGGACTGAATGCGGCCAGCACCTCCCTGAAAAATATTGCCTGGTACCGCCAGGAGCTCGACCGCACCTACAAACACCTGCGTGCCTTGTATCCCAACACCCCCATTCTCATCATCAGCGTACCCGACCGCGCCGGCAAAATCGGGGGAGAACTCACTACCCTGCCCAGCGTACCGGCCATTGCCGCCATGCAGCGCGATCTGGCCCGCCAGCACGGTTTTCTTTTTTACGACCTCTTCCACGGTATGGGTGGCCCGGGCGCCATGATCGATTTTGCGTCCAGAAAACCTAATTTGGCCAACCTGGACTACACCCACCTTACCCATGAGGGCGGGAAAGTCATCGGGAACCAACTGGCACAACTCTTCTTGAAAGAGCAACGCAAATGGCAATCCGGAAACTACTACAAGTAGCCATTCCTTTTCAGGTACGTGATTTTTAGCAACATCGGGCGTGACAAATGTCATACCCTGTGATTACGGAGGGGGGGAACTTGCACCCGATTTTCAACAAAAACTCCTCCGTCATGCATGACGACCGTACTCCTGTGACTGATTATCTGGAAGAACAGGAAGAATTTCGCGACCATTTAGCCACAGTAGACCAGGAAGGAAAACGAATTTGGATGTACCCGAAAAAACCCAAAGGGCAGTTTTACAATGCCCGTATTTGGGTTAGCCTGGCCTTCGTCATCGTCTTTCTGGCTTTGCCATTTATCAAAATAAATGGCGAACAGAGCCTGCTGTTCAATGTTCTGGAACGCAAATTCGTCATCTTCGGATTGATCTTCACGGCCCAGGATTTGTACATTTTCGGGCTGATTATGTTGACCTTTCTGGTCTTCATTATCCTGTTTACGGTAGTATTCGGCCGTCTTTTTTGCGGCTGGGTATGTCCTCAAACCGTATTTATGGAGATGATTTACCGGCGCATAGAATACTGGATCGAAGGAGATTACAATGCGCAGCGCAAACTGGACCAGGGCCCCTGGACGAATGAAAAGATCAGAAAAAAAGCGCTCAAACACTTCATCTTTTTCTCCATTGCCGTAGTCGTTTCCAACTATTTTCTGGCCTACATCATCGGCATGGATGCCGTATTGGCGATCATTCGTTCGCCGTTTTCGGAAAACCTCTACGGGTTTCTCGCCATGATCGGGTTTTCATACCTGTTTTATGGCGTATTTGCCCGCTTGCGCGAACAGGTTTGTACCACAATCTGTCCTTATGGCCGTTTGCAAGGCGTATTATTGGTCAAAGACACCATCGTAATCGCCTATGATCACGTTCGCGGCGAGCCGCGCGGAAAGGTCAAAAAACAAAAAGCCGGGGAACCGGAATACCCCTTGCCCGTACTGGGCGACTGTGTCGACTGCAAATTGTGCATCGCCGTCTGCCCGACCGGTATCGATATCCGCAACGGGACGCAACTGGAATGCGTCAACTGTACCGCCTGCATCGATGCCTGCGACGAAGTGATGGACAAGGTTGGCCGCAAACGCGGTTTGATCCGCTACGACTCCATGACCGGTATCGAAAGCAGTATTCGCCGGATATTCACGCCGCGTGTTTGGGCATATTCCGCCGTATTGACCCTGCTGATCGGCATCGACATTGCGCTGCTTTTGGGTCGTACCGACGTGGAAACCATCATCCTGCGCTCGCAGGGGCTCTTGTATCAGGAGGTTGACGCCAACCACTTGTCCAACCTATATACTTACCAACTCATCAACAAAACGACCGACAACATGCCCGTCGAACTCCGGTTGGTATCGCCTCAGGGCGAAATCAAATACGTCGGTACGGCGCCCGATTCGGTGTATCGCGACAAAATGACCCAGGGTTCGTTTTTTATCACGCTCGACTACAATCAGCTGACTGGCCGGAAAACGCCGCTCGTTTTTGAAGTGTATTCCAATGGCGAGAAACTGGATGAAGTAAAAACCAATTTTATGGGTCCTGGCCGTTGATGATTTGTTCGATCGTATGATCCCGTGATCGTTTTTTATCTTTAATCGATTTTCTCCACATCCATAAATTACTCTGTCATGAAACTTAATTGGGGAACCGGAATCGCGCTCGTGTATGCCGCTTTTGCCCTCTCGATGCTCGGTGTGGTATTTGCCTCGCGGCGCCACAATGTGCGACTGGTGCAAAAAGACTACTACGCGCTCGACCTGAATTATCAGGAACGACTCGAACGCAAGCAGAATGCCGCATCCCTTCCGCAGGATTTGGGTGTCGTGTTCAACCGCGATGAAAAAAGCGTCCTGTTTCAGTTTCCATCCGACCTGGGGCAACCCAGCGGCAAGATCAAATTTGCCCAGGCAGCCGAAGGCACCGACGATTTTACAATCGACGTCAGCGCTGAAAGCAACGGACAAATGAAAGTGCCGACCGACCAGTTGCCACAAGGTCGCTGGCACGTGGAGGTCATCTGGGACGCCGGCGGCCGCAAGTTTTATAAAGAAACCGTGGTCACCATCATACATGCCTGATCGATAACATGTACACCGCCTTTTTACTTGGTCTGGCGGGCAGCCTCCACTGTGTAGGGATGTGCGGCCCGATCGTGCTGGCACTGCCGCTCCCGGCAGCCGCGCGGCGCCAGGTCGCGGTACAAGCTTCGGCTTATCACGCCGGCAGGATTTTGACCTATTCAGCCCTGGGCCTCGGTTTCGGGCTGTTGGGGAAAGGACTGGTACTCGCCGGAATGCAACAAATCGCTTCCATCGTGGCGGGAGCGCTCATGCTTTTTGCCGCTGTATTTATGACCCGCTGGGAGCGTCTGCTTACCGGTGGCAAGTGGTTTTCTTCGTTTACCATACCGCTCCAGAACAAACTGGGCCGGCTGCTACGCCACCGCCCGTCCGGTGCGTCTTTCGCCGTCGGACTGCTCAACGGCTTACTTCCCTGCGGCATGGTGTATCTCGCACTGGCGGGCGCTATCACCAGCAGCGATGCCTGGCACGGCGCCTTGTTTATGGCCATGTTCGGTCTCGGGACAGCACCGCTTATGATCGGCGCAAGCGTGGCCGGACAAACCCTGAAAGCGGATTTCAGGCGCAGATTTCGCCTGGTACAACCATTTTTACTCGCTATCGCGGGCATTCTGCTGCTGGTACGCGGCCTCCAACTCGATCTTTCACTCTTCGAATCAGCCGTGCCGCCAGCCAACCTGGATTGCCATTAAAAAATAAGGGGTTTTTGTTTTTGACCTGCTCACGCACTTTATCGTGCGGGGCAGGTTTTTTTGTGCGCGCCCCCGAATTCAATTGGAATTATTGGCGCAAGTGCGATCCGGTTTAATGCGGCTGTCGCACAAGTCAGGCCGGCCCAAAATCGTAGAAAAATTATGTCACGCAAAGTCGCAAAGCGCGCAAAGGGTTTGCGCCCTGGGGTCTTTGCGGCTTTGCGTGACACTTATTTCGTCAAATTCTTATTCCGCCGCTTTATTCCACCTTCACCCGAATCCCTTCGGAATGGCTGGTGAATTCGGGCGCGTACATGCACTGGATCGTCGTGACGCCATTCGACATGTCGCCCCGGTGGTTGACGCGAAGCGGGTATTCAAACACGTAGGTACCTTGCGGCAGATAGTCAATGAAGAAGTGTGTTGCGAGGTCTTTTGTACTCTCGTAATACCCCAGCCCGCCCTGCCAGTGGTAACTGCTCAGCACATTGACGGGCTCGAAACCCGCGGCGCGCATGTCTTTCAGATGTACGAATTCCATAGCGCGATCGACGCGGATCTCGATCCTGACTTTGATCTTGTCGCCCACATGCAGTTTGGCGCCGTTGTCAAGGGCAATCAGTTTGGGTCCGGTGGGCGAGTTTTCTTCGCGGTAGAGTTGTTTGACGATGGTCAAAGGGGTCTTTTTGAACCCGGTAATTTTGTCCAGGTCTTCAAAATACTGCCAGTACGCAGCGCCCCACACCAGGTTGCTGTTCGGGTTTTCTACCGTTACCTTGCTCCACGAAGGTTTGACTTCCGCACCGGTCCATTGTTGTTTGAAGTAGCCGGTACCGGGCTCCACTTCGGCCGGGCGCAGCGTTTTGCCGCCGACCTGCACCTGCACGGTCTGGGTATTGCCCAGCCAGTTGTCGCCATGCAATAAAAGGGCGTATGCGGCTTCGGCAGTGGCTTTTGTGCTTTCCCAGCGGTTGGTTTGTTTGTTTTTGAGCAACCAGATGCGCAGTTCCTCCACGGCTTTGCGGTCGTTGGCTACTTCGTCGAATACTTCTACCATGAGCGCCTGGGTTTCAATCGGCAATTGATACCAGTAATAGCCCCAGTCGAATGCCCAGTACATGCCCAGTTCTTCTTTCATGCGGGCGCGTTCGCGCAGGCTGGCAACGATCTTTTGGGCGGCATCGGCCCGACCGGCGCGGTGCAGGGCGAGGGCGAGCATACCTTCCTGATAAAGGCCCTTGCCCAGCCAGTATTTCTGAGCCTGGTCGAGGTAGTAGGCCTGAATTTTGGAACCGCGATCGAACTGGAAGAACGAACGGGCATACATGTAGTGGATCACCATCGCATCGAGGTGATCGTCGTCCCATTTCGTCTGTCCCTTGGCCACGGCTTTTTCAATTTCGCGGTAGTGTTCTTCCAGGCGCGCATCGCAAAAACCGAGGGCTTTATCCACCATATCAGCAGTTCTGCGGTCGTTTTGCAGGTCAATCGCGCCCAGGTGTTGCAAATGCCCGAACCCTGCCACGATATGCTGGGTAATGTACCAGCTGTCGCGGCCGCCCGGAAACCAGGCCCATCCGCCGGCGGGCGACTGCCGCTCGGCAAGGGTATTCAGGGCGCGCGCCTGTTCGTCGGCCATGCGGTTGAGGTCGAACAGCAGGGCGATGTTTTGCTTTTGTTGTTCCTCGCTTTGCGCATCGAGCACCCAGGGCGTTTCTTCGAGCAATGCGTATTTGAGTTCCTGATTCTTGCTCAGGTTCGATTTCATGGCATCGGTGCCTTTCCACTGGTCGTATACGCGCCGGATTTGGGGCATTTTTTGCGTCACGCTCGACGCCAGGGTATTGGCGTAGTAGCGGCTGAAAATCTGCTCGCTGCACTCATGCGGGTACTCCATCATATAAGGCAGCGACTGTACCACATACCAGGCGGGGTTGCTCGTAAATTCGAGGGTATAGCGCACCGTAGCCTGGTTCGGATTGCGCAGGCCCGTGCGGAAATCATCGAAATTGAAGGTTTTGGTTTGTCCGCCGCGCACGGTCACCGGCATGGTTTCGGTCACCAGCATACGATTGGTGACCACCGGCAAGGTGCTTTCTTCGCCGTCGCGGAATTGTTTTGTTTCGGCAGTAACCCGCCAGACAACCGCCCCCGTGTAATCGGCAGGAACAGCCACTTTCCAGAAAACGGGAGCGCTTTGGCCGGCCTCCACGATAAATGGAACTAACCCGTCATTTTCCAAACTGGTCAAACCCATTTTTGGGCCAACGGGCTCCATTGTATTGGCATCGAACAGATTGAGCCTGGCCAGGCCGACCTGTTTTTCCTGCGATAGGTTGCTGACCTTTGCCGAAAACTCGATCACATCGCCGGCGCGCAGAAAGCGCGGCGGGTTGGTAATCACCATCAGTTCCTTCTGCGTCACCACCTCGCGGGTGCTGAGCGCCGTTTGCAGCGTTTTGGTATGGGCAAAAGCCATAAACTTCCAGCGCGTCAGGGCTTCATTCATTTTGAAACGCAGAATGATGTTGCCCTCGGCGTCGGTGCGCATTTCGGGGAAAAAGAAGACGGTTTCGTTCAGGTTGCTGCGAACGGCCGGGGGCGGAGGAGGCGGCGCAGACACGACATTGCCGGCTTCAATTTGCTGCAGGACCTGATCTTCTATGGAAGGCGCTTCTTCGGCTTCTCCCGCTACCGATTCGGATTCCATCAATATTTTTTCCTCATCCTTCGCGGCCTTGCGCTTCCGGGGCATACCGCCGGCGGGCGCAGGCGCCATCGAGGGCATTACCCGCCTTTCCCGGATGCCGTCGGCGTAATAAAGACCGCCGCCGTACATCGGGAAGTCGAACCAGTTCAAACTCCGGTAGAATCGCGAAGGAATATCCGGCGTTTTACGCGGCACGTTGTATCGCGTATCGCCCTGATTGACCCCGAAAGCGACCTGATAGCTCAGCCATTGGCCGCCGTAATGCGTGGGCCAGTCGACCCCGGCCCATCCGTGCGGCAAAAACTGATCGAGCGAAGCATCGTACATCGCGGCGACCATTTCGGCAGCCACGCGGTCTTTCTGCGGTCCGCTGATCTTGATGCGCCATTCTTCCTGCTGACCGGGTTCGAGTTTGTCGCGGAAAGTTTCGTAACTGATATTCAGTTGTTTGTTCGACCAGGGTACGTTCAAGGCAAGCGGATTGGCGGCGACGTAAACGCGGTTGTTGTACACGGTGAAAGCATACACGCTCAATCCGCCGCGATCGGTTTCATTGATGGGCAAATTGATGGATTCGGCGCCGTTGGTGGTGATCCAGCGGATGTTTTCCACCACATCGCTCCGGCGGGTGGCAAACAGAAACTTCAACCCAACGGGGCGCCCGCCGATATGAATCCGGGCTGTTTCACCCGGCTCCAGCACGGTTTTGTCGGCACTGGCGGCGGGTTGCTCGAAGCGGGTTTGCGGTACGTCTTTATCCCACACCCGAACCACTTTTTTCAATTCGACGGGCGTGCCGTAGGCGTCTTTTGTTTTTAAAACAATGCGATAATAACCGGTTTCCATCCGGCCGCCGTTCAGGTCGACCTTTTTGTCATTGGCGGTATTGAATGCCACGGGGCGGGCAAAATCGGGGCCGCCCCACTGATCCGGGTTGTCTTCTTCACGATACGGGTATTCCGCAAAATCGCGGCGGTAATCGGTTTCCGCCAGCGTCCACACGTCGGGTTTGGGCCAAAGGCGGCTTTTGAAAAACTGCTTCGGCGCAAGCAGACGCTGTACGGTGATCTCACCGGCAGCCGCCTGAAATTGTCCGGCGAGGTTGCTGGTGGTCAGGGTGATATTGCGAAGGCTGTCGATCTCGATGTCGTTGCCGAGGCCCCAGGCGACCGTGAGGGCCACATAACCGGCCGAAACGCCTTGCTGACTCGAACGGGTTTCGCCATTGATGTCGGTCACATCGGCATACACCGTGTAATCGAACACCGGCTGCTCTTTTTTCGGGATGGCGCGATCGGGCAGGGCTGTGAATTTTATATCGAAATTGCCGTTCGCATCGGTCGTGGTGGTGCCGTTGGCGATCTCCATCGACTCGCTGCGCCAGGGCATGGGCTTCCACCAACCCCAATCCCAAAAGGGGAAACGCGCCTGGCGCACAACCCGGTAGGTCACCTTTGCGCCGTCGACGGCATTGCCGGCGTAGTTTTTGGCTTCGCCAGTCATGGTAACAATCTCGTCGACCCGGTAGGCGCCTTCCACCGGTTTGAATTTTACTTCAAATCGGGGCCGTTTGTATTCTTCGACGTTAAAATAAGCCGCCCCGTTTGTACCGGGAATCATAATACGCATCTGACCGGTCAGACCGCCTGCGGGAGCGGTGAAAGAGCCGTTGAAGGTGCCGAACTCATTTGATTTCAAGGTCAAATGCCCTTTTTCCTGGTTATTCACATCGAAAAATTTCACCTCCACCGACTTGTTGGCGACGATGGCGGGCGCATCTTTTTCATCCCATACAAAGAGTAAACCCTTGAAATAGACCGTCTGGCCGGGGCGATACAACGCGCGATCGGTAAAAAACCGGACTTCCTGCTGCCGAGCACGCTCGGACGAGTACCGCCGGTTGTTGAAATAACCCGCGTAGAGGGTGTCTTTTCCAAGACTGAACAGGGCGATGGGACTAAAATCGGTCTGTTGTTCGAAGGCAACCATACCGTTCTGGTCGCTTACGGCGCTGCCAATGTGTTTGAACACCGTTTTGGAGCGGTTATAGTCCCAATCCTGCTTGTAAAAATCGCCTTTCACACCAGCCAGGGGTTCGCCGGTGGCGCGATGGGCGATGACGAATTTTTCGGCATACCGCTCCTGAATACGCAGGGGCGCCAGGTTGGATACGGCAAATTCGCTGAACACCACGTAGCCTTTTTTGTCGCTAAACGACGCGTCGGCAGCCGCCATGAGCACGTAATGGCCCACGGGCAGCCCTTCCAGCGACAATTCCGTTTTGTGCGCGTAGTAATCGCCAGGATCGGTCAGCGTCCAGACGCGTTGCTGAACCGGCCGTATGCTGTTGAGTTTATCGAGCTGTTTTTCCCAGTCGACGGATTCGTTCCAACGCCCGAAAGCCGAAACGGGCACCACTTTGGTCCACACTTTCGACAGGTTTTTATACTCCAATTGGTACAGGAGGGACTGATTGGGCAGGTTGGCTTCTTCCACGGTGACTTGTAAGGAGTGCATTTCGATCTCTTCGATGGCACTTTTGCACAAGGCTGCGCCATAAGTATCGGGATGACGGCGGACGGCATCCTGCAATTCGCTCATAGCCTGACGCAGATTGTCTTTTGGCGCGCCGGCCGGCGCCTCGCGGTAGCGGAGATACTGGGCGTGTTTGTACAGGATTTCCGCATCGGAGGGGTGGTCGTAGTGTTTTTTATGCAAGGCCAGCAAAGCCTGGTCGTAAAGCGCGTCTTTGTCGTCGCGCACCGAGTTGTTGTGCGCAAATTCGAGGCGCATCAAATCGGCGTCGATGAGGGCGGCCGTGTTTTTATCGGCGATATGGGCAGCAATTACCTTTTGATACAGCCGGATAGCCATCCATTTGCCCGAGGTAGAGTCGCGGGTAGGGAATGCGGCGCCGATAAAGGTTTCGGCCGGTGCAAAGGCCTGTTCGCCGTCGAGGTAAAATTTGTAGGCGGGTTGGGTGAGGTAGCTCCTTTCACTGGTAAAATGGTGCAAAGCCCGGTGCGCCAGAAAATCATAAAGATTGGTGCGCAAGGGAGTTTTGGCGACTGTGTCTTGCTGGCCGGGCAAACTGATGTCTTTGAGGTAGTCGGTGGGCACGGCGCGCAGGGCCGCTTCGTCGTCGACCGACAGGTTGTAGTATTCCAGCGCCTTGCGTTCGATTTGATCGGCCGACCAGGTCAGGATGTCGCCGCCCTCGCCGTCGGGGATTGGTGTGCGGTCGCGAATGACCCAGATTTGATTGCTCAGGTAGGTCGAATAGACTTCGCCAAGCATGCTTTGCAGGATGGCGCGTTCGGGCAGAGGGACGTCTTTGGCTTCTTGTTCAAAAAGTTGAATGGCCTTGATCAGACCCGCGTCGTCGAGCATGACGGCATATTTGCCTCTGTACATCAGCGTTTTGACGATCTGCGGCTGATTGCGATCGGCCTTGGCGCGCTGGTAGAGGGCTTCCACTTTTTCGAGGGCGCTTTGCGGCAATCCGGCGGCGTCGAGGCTGTCGATTTCGGCCCATTGGGCGAGATAATCGCCGGTATGGTAGTTGGCGGGCTGATCGAGAATGGGCGGCATGACCGGTGGTGGCGGGGGGGCTAGTTTACAGGAGAGTTGAATGGAAAAAAGGCCTGCGGCGATCAAAATACCGGGCATCAGCAGGCGACGAAAAGGTGCGTGGGGCATTAAAAAGGCATTGAACATATTGGAGAATCTGGTTTTATAAATAACGGTACAAGCGACGAACCGTTGTACCGCATTAGATGCGGGCTTTTGTAAAAAATACACAAGTCGGGGAGAACATTTTTTTAAGGTTGATGAGGTTTGATGAGGGTTTATATGGTTGATGGAACCCGGGGGCAGTCGCCTGGGGCGCAGGGAATAAATGCAAAGGCGCCGGGAGCGCACCGGAGCATGTATATTAAACGCTCCATGGACCCCTCAGCGCCTTTGATTCGGGATAAATCTTATCCGAACATCGCTTTTTCATACCGCATGCCCACTTCTTTCCAGTTCACCAGATTCCAGAAAGCGGCGACGTAGTCGGGGCGTTTGTTTTGATATTTCAGGTAATAGGCATGCTCCCACACGTCGAGACCCAGAATAGGCGTCCCGGTTTTGGAGGCAACCTGCAGCATCAGCGGATTGTCCTGGTTGGGGGTAGTGGTGACGAACAACGACTTGTCTTTCCCCACACACAACCAGGCCCAGCCGGAGCCGAACACGCCTTTGGCGGCGTTGTTGAACTGTTCTTTCAACTGGTCGAGCGAACCGAACGCCGTATTGATCGACGTGGCCAGGTTGCCCGACGGCGCGCCGGCCGATGCGGCGGGGCTCAGCGATTGCCAGAAAAAAGTATGGTTCCAGTGGCCGCCGCCATTGTTGCGGATTTTTTTGTCGGCGTCGGCCGTCGTGATACGAAACAGGATGTCTTCCAGTTCGTAATCGGCGTATACGGTATCTTTTACCGCATCGTTCAGGTTGTTGACGTATGCCTGATGATGCTTGCCATGGTGAATTTCCATGGTCATTTTGTCGATATGCGGCTCGAGTGCCGCGGCATCGTACGGTAGCGGTGGCAGCGTGAAAGGGTTGCTGCGGCGGGTTTTGGGCGGCGGGAGCACCGGCGCGGCGGCAGTGGTTTTGGCGGCGCTTTTACAGGCGGCCCAGAAAGACGAGGAAGCGGCGGCAATGCCCAGAAGCACGCCGGTTTTCAGAAACGTTCGCTTTTGCATAACGGATTGAATTAAAAAGATTTAGGAAAATATTTTAAAAAAGGAAAATGGGAAAATCGGCCGATAAAGAAACAAAAAAACCGCGGGGCTATTCCGTTGTTTTAATTTTGCACATTGATCCCTGCCCATTTGTCCTGTCGCCGCTATGAACCAGACTCCCGATTCCCAGTCATTCCCCCCTCCCGATGAGGAGAACCTCAACGCAAAACCCGCTCCCGATACGCCCGAGGAGGAACAAATCGCAGGCGATGAAGAATTTTTTGAACGCCACGAAATGGTGGCCGACCCCAAACAATCGCTGATCCGGCTCGACAAGTTTTTGATCGACCGCCTGAGCAACCGCTCCCGCAACAAGGTACAAACCGCCATCCGCGCGGGTTCCGTATTGGTCAACGATCAGGAAGTAAAGCCCAATTATAAAGTCAAACCCGGCAACCGCATCAGTATCATCCTGCCGCGCAATCCGGACGACCGGTACGACATCGCTCCTCAAAACATTCCGCTCAATATCGTGTACGAAGACGAGGACGTGCTGATTATCAACAAACCGTTCAAAATGGCCGTCCACCCAGGCGTCGGTATCCCCAACGGCACGGTGGTCAACGCCGTCGCCTGGCACCTCGGCGAGCAAATGGCCAACATGCCCGTCAAGGAAGGCAACGAACCCGACCGGCCGGGTATCGTACACCGCATCGACAAAGACACGACCGGCCTTATGGTCATCGCCAAAAACGAATATGCCATGACGCACCTGGCCAATCAGTTTTTCCACCACACCATCGAACGCCGATACCAGGCGCTGGTGTGGGGCGACCCTGCCGCCGACAGCGGCACGGTAATCGCCAATATCGGGCGAAACCCCAACGACCGGCGCATTTTTATGGTATTTCCGGAAGGCGAAGACGGCAAACACGCCGTCACACACTGGCGGGTGCTCGAACGTTTTCACTACGTCACTCTCATCGAATGCCAACTGGAAACCGGCCGAACGCACCAGATACGCGTGCACATGAAAAGCATCGGCCACACCCTCTTCGGCGATCCGCGCTATGGCGGTAACCAAATCCTGAAAGGCACCGTGTACAGCAAATACAAAAATTTCGTGGAAGAATGCCTTTCCCTCCTGCCCCGGCAGGCGCTGCACGCCAAGGTGCTGGGCTTCACCCATCCGCGTACCGGCGAACACGTGCGCTTCGAATCGCCCCTCCCGGACGACATGCAAAATGTGCTGGACCGCTGGCGCAACTACGTTCATGCCCGGAAAGAACAATTATAACCATGGAAGAACTCAAGGAAGCCCATCCATACTTTAAAAATGCCTTGCTGGCCGAGCTCATGCGGCCCCGACGCATCGTTTTTATTGTCAATCCAAAAGCAGGGGTCAATTTTCAGCGCCGCATTCGAACCAGCGTTGATAAAAACCTCAACCATAAACTGTTCGAATACGGTATCTGGCACACGGAATACGCCGGCCACGCGACCGAGCTCGCCCGCAAAGCGCTGGAAGAACAATACGATATCGTTGTTGCCGTGGGCGGCGACGGCTCCATCAACGAAGTGGGCGCCGCCCTGATCGGCTCCGGCGCCACGCTGGGCGTTGTGCCGGCCGGCTCGGGCAACGGCCTGGCTACCCATCTCGGTTACGGTCGCAATCTCGACCAGGCCATCCGCCTGATCAATTATGCCAACACTGCTGTAATTGATTCCGGCACACTCAATGGCCGGCCTTTTTTCAACGTCGCCGGTATCGGGTTCGACGGACTGGTATCGAATCTGATGCGCAATCAGGAAAAAAGAGGCTTGCTGCCTTACTTCCTCAAATCGCTGGAGGCAGGCCTCAGCTATACTTCGCGAGAATGCAGTATCGAGGCCGACGGGCGTACCGTAACCGAAAAGTGTTTCGTGGCGGCTGTCGCCAACGGTCCCATGTACGGCTACAACGTTCAAATCGCCCCGGATGCCCAGCTGGACGATGGTTTGTTCAACGTCGTTCTGCTCAAAGACGCGCCGCGTTGGCAATACTTTGCCGCGCTGCCGGCTACGCTCAACGGGAGTTTGTACGACGAATCTTTTGTCGAACATTTCCAAACCTCCCAACTGACCATACGCTGCCCGGGCGAAAACTTCGTGCACCTGGATGGCGAAGGCATGAAAATCAGCGGCGAGCTTCATTTCGAAATGCGACCCAAATCCCTCAAAATACTGATACCCAAAACCTCCTGACCATCAAGATCATGCGTAAAAACAACAAACCCGGCCAGGGCGGATTCGTCTTTTCCACCGATCCCGATTACCGCCCCAACGACTTCGACGACACACCCGTAGAAGCCCCTCCCCCAGCCTCACAGAACCTCCGCATCTGGCTTGAACGCATCAAAGGCGGAAAAGAAGCCACCGTAATAAAAGGCTACGCCGGCCCCGATGAAGAACTGGAGGCTTTGGCAAAAATGTTGAAAAACAAATGCGCCACCGGCGGCAACGCCAAAGACGGCATTATTATCATTCAGGGCGATCACCGCGATAAAGTGCTGAAAATCCTGATCGATCTGGGCTATTCAAAAACCAAAAAAGCCGGCGGCTGATCGTTGATCTAAAACTAAACTTATGAAAAACAACCCATTGTGGGTCCTTGTCTTCCTTTGGGCCACGTTGTTTATTCTGCAATCCTGTGGCAGCGCCAAACCCACCGTATCGAAGCCTCCGACCCAGCCCGGCAAACCCGGCGCCGAGCGCCCGAAAAACGAGCCGATGGATACGATCCGCTGGACCAGCCCCGGCCAGCCCAAACCGCCGATCGGCAATGACAAACCCGCACCCGGCAACACAACTGCACCCGGCCAGACCTATCAGATCGGGCTGCTGCTGCCTTTTCTCAGCAATCAGTTCGATGGCACGACGGTGCCGGAAAAAAGCCGGCTGGCTGTTCAATTCTATGGCGGCGCCCAACTGGCCCTGAAAAAACTCTCGGAAGAAGACCGGCTCACACTCGTGGTCGACCTGTACGACACGCAGGCTTCCGACGCTGATTTTCAGACCGTTATGAACGGCTCCCGGTTCGACAAACCGCAGGTGTACATCGGGCCGATCCGGTCGAGCCACGTCAGCCTGCTGGCTGCCCGCACCCGCGCGAACCGCAAAATTCTCGTATCGCCCGAAAGCCCCAACGAAGACCTGACCGCCCAAAACCCCGGCTTCCTGCAATTCAACCCCTCCCTGCGAAGCCACTGTGAAGCCATTACCCGCGACATACGGCGCACGCACCGGCCCGAGCAGGTCGTATTGGTGTGCAAACAAAAAGAAGTCGAACGACTCTCTTATTTTCAAAACCAGAATGCCGCACTCGGCGGCTCCCGCTTCACCGAACTCGTGGTGCCCGACGCCACCACCAATTTCGACAACGCCAACCTGGCTTCCTATCTGCGCGCCGGCCGCACCACGGTGTTTGTGCTGCCTTCGTGGTCGAGTCAGGACTTCGTGATGGCGTTTTTGAGAAAACTGCGCGCCGTAAAAGGCTCGGCCAGCGTCGAAGTGTACGGCATGCCCCAATGGCTAGGTTACGAAAACATAGAGCCGGAATTTTACAGCGCCCTCAACGTCAAAATCCCTACTCCGACTTTTATCGACTACCAGTCGCCCGAAGTCATGGAATTCCAGCAGGCATTTTATGAGGCTTATGGCACTTTACCCGACGAGGATGCGTTCAACGGATACGACGTGACGCTTTTTACCGGTAAAATGCTGCGCAAATACGGGCTTTCATTCCCCGAAAAAATATCGCGCGAGCAATTCAGGGGCCTTCGCACCCGCTTCCAGTTCAGCCCGGTTTACAAGGATGGCAACCCCGACACCAACGCCGGCCGTTATGATTACCTGGAAAACAAGTTTGTTTTTATCCTCAAATTTCAAAACGGCCGCTTCGTCCCCTCCACCGAATAAAACCCACCCAAAACCCACACCCAACACCGAGAGCATCCACCCTCCTTTTACCAAAACCCAACGACCAAAACCCAACTCCCAAAACCCACACCGAGAGCAACCACCCTCCTTTTACCAAAACCCAACGCCCAAAACCCAAAAACCAACACCCACACCAAGAGCAACCACCCTCCTTTTACCAAAACCCAACGCCCAAAACCCAAAAACCAACACCCATGCAGCCCGAACGCGAAAAAAAGATAAGAGACGTCATCCGCCAGAGTCAGCCCGACCTGACGGTGGTGCTGGAAAACATCTTCGATCCGCTCAACATCAGCGCGGTACTGCGTTCCTGCGACGCCGTGGGCATAAGGGAGGTATTTGTTTTGTACACCAAACAATACCTCGACAAGCGCGGCCTGATTTTGGGCAAACGGACTTCGGCCGGCACCTTTAAATGGATCGACGTGTACGTTTTCGACGATCTGGAGGAATGTTTCCGCAGGGTGCGCGAGCGCTATGGCCGCATTCTGGCCACCCGCCTGGGCGAAGACAGCCAGTCGCTGTACAGCCTCGATCTTACCCAGCCGACCGCCCTGCTGTTCGGCAACGAAGACGAAGGTATCAGCAGCGAAGCCCTGGCCCTGGCCGACGGCAATTTTTTGATCCCGCAGGCCGGTTTTGCGGAAAGCCTGAATATCTCGGTGGCTTGTGCGGTTTCGCTGTTCGAAGCGCGCCGGCAGCGCGCGGAAAAAGGGTTTTATGATAAAAATCCCAAACTCGACGCAACGCAACAGGAGCAACTTTTCCAGCGCTGGGGCGCCATGTTGAAAGAAAAATCGTGGCACCGGCAATTTGCCATACCGGTCGGCAAAGATTCCGCACCTTTGTTGCCGGTGTTCGTAGAGCGCGACGAACATGCGCCGCCGAAAAAACAAATCCGGCCCAACCCGCTGACCAAATTCGACCTGTAACCACACGCCTGACCACCTGTCGACAGTCATTTGCCATGCAATTATCACTCGTCATACCCCTCCTCAACGAAGCGGAAAGCCTGCCCGAACTCGAAGCCTGGATTCGCAGGGTTTGTGAAAATGAAGGATTGGAATACGAAATCCTGTTCATCGACGATGGCAGTACCGATGGCTCCTGGGCCGTGATCAATGCGTTAAAAAACGCCAATCCGCGCGTCAGAGGCTTCAAATTCCGCCGTAACTACGGCAAATCGGCCGCTTTGCACACGGGATTTCATGCAGCAAAGGGCGATGTGGTCATTACCATGGACGCCGACCTGCAGGATAGCCCGGACGAAATTCCCGACCTGCGCCGCATGATCGTGGAGGATGGTTTCGACCTCGTCAGCGGCTGGAAAAAGAAACGTTACGACCCCTGGACCAAGACTTTCCCGACCAAACTGTTCAACGCCGTAACGCGCCGCATGAGCGGCATTTACCTGCACGACTTTAATTGCGGACTCAAATCTTACCGCCGCGACGTGGTCAAAACCGTGGAAGTATACGGCGAAATGCACCGCTACATCCCGGTCATTGCCAAATGGGCCGGCTTCGGCCGCATCGGGGAAAAAGTAGTGGAGCACCGGGCGCGCAAATACGGCTACTCCAAATTCGGCTGGGAACGATTCGTCAACGGCTTTCTCGACCTGCTTTCGATCTATTTCGTCGGCAAATTCGGCAAACGGCCCATGCACTTTTTCGGCACCATGGGCGTCCTGTCGTTTTTGGCCGGTTTCGGCAGTTTGTTGTGGCTGACGATCTCCAAAGTGTTTTACCAGCAATGGGGCATCGCCGACCGGCCGGCTTTTTTCTTCGGCATACTGGCGCTCATCGTCGGCGTGCAGCTGTTTCTGGCGGGTTTTTTAGCCGAAATGATCAACCGGAATTCACCCAGGCGGGATGAATATTTGATTGAGCAAGAAATCTGATACGGCGTGAAAATAGTCCTCATCTCCCCCGCCCACCCGCTGCGCGGCGGTATTGCCGCCTCTTCCGAACGGCTTGCACAGGCTTTGCAAGAACAAGGCCATGAAGTGGTTTTGTACAGTTTTCGCGTCCAGTACCCTTCTTTTCTTTTTCCCGGAAAAAGCCAGTACACCGACGATCCGGCGCCAGCAGGCCTCCGGATCGAGACCAAACTGAACTCCGTCAATCCGCTCAACTGGCTCTTCTCGGGCATCGCCCTGGCGCGAGAAAAGGCGGATCTGGTGATTGTGCGCTTTTGGCTGCCGTTTATGGGGCCGTGTCTGGGCACAGTATTACGGGTGGCGCGGTTTTGGTCCCGAAAAAAATTCAGGGTCAACGGCCTGGTCGACAACATCGTGCCGCATGAAAAGCGCCCCGGCGACCGTGCCTTTGCCCGCTATTTTGTACGCGCCTGCAACGATTTTGTAGTGATGTCACGGTCGGTCGGACAAGAGATCATCGGTTTTCTGCCGGCTGCCAAAAGACCCCTGGCGACCGAACGAAACGTGCGTTTTGCCCCCCACCCTATTTACGATTCGTATGGAAAACCGGTCGGCCGCGACACTGCCCGGCACGAGTTGGGCCTGGCGGCCGATGCCAGGGTCGTTTTGTTTTTCGGGTTTATCAGGGCTTACAAAGGGCTCGACCTGTTGCTGCATGCTCTGGCACAAACGCCTTCTATTCAAGCGATTATCGCTGGTGAACCTTACGAAGACTGGTCGCGTTACCAATCGATCATCGAACAACATCAGCTCGGCGACCGGGTACACGTTTTTACTGATTTTATCCCTGCCGATCGGGTCCGATATTATTTCTGCGCTGCCGATCTGGTGGTTCAGCCGTATAAAACCGCCACGCAAAGCGGTATTTCCCAGATCGCCTATCATTTCGAAAAGCCCATGATCGTAACCGACGTAGGCGGACTGCCGGAAATCGTCACCCACGGCGTATCCGGTTATGTGGTTGCACCGGATGCCGCGGCCATCGCAGCAGCGATGCATGATTTTTTCGAAAAACAAAGGGCCGCATCCATGCTGGAAGGCGTGCGACAGGAGAAAAAGCGCTTTTCCTGGGACAATCTGGTGCAGGCTATTTTAGGCGAATATTAGAACCGGAGCAGTAGATTCGCTCCTGCAAACATTCACCCGAATAAACAATTCAAACCATGGAAGAAACCAATTTCAGCATCCTCGACGTGCCAGACCAAGCTCCTCCACTGCGCTACGCAGGTTTTTGGGAGCGATTTGTCGCCATGCTGATCGACAGCATCATTCTGGGCATCGCCTCCAACATTCTGACGACGATTTTTTTCCAGACCAACAGTTTTACCCAACCGGAATTGGATCCCTTCGACGAAGAAGGCGCCCTGGCCAGCTTGATGGAATTTTACATGACCCTTCTACCGGGCATGATTCTGAGCATGGTAATCAACTGGCTCTATTTCGCCTACATGGAATCGTCGGAAAATCAGGCCACACTGGGCAAAATGGCGCTAGGCCTCAAAGTTACCGACCTGAACGGCGGGCGAATCACTTTTGCCCGCGCCACCGGTCGGCATTTTGCCAAATACCTTTCGAGCCTGACGCTGCTCATCGGTTATATCATGGCGGCCTTTACCGAACGCCGGCAAGCCTTGCACGATATCGTTGCAAGCACATTGGTTTTTAAGAAATAACTGGCTGTCAATCAAATACGAAGCCCGCTCCGAACATTCGGAGCGGGCTTTTTTGTGAAGTGATCCCAACAGGGGTCGAACCTGTAACCGCCTGCTTAGAAGGCAGGTGCTCTATCCATTGAGCTATGGGACCCGGCCTTTTTGGCAGCGCAAAAGTAAAATCTTCTGCACACTACTTCAAGATTAACTTTCGAACGGCGAAGCCTTCTGGCGTTTCAAGAATCACCCAAAAGACGCCGCCCTGACAGCCAAGCATCTGCTTCGTGCATTGAATGCGGTGTTCGCCCCCGGCCCGGTACTCGCGGTTCGACCATACCGGAACGCCCCTTACGTCGCGAATGTACAGTCCTGCCTGACTGGCTTCCGGCAGGTAAAATCGGATATCAAACTGTTCGACAGCCGGATTGGGTTCCGGAGCGTACAAATAAACGCCGGCACGCTGCCCCTCAGGGCTCAGGGAACCGGAAAGCGGATTTTCGATCGTAAATGAATACTCACAAATGCTCTGATTACCACAAGGATCGCCGGCAATCCATCGGATTTTGTGCGTACCCGGCGGCAATTGCGGCGGCACGCTTACACTCCCGGCAAGTGTTTTCCATCGCACAGTGGCCGTGCGATTCGTTCCATCGACCGCCCAGTCTGTACCAAAGGCATATAACTCGGCGGCGGGTACGTTGCGCTGATCAAACTGCCGAAGCTCTCCGCCGGCGCCATTCGGTGTGTTGGCATTGTTGTACCGAACCATGCCCGGCGGAGGCGGGTTCATGCTGTTCACCACCGACTCCATCGTTCCGTCCTGATCGAGATCGAGGAAAAGCAGGTATGCGATATTCACATTCGCGCCATAACAACTGTCCGTTGCCGCAAGGGACAACTCAACTTCGCCTTCTTTGAGGTCGTCGCTGCCCGTAAAAGGCCCCTGCCAATAGGCCGCGTGCCATAAATCGGGATCGTTGGCCGAAGAGTCGGTCCATACAATCGGCAGCACCGGGCAATCCTGCCCAATAACTGGCGGCACAAGGTCGGTTACTTTTATGCGCTGGTTGTATTGATAACAGTTGGCAAATTCGTTCCAAAACACGCTGAACGATGTGGGCAGGGGATCAAAAGGCAAAATATTGGACCAGGTAGGTTCCCAGGGCGCCGCGGCGCCCAAGGGAGCAACGACCGGGCCGGGCAAATTATCGGGGTGGCCGGCTATCAGATTGGGCGTTGGGTTGGGCACCTGATCGCAGGGCAACGAAGGATCGTACGTATCTGCCCGCAATATCCGCCAGTTGCGATCAATGATCAGGCAGGCATCAGGCACAGGAAATATTTGCGCATCGGTGTAGTCGACGATCAATTCCAGACCGTCCGGGTTGAAAAACACGGGCTCCCCGAAATCAAAGGATATGTTGCACACAGTTGTATTGACATCGTCTGGGAAGCGGATATAAAATACCTGAGCGTAATTGATCTGGGCAATCAGGCTGAAAAGCATAAACAGGCGGGTGTACATAGGTGAGAATTTTATCCGGAAATATTTCAAAGTTACGGCATTCCAGCCAGTAACTTGCCCCACAAAGCCCATCTCGCATGTCCGAAAAAGTCGACAACGTACAGATCGAACCCGGTTGGAAAGCCGTTTTGGCCGATGAATTCCAGCAGCCTTATTTCACTGCCATCAAGACCTTTTTGGTGGAAGAAAGGCGCGCCGGAAAAACGGTTTATCCACCGGGGCCGCTGATTTTCAACGCCTTCAACCATACGCCGTTCGACAAGGTGAAGGTGGTTATTCTGGGCCAGGACCCGTACCACAACCCCGGAGAAGCCATGGGCCTGTGTTTTTCCGTCCCCAAAGGCGTGCGGGTGCCCCC